>NZ_JAIUMC010000117.1 GCF_022565775.1 Natronospirillum sp.
CTGGTCCGGAATGCTCAACCGCAGCCAGAAGTCGGCGTCACCTATGCCGACAAGCTGTCCAAGGCGGAAGCGCGTCTGGACTGGCAGCAGAGCGCATCGCATCTGGAGCGCACCGTGCGCGCCTTCAATCCCTGGCCGGTGTGCTGGTTCCCGTGGCAGGAGCAACCCGTCAGGGTCTGGCGTGCTGGTTTTGCCGCAGATCACTCCGCCGCGGCCCCCGGTACTGTACGCCGGCCCGACGGGAACAGGATTCTGGTGGCCACCACAGAGGGCTGGCTGGAACTGCTGGAGGTGCAGCCCGCCGGCAAGAAACGCATGACTGCCGCAGATTGGCTGCGCGGTGGTGGCAAGACGCTGGTCGACGGTGAGGTATTGCGCTGATGGCGGGCACACGCGCCGCCGCTTGTCGCTGTGTACTGCAGGTCTGGCAGGACAAGCAAAGTCTGGCCGAGTGCCTGCCCGCTGCCCTGCAAAAAGTCGAACCACGCGATCGGGGCTTTCTGCAGGCGCTCGTCTATCAGACGATACGGCATTTTCAGGAGCTGGATGCACTGACCCGGCAGGCTCTGAGCAAACCCTTGAAGAAAAAGGATCTGGATATCCATTGCCTGATCATGGTCGGGCTCTGCCAGCAACGCTTCATGGCCACACCTGACCATGCCGCCGTAGACTCCACGGTCGAGGCCACACGGCTGCTGAAAAAACACTGGGCCAAAGGCCTGGTGAACGCCATCCTGCGCAAGTCGATGCGCGGCGAACTGACCCTGCCGGATCAGGACACGGTGCGCTGGAACCATCCGCAGTGGCTGATCAAGGCTCTGCGTGAAGCCTGGCCGGAACACTGGCAGGACATTCTCGAAGCCAATCAGCAGCCCGGCCCGATGACGTTGCGCCTTGACCCGGCCGGCGGCCCACGCGAGGCCTGGCTGGACAGGCTGGAAGCCGCCGGGCTGTCCGGTCACCCGACCGCCATCAGCCCCTGTGGGGTCATGCTGACCGAGGCCTGCGATGTGCATACCCTGCCCGGGTTCGACGAGGGTCTGGTGTCCGTGCAGGACGAGGCTGCGCAGATGGCCGCCTATTGGCTGGCACCACAGACAGGTGAACGGATTCTGGACGCCTGTGCGGCACCCGGGGGCAAGACCGGACATATCCTGGAACTGATGGGCCCGGCCGGACAGGAACAGGGAGAAGTGGTTGCTCTGGATGCCAATGCCCGTCGTCTGACGCTGGTGGAAGACAATCTGCAACGCTTGCAGCGCCGCGCCCGACTGGTGCATGCAGCAGCCGAGGACACGGAGGCCTGGTGGGACGGAGTACCCTTCGACCGGATTCTGCTCGATGTCCCCTGCTCCGGTACCGGCGTCATCCGGCGCCATCCGGACATCAAGCTGCTGCGCAATCCACAGGACATCACCGGCTTGGTAGACCTGCAAGCACGCATTCTCGATGCCACCTGGCGCACGCTGAAACCGGGTGGCGTGCTGTTGTATGCCACCTGCTCCGTGCTGCCAGAGGAAAACCGGGAACAGGTGGCCCGCTTTGTGGCCGAAACCCCGGACGCAGAAGTGACTGGACTTTCCCGTCAGGGGTTGGCCCCCACGCATGGACTTCCCGATACATTCGGTGAACAATGGCTACCACGCGAGGACGGGGCCGACGGATTCTATTATGCGCGGCTGCGTAAAAAAGAGGACTCCCAGCTCGATGGATAGTGCAGGATGAAGATTGTAATTCTGGGTGCCGGTCAGGTGGGAGGTAATCTGGCTGACACGCTGGCCCATGAAGACAACGACATCACGCTGGTCGACACCAACGGTGATCGCCTGCGTGAATTGCAGGAAAAGCTGGATATCCGCACCGTTCACGGCATGGCCTCGCATCCATCGATCATGGCCCAGGCCGGCGCCGACGACGCGGACCTGATCATCTGCGTCACCAGCAGTGACGAAGTCAATATGGCGGCCTCCCAGGTCGCTCTGGCGCTCTTCAAGACCCCGACCAAGATTGCCCGCATCCGCAATCCGGACTACCTGAAGCACGCCGATGCACTGTTTCGTATCGAGGCCTGCCCGGTAGACGTTCTGATCAGCCCTGAACAAGTGGTCTGTGACTATATTCGCCATCTGATCGAGCACCCGGGCGCCCTGCAGGTGCTGGATTTCGCCGAGGGCCAGATCAAGCTGGTCGCCGTACGCGCTTATGAAGGCGGCCCACTGGTCGGCCAGGAGTTGCGCTTCCTGCGCCAGCACATGCCCAATGTGCCGGCACGCGTGGCCGCCATCTTTCGCAAGGATCGGCCGGTACTGCCCGAAGGCGGCACCCGCATTGAGCCCGGCGACGAGGTGTTTTTCATCTCGGCGCGACAGAACATCCGCGCCGTCATGAGCGAACTGCGGCGCAAGGAAGTGGCCTACAAACGCATTCTGATCGCCGGCGGGGGCAATATCGGCTTTCGCCTGGCCAGCTCGATCGAGGCCCGGTATCGGGTCAAGCTGCTGGAGCGCAATCCGGAGCGATGTTTGCACCTGTCGGAGCACCTGAACAGCACGGTGGTGTTGCAGGGCAATGCCTCGGATCAGGAGTTGCTGGTGTCCGAAAATATCGAGGACACCGATATCTTCATCGCGCTGACCAACGATGACGAGGCCAACATCATGTCCTCGATGCTGGCCAAACGGCTTGGTGCGCGCAAGGTCATGACACTGATCAACAACCCGGCCTATGTCGATCTGGTACAGGGTGGCGAAATCGATATCGCCATTTCGCCGTCACAGGCCACAGTCGGCAGTCTGCTGACCCATGTGCGCCGCGGCGATATTGTCAATGTGCACTCGCTGCGCCGGGGCGCTGCCGAGGCAGTCGAGGCCGTGGCGCACGGTGACCGCAGCAGTTCGCGCGTGGTGGGGCGCAATATCGCCGATATTGACCTGCCGGAGGGCGCCACCATCGGAGCCGTGGTGCGCGACAGTGAGGTCATCATGGCCCATCGGGGTCTGGTCATCGAATCGGATGACCATGTCATCCTGTTTCTGATGAACAAGAAACGCATTCGCGACGTGGAGCGCTTGTTCCAGGTCGGATTGACGTTCTTCTAGGGGCCGGCATGCACTACCGGATCATGATGCGCGTGCTCGGCCTGATGCTGATGCTGTTTTCCGTGGCCATGCTGCCACCGGCAGGCATCTCGCTGTGGTATGACGACGGCGCCTTTTATTCTTTCGGCTGGTCCTTTGTCCTGATCCTCGGGGTCGGACTGATGCTCTGGCTACCCGTCATGCGCACGCGCGACGAGTTGCGTACCCGTGAAGGGTTCATGGTGACGGCTCTCTTCTGGGTGGTACTGGGCACTGCCGGTTCGCTGCCACTTTACCTGTCGGCAGATGCCGGCCTGACCTATACAGACGCCTTTTTCGAATCCTTCTCCGGCCTGACCACCACCGGTGCCACGGTAATGACCGGCATCGAGCATCTGCCCGAATCCATTCGCCTCTATCGTCAGCAACTGCAGTGGATGGGTGGCATGGGCATCATCGTGCTCGCCGTCGCCATACTGCCCATGCTGGGCGTCGGGGGCATGCAGTTGTACAGGGCCGAGATGTCCGGCCCCATGAAGGACAACAAACTGGCCCCCCGCATTGCGGAAACCGCGAAAGCCCTGTGGATGATCTATGCCGGACTTACCGTGGCCTGTGGCCTGGGCTACTGGCTGGCCGGCATGTCACCGTTTGACGCCATTGGCCATGCCTTCAGCACGGTCGCCATTGGCGGTTTCTCGACCTACGACGGCAATATCGGGGTTTTCGACAATGGCATGGTCGAGGCCGTGGCCATTGTCTTCATGTTGCTGGCAGCGGCCAATTTCGGGCTGCACTTCGTGGCCTTCCGGTCGCGCAACCCGGCACAGTATCTGAAGGATCCGGAGTATCGGTTTTTCCTGCTCATCATCGTTGGTCTGATCGGTGTCACCACAGTGACCCTCTGGGTGACGAGTGCCGAAACCGGTTTGCGGGCTCTGCGCATCGGCGCCTTTGAAGCCACGTCCATCATGACCACGACCGGCTTCTCCAGCACAGGTTTTGCCCATTTTCCGTTGTTTCTGCCCTTCCTGCTGTTCATGGCCTCCTTCTTCGGGGGCTGTGCCGGGTCGACTGCCGGCGGCATGAAGTCCATCCGCATACTGCTGCTGTGGCAACAGGGTGTGCGGGAGGTCAAGCGACTGATTCACCCCAATGGCGTTTTTCCGGTCAAGGTGGGGCGCGCCGAGGTGCCTGACCGCGTACTCAATGCGGTCTGGGGCTATTTTTCCGTCTATGTGTTCGTGTTTCTGGTGCTGCTGACCGCCATGCTGGGCACCGGGCTGGATTTTGTGACCTCCTGGTCCGCTGTCGGCAGCGCCATGAACAATTTGGGTCCGGGCCTTGGCGCCGTGGCGTCGAACTACAGCGCGATCCCGGACACCTCCAAGTGGCTGCTCTGTTTTGCCATGCTGATGGGTCGGTTGGAAATCTTCACCCTGATCATCGTGCTCAGCCCGATGTTCTGGCGCCGGTAGGCAAGCCTTCGCCCCCCGTTTATAATGCGCACTTCGTTGCCGCTCGTCGGGCGTCTTCACTGTACTCATTAGCTCCCCCCGGTGGCGCAGGACCGAGAGGCCCATGCGATCTGTTTAGCCGGGTAGCGTCATCGCGGCTGTTTGGCCACGGCGACAGTTAGTGAGTGGTCACAAACTTCAAAGGGTGCACTGTGTCTGCTAAACCGACCTTTCAGGAACTGATTCTCACGTTGCAGCAATACTGGGCCGAACACGGCTGCGTGATGCTGCAACCGCTCGATATGGAGGTGGGTGCCGGAACGTCTCACCCCGCCACCTTCCTTCGGGCCATAGGCCCGGAGCGCTGGAATGCTGCCTATGTGCAGCCCAGCCGGCGCCCGACCGACGGCCGCTATGGCGAAAACCCGAATCGCCTGCAACACTATTACCAGTATCAGGTGGTACTGAAACCCTCGCCGGACAATCTGCAGGACCTCTACCTGGGGTCTCTGAAGGTGCTGGGGATTGACCCGCAGGTACATGACATCCGCTTTGTTGAAGACAACTGGGAAAACCCGACGCTGGGGGCGTGGGGGCTGGGCTGGGAGGTCTGGCTGAATGGCATGGAGGTGACGCAGTTCACCTACTTTCAGCAGGTAGGGGGGCTGGAGTGCTTTCCGGTGACCGGCGAGCTGACCTATGGCCTGGAGCGCCTGGCCATGTATATTCAGGAAGTCGACAATGTCTATGACCTGATCTGGACACGCAGCCCCGATGGCCATGTTGTGACCTATGGCGATGTATACCATCAGAACGAAGTCGAGCAGTCCCGCTATAACTTCGAGCATGCAAATGTCACCGCCCTGTTTGCGGCTTTCGATGAGCACGAAGCGGCCAGCAAGCGCCTGATTGATGCCGGGCTGCCGCTGCCGGCCTATGAACAGATTCTGAAAGCCGGGCACACCTTCAATCTGCTCGACGCCCGCCATGCCATTTCAGTGACTGAGCGGCAGGGCTACATTCTGCGCATTCGCACCCTGTCCCGGGCGGTGGCCGAAGCCTATTACGCGTCACGCGAGGCACTCGGCTTCCCCATGGCCGATGCGGACATCAAGGCCAGAGTCCAGGGCCAGAAAAGCAAGGAGGGTGCACAATGAGCGATGCAACCGGAACCCGGGATTTCCTATTCGAATTGGGTACTGAAGAGCTGCCGCCAAAGTCACTGCTGGCACTTTCCATAGCCCTGGAAAAAGAAGTCTTGGCCGGCCTCGAAGAAGCCGGTCTCGGTTATGGCACTGTGGCCCGCTTTGCCGCGCCGCGCCGCCTGGCGTTGCGCATCACCACGGTGGAAAGCCGTCAGGCTGACCGGACCTATGAACGACGGGGGCCGGCCGTCAAGGCGGCCTTTGATACGTCCGGTGAACCGACGCGCGCGGCCAGTGGCTTTGCCAATTCCTGTGGCGTCACTGTGGCAGAGCTGGAACAGGTAGAGACTGACAAAGGAGCCTACCTGGTGTATCGCGGCACCGAGCCCGGCAAGGCCACCAGTGCGCTGCTGCCCGGCATTCTGGATCGGGCCCTGGATCGCTTGCCGATCGCCAAGCGCATGCGCTGGGGCAGCCACCGGTTCGAGTTCGTGCGCCCGGTCAAATGGTTGCTGGCGCTTTGGGGTAAAGATGTGCTGCCCTATGAAGCCTTCGGACTGACAGCTGACGATGTCAGCTACGGACACCGGATCCATGCCCCGGAGGCCATCACCATTCGACAGCCTGCGGACTACGAGCAGGAACTGCGCGAAAAAGGTTGGGTGCTGGCAGGGTTCGAAGCCCGGAGAGACTACATCCGCGACCACCTGAGCAAGGCGTCGCACCAGCACCGCGTTCAGGTGGTGGTAGAAGAAGACCTGCTGGATGAAGTCACGGCTTTGAACGAGTGGCCTGTGGTACTCAGCGGCGAGTTCGAATCCCGATTCCTCGATGTACCGGCTGAAGCCCTGGTCTCCTCGATGCAGGAGCACCAGAAATACTTCCCGGCGCGGGCGGACAGTGGAGAACTGGTCAATCGGTTCTTTTTTGTCGCCAACCTGGAAAGCAACTCACCGGAACTGGTGGTCAGCGGCAACGAAAAAGTGATTCGCCCTCGCCTGGCAGATGCGGCCTTTTTCTGGGAGAGCGACCTGAAAACTCCGCTGGGAGATCAGGTGGCCAAACTCGACAAGGTGGTGTTTCAGAAGCAGTTGGGCACGGTGGGTGACAAGGCACGAAGAATCGAGCAATTGGCCGGATATCTGGCTGACCTTGCCCATGCGGATCGAGCCATTGCCAGTCGCGCCGCCCTGCTGGCCAAAGCCGATCTGGTGACCGATCTGGTATTCGAGTTCGATGACCTGCAGGGCATCGCCGGCTCCTATTACGCCCGTCGGGGCGGTGAGCCGGAGGGCGTGGCCAGCGCCATTCGTGATCACTACCGGCCTGCCTTCGCTGGCGATGACCTGCCGGAAACGCTGGAAGGCAGCCTCGTGGCGCTGGCTGACCGCCTCGATACCCTGATCGGCATCTTTGCCATTGGTCAGAAGCCCACCGGAACCAGAGACCCGTTCGCCCTGCGCCGGGCCTCGCTGGGGGTGCTGCGCCTGCTCATCGAAAAGGCGCTGCCACTGGACTTGAAGGCACTGCTCGACAAGGCATTGGCAGGCTATGGTGATCGATCACTGCCCGAGCGCGACCAGGCGGTGCAGGGTGCACTGGAATACATTCTGGAAAGGCTGCGCGCCTGGTACCAGGATCAGGGTATCGCCACCGATGTTTTCTATGCGGTGCGTGAACTGAACCTGACCGTGCCGCTGGATATCCACCAGCGTGTGGGCGGTGTTCAGGCCTTCAAGGCGAGCCCGGCCGCGGCCAGTCTGAGTGAAGCCAACAAGCGTGTGGCCAACCTTCTGGGCAAGGCCGATGTAGACGTGGCCTCAGTTACGGCCACGGACGCACTGAAGAGCGATGCCGAAAGAGCTCTGATCGAGCGCTTGGCGTCCCTGGAGACTGCAGTCTCGGCTTCGGTCAACAAGGCGGACTATGATGGCGCGCTACAGGCACTGAGCAGCCTGAAGGATCCGCTGGATCAGTTCTTTGAGGACGTGATGGTGATGTCGGAAGACGCTGCAGAACGGCAACAAAGGCTGGCGCTGCTTTACCGGGTCAGGACCTTGTTTCTGCAGGTGGCGGATATCTCGCTACTGCAACTCTGATTCCTGGCGTTGGTGGGACCACCAGCACGCAGTTGAGAGCCTCAACGGCGACAGTTGAATTATCCACTGTCGCCTTTTTTGTGTCCGACACTCAGTCGTTGGCAGCGTCAGGCGCGGACAGGCGCGGACAGGCGCGGAAACAGCTCTGTAACTGACCACCAGTTAGGCAGCCAGCCGAGCGCATCGGCCACAATCCATAGTGCCAGCAGCAGGAACAGCAAGCTGGCGAGGCGATGAACGGTTTTGCTCGGTATCCTATCGGCAAACTTGTTCCCCAGCCACAGGGCAGGCGTAGTCACCAACAAAATACCCAGGGTAGCGCCCAATACCACGGGCACCAGTTGGCCGTAAGCACCCATCAGTGCAATCACGGTTACTTGGGTCTTGTCGGCCATCTCCAGCAAAAAGAACGCCAGTGCGGACCCCAACAGTAGATGAAGGCCCGGCTGCACCGGGGGCACTTCATCGTCCTCCTCGAACAACAGCCAAACGGCCATCAACAGAAAAACGGCAGCAATCAACCAAGGTTGCCACAGGGGCGGCAATAGAGAGAACAGCCACAGCCCTACCAGCGCACTCAGCAGTTGATTGGCGAACAGACCCAGAACCATGCCCCAAAAGACGGGCCATGGTCTGCGATAGCGAATACCCAACAGCAGAGCCAGTAACAGGGATCGATCACCAATCTCCGCAATGCTGATAGCGAGCGTTGAAACCAGAAAGGCATCCATAGAAATCAGGCTTAATTAATGCGCATAAAAAAGGTTCATCGCGGAAGTACGGGAAAATGTTGGAGGGTGGCGGTAAATCCG
>NZ_JAIUMC010000118.1 GCF_022565775.1 Natronospirillum sp.
AAACGCGGAGTCGATCGCTTGCTGACCTGGGACTTCCAGATGCACGGGCTGGTTGAGGCGCTGATGACGCGAACCGGTCAGGTTATGGCGTGGGAGATGGGTCTTGGCAAGGGCCGGCTGGCGCTGGCGCTTGCTTTGATGGGCGGTAAGCATAGCCTGATCATGGTTGAGCCCTACCTGGTGGACGAACTGGCCATCGAGATCACAGATTTTGGCCTGGCCGATGATGAGTGGCAGGTGATCGAGCGCCCAGAAGATGCCCGTGACCTGAAGCGGATCAACATCATCACCTACAATCGCCTGCGCCAACCACTGCAGATGATTGCGAACGCAACGCCGGCACAGAAGCGAAGAGCGCGCACGTATGCGGACCTGCTGGCCAAGCGCATATCGATTGCCGTGGCCGATGAAGGCTCATTGCTGGCGCACGAGAGTACAGCCCAGTCTCGGGCAATCGCCAAGCTGCACCCCAAGCGCCGCTACATCCTGGATGGCACCCCGAATGCCAATTATCCCCGTGATGCATTGCCCCTGATGACGTGGGTGGCCGGAGACAGTACGGCGCTACAACAGTATGGGCGGTGGCACTACAGTCTGGACGAGCGGGCTTACAAATCAGCGGCTTACCTGGAGCAAGGGCGCACGGAGTTCAGCCGGCGCTTTGTGACCCTGAGCATGGGCTCACACGAGGACGGGTCCGAGTTCCGCAGTGAAATACCGATGATCCAGGATGTCATCGGCTATCGACAGTGGCTGGCGCCGCTGGTTTCAAGACGCCTGCAGGGCGAACCTGAGGTCGCCCGACATGTTCAAATCGAGCCGCCACTGGCTCGCAAGGTAGTTCTCAAGTGGGACCGGGATCACTTCAGTCACTATCACCGGGTTTCCACTGATTTCTCCAGGTTCTATGAGAGCCAACTTCGCCTGCGCGTGGAAGAGGGCAAGAACATCAATTTTGCTGTCACACTGGCACGAGTAGGGGCCTGTGTGCGAGCGGCCAACATGCCACAACTTGCCTCCAGCAACTTTGCCAGGCTCGACTCCCCGGCGACCACCAAGCAGCGCTACGCGGCCGCACGCTCAATCGAACTAGCAGAGGCCGGCGAGAAGGTGATTGTCTACGTAGACGGGCCTGAACAGGTAGAGCGGCTCTGTGACCTCATTCGCGCCCAAGGGCATGATGTCGTGGGTCTGCATGGCCAAATGGCCATCAAGCGACGTACCCGAGCGCTTAATGAGCAGTTCCGCTTCGGTCCGGTAATGATTCTGGTGGCCAGCATCCAGTGCTGCCGGCGCGGGCTGAACATTCACCAGGCAAGTCGTGTGATCATGTATTCCCGTCACTGGAGCTACAGCACTGAGCGACAGGCCATCTTCCGCACTTGCCGGCCGCTACAGACCCGACAGGTTCGCGCGGAGTTCCTCGAATTGCAGGGCAGCATAGATGAGTATCAGAATCAGGTGGTCATGTATAAGCGAGAGTGTGAGCAAGTAGGCCTCGACTGGGCCACCCCCACACTGACCGAGGACCGGTTTATGCACATGGACACGCTGTTTTCGACATTCTGCCAGGATCTGGCCTCACTGGGGGAAAGCCTTGTTTTCTCTGCCGATGACCAGGACCTAGTGCTGACAGAAGAGCCTGAGTTTGTGTACTGATTCGGCGCCCGAATGCCTGACGGTCTCTGTGGTGCCGTCGCGGCCTGGGCGCTCCCTTTCGCTTCGCTCAAGGCTGGCTACTGGTTAGTAATGCCAGGGTCAGGCTTTTAGTCAAACCACCCGCCAGCCGTCATAATTGCCCTGTAGGTATCGAATACAGGCGACCAATATGACTATCAAAGCAGCTCCGTTCACCAGGGCAAACCTTCAGCGTTTTCGTGACCTTATCGCGGTTCTGGAAGATGAACAGGTGGTTATGCATCAGTATTTCACGGCTGCCCCTTCGTCAGGCCAGCGACCCGAAGACCTGAGCATCGTTGCTGAAACGCACAGTGACATGATCGCTGACATCGCCGGGTGGGGCTCGCTGGACCCGGTACTTAATCCAGACGGACATATCTCTGGAGACCTGAATCTCCAGGCGTGGAGCTGGGCCGCGTCATTTACCAACATGAAATCGCGCCCTGGCCAGCAGTTGTGGGATTTCATGTTCGAAAGAATATGGGACCACGTTGAGTCAAAAGTCTCGCAGCGCCAATTGGCTCTGAGCCGCTTGCAGCGGCTGTTGGAAATCTGGGGGCCGGTTGATGAAACCCCTTCGTTTGTGACCTGCCCGCGCAGATTGACCACTGAAATAGGCCTGTGGTTCGTGGACAGAATCCTGGAGGGTACTCTGAAAGAGAATGATGAGTTCACAAAAATGTGCATGAACAGGGTGTGGGGCCAGGAGGAAACCGAGGCCGGGCTTGAGGTCAGGCACATTATGATCGGTGATGGGGACTTAACACGCCATGGCTGAGCTAATTTGGAACGGGAATCACGGCGAGACGGTCCAGAAAACTTCCAATGGTTTCGTTGGCCATAAGGATGGACAAGAAGTGATCTCTGTCGAGGTGGTCGATGGCGCTATTGCGGTCAACAGCGCACCCCTGCCACACGACTATGCGGAGGCTACCCTGGTGCTTGAGCTACAACGTCGAGTGCTGACTTTCGGCCTCATGCTGGAGCCGATCGTGCACAGCAGGGCCAAAGATATCGAAGGTCTGGTGGTCTGCTGACCACCAACCACCAACCACCCGCGCTACTGCCTGCCAGCGCTCGATCAAACGAGAGTTGGTAATCATCCAAACATCTGAACGAGGATACTTGCATGTCAGACTTCACCGGCACCCTGATTTTTGTGCGTCATAAAGCCAAAGGCTTGGAGCATGTTAAAGTGCACTACGAAGCGCCGAAGACGATGGTGGAACATCCTCACCTGGCACTCGAGTGGATAGGAAAGGCATTTGCGGCCTGGGCCGTAACGACAACGGAGTTTCGAAGCTATTTCGCGGACCTTGATGATAGAGCTTCTGCGAACGATCTGCTCGCTGCCCTCGAGGCTAAAGGCGAGGAGCTGAAGGATTACATTGCATATCGATCAGGCGTGCGAATTCAACATATCGACACCGTGTTCTTTGGTCAGGTGTTTGGTATCCACGATGTTCTAGTAGATGGGCGTACGGCCGAAGAGGCGGTTGTGACAGAGTATGGCAAGCGGTATGACGATCACGGGGATGGCACCGTTACTGATCTTTTAACCGGCCTGATGTGGATGCGCCCCGCAGTAGGTCAAGAGTGGGACAATGGGCGGATTCATGGGGATCCAGAATTTATGACCTTGGAGGCTGCACAAGCGGCGGCCGCGGCCTTCACTTTCGCAGGGCATAGTGACTGGCGCGTTCCCAGTATTGATGAACTGGAGTCACTCGAGTCGCTAGTATCTGGTCCTCCGGGCATTGACGACACCATCTTCTCTGGTTTGGATGCCGGTTTTGTGTCTTCGTCACTCTCATACCCTGATCAGGACGAGGTGCTTGGCATCAGCCCCGAACGCGACGTTCGGTGGACACGCTCCCCCGTTGACAGTGTGCACCATGTCCGACTGGTTCGCGGGCAGGCCTGGGCACCCCGTGTGCGACCATTTGTGCCGGATGTGCCGTTCTAAATCTGAGCAGATGTGGTCTGTACCGGCTGGATGTTGAGGCCTGCTTATGGCGGGCCTCACATGGCTGCCTTGCAGGTCGCTCTTTCGCTGCGCTCAAGCGTGGGCTCTGATGTTCAATGGCGGGCGCCGGGCTGGCGCAAAACCACCCGCGTGGCGTCATAATGGCATTATCAAATACGGAATAGGTGCGTGCTTATGACAACATTGACTCCAAGCTCTCTTGAAGCCGTCAAGACCTTCAAGCGCAATTTGGTTGATGAGTCTGATGCGGTGATCGTACTCAGCAAATCACACAGTGTAATGGCACAAACCATTGCAGATTCCTGGAGTGACGCGGACGACCTTGAGGTCACGAAGCAGGGCGACTTTGTCACCGTTTCCGGACTGACTGTCAGCGATGCGAAGGTTGCTGAGGCTCTGGATATCCTGTGTGCTCAGGAGATCCCCTTTGATGCGGCCTGCACGCCCATTCTGGCGTCTCCATGCTTTTCTGAGCGCCTGTATGGCCGTTGGACTGATGATGGCTATGGTGCCAAGCATGTGCCCATCTCAGATCAGTACGTGAATGTCGAAGACATTGTGCGGATGGCTGAATCAGGCCATCTGGACTCGGATGCTATCGATCAGTTGCGTGACGCGATTCAAGTGCCAGGCGGGCCGCTGGCTCCCTGAACAATGATGCTCCAGTGCGCCTGGTCCCATGTTTAATTTCTGTGGAGAACATATTATGAGTGACCCGATTACTTTCAGTTTTGCTGTCCTCAAAGAGCATGCCGACAAGCTACGCGAAGCCGTGGGCGAGGGTGGTTACCCTGCCCATTGCTTTACTGACTGTGGAGAGTTCTATCAGTTCGATTCTGATGGCGCTGATGGTCTGCCGGTGTTCATCGATATCCGCGATCAATTGATGGAAGCTAAGATTCCCTTTGATGCGGACCACGGTTATGACGGGGAGGACTCGGTTCGTCATCACATCAACTGCCGATTTACCGCAGAGGGTGAAATCGAAACCTCTTTTTTCAGATCGTATGATGGCTATACATTGGAAAAAGGGGTTGATATCGATTCCTTGTTTGACGCCCATGATCTAGGCCAAATGGAAGCCTTTGTGCTGGCGCTCAAGGAACGCATCCCCCGGACCATGCACTGGGATGAACAGCGTCGAATACTCAATGGGGATGGCGATAAAGAATCTACCGAGGCTCATGTGAGCTATGAGGTTGAAGTCCAGCGGGTGGCTTGGGGCAACACGAGTGTGACTGTGCGTGGTGCTACGAGCATAACCGATGTCGAGCAGAGGGCTATTGCTGCTGCCTGCGATCGCGAAATCAGCACTCATGATGCCGAATACCGCATTGCTTCAATGACCGCGATCACCGACCACCAGGCAGAGGTTTAATATGGGTGCGATGAATTTCTATGACTCTTGTGTGACCTGGCCATCCCATGATGTGGATGCCGAGGCTCAGCAGGCCAGTAACGATCTGCCTGACGGCATGTCGGTCTTTCCGGTACAGGAAGTCGAGGAGGTCATATCCACCCACCTGACCCAGTCTGATGCCGAGTGGTTCATCCGGCGCAAGCAACACGACTACCCGCCACTGTACACCTATGTCGAGAGCGCTTGTTGGGCGCCTCAGTTGCGCCAGTTGCAAGGCTGGCTCACCTTCCTGGCCCGGTGACCAGCAACGCTGGTAGTGAGCCTGACAGGGGCCGCTGGCCTCTGTCCGGTATGTGGTGCCCTGTGGGTCGCCTTCGCTTCGCTCAGGCGCGGGGCTTTGAAGTCAAATGGCTGGGGTTGTCGGGCCCGTTTGTGGCTCCTGATGGATTATCCTTGTGGTCAGACATGAACAAAGGCGGGAGTTGACGCTATGACGCCGAGAGAAATTGCAGAGCCAAAGGACCCTGAAGTCCTGCGCGAAACCCTGAGACGTGTTTTCATCTCGCAGCCGCCTGATTCGGAGCGAGCGCGTATTATCAGCGAAGGTTCTGCAGAAGATCTCGTGGCGCTGGCGCGATCGCACAATGCCGGTGAGACCCGGGCGCATAGGCGGGTGAAGCATGGGCTGTTGCAGGATTGAGTTCGGGGAAATTCAGGGGAGCGTATGAGCAGCCAGATTAAGACACGACCCACCCAATCATACGCCGATGAAATGGTGCGGGCCACTCTGGAAGGCCGGAAGACTCAGGCACGGTGGTTGGTGAAGCCGCAGCCTAGGCCCTATTCAGGATTTGGTTCTGGTCCGGGTGACTGGGCATGGCTTGAGTCTCCAGGCGACTACAGAATCAGCTGCAAGCATAAGGGGCCTGATGGTTGGGCTGAAAGTCATAGTCCGTTTGGCCTTGCTGGCGACCACCTTTGGCTCCGTGAGGCCCATGCGATTGTGCCACGCACTGCGTACGCGCATAGCACTGGTGTTGAACAAATACGTCGCCCAGATGATGACCATGATGCCGCCGTTTTTCGGGCAGACTGGGAGCGGTCACAACAAGGCTCTGGAGCTTAAAGAGTGGGTGCCGCCAGGTGACTGATATGGCAACGGTTGCCATGTTTGGTTGAATTGCCCGAGTTCAAATATGCAAATCCTTGGAATAACACTTTAGGGGGCTGAGTGATGATGACTAAAGACCAACTGCAGCGGCTTCACGACCTTATTGCTGCTGTGCCGTCCGCACGGATAGAAATTAAGAGGCTCTACGAGAAACCTCCAACTCCGAAAGCGACTAAGGCAGAGAATCCCGCAGACCTGGTGCAGAGCCAATGTGACACAGTGGCCAGTGTCGAAGGCTGGGGCGCATTGGACCCAGTTCTGAACCCGGATATCCTGGGAGCACGAGGCAATATCCGCGACCTTGCTCGTGCATGGTCCCAGAGGTTTGTGGACTGTAGCAATGCGCAAATGGGAGTCGCCTTGTGGTGTTTCATTTTCGAAGCCAATTGGGCCTACATTCAAAAAGATGGCAATGCCCCATACGGTGCTGATCAACAACGGCTGGCACTCAGTCGCATGCAGTGGCTGCTGGACAACTGGGGAGACGACTCAGAGCCTGAGTTCCTGCAGGCCTCTGAACAGTTTCGAGATTGCATTGGGCAGTGGTTCGACCACCAGATTCAGGAGGGTATTCTGAACCCAGACGACCCCGCTACCCGGGAACTGATGGAGAGGTCGTTTGGGGAGGAGACCATTGCCTCAATGAGTGAGACTACGGTCGAAGAGCTGCAGTTCGATGTTGGCCAACTCAAGGCCCATCTGGCGGAAGTTACCCAGCAAAGGGATGCGCTACTGCGTGACATTGATCAGTCCTCCTCGCGCACTCCTGCCAAGGGTGACCGTGTCTCCATTGACGTCTCGACGGGCGACGAAGATGCAGGGAACAGAGTATTCGGGGTGATCACTGGCAGACAATCCGGGGCTGACGGCGAGCCTTGTACCTGGCTCTGTGAGCTGGATCACTTCAATTACACCGACGCACCCCGAGCTGTGCCTGATGACCGTGACCAGGCAATCAAAGGGGCTGCGCGTCGCCTACTGGATCGAAGTTTTGCGCCCAGCCTGGGAGAGTGCCAAGAAGCGGCAGAAGCCCTGTGGGATGAGGCAGGGTGGCGGCCGCCCGCGTTTTGAAAGGTGGGCAACCTGCTTTCGGTTGATGTCGGCAGACACAGTGGTCGTAATTGTCCTGTTGAAACAGCTATCCAGGCAGTGAATGATGTGGTGGGTTCTGCGGAGCGAATGCGGGGTGTCGGCGAACTGAGGTTCGCCAGCAGATTCGACGCCCTTATGAGCGAACTTTTGGCCGACTGCGATTGCGGCGACGCTTCGGACTCTGACCCAATCCCGACAGCATTATGGGATCTGTGGCGCGATATCCAAGCTCACTCGACTTTGCTCCAGCACCCGTACGTAGTTGTACCTGATGGCTGGATTGTGAGAACGGGGCCTACTGGCGGCCTGTATGTCGAAGATCCTCAAGGACGGCGCACCGGGCTGAGTCCGGAAAACGAGATTTACGGCCGGCTGATCCTCGAAATGCTCAACGCCTCCCCAAAACACGGAGCTAGCAGCGATGGCTGACGACAAGCGCAACTGGAGCCGGTGGTACGGCCATGATTCCGATGGTCAGCCGGTGCCTCCTGATGTTCCCGTTCAGGTAAAGATGCCTCACGGCACCATCAGAGGCGTCGACCGTGCGGAGCGCTGGCCCTGGGCTACATTAGTCGGGTCCTACCGCTACGACCTGGATCATCCGGACGCTCCAGCTAACCCCTATGCGCATGAGGCATCCAATGGCGCGTACTTATGAGCAGAGACGGATTGCGTAAGCCTGATTTCTTCAGGTACGTGCGCCCGGCCCCAAGGTCAGGCGAGCTGCTTTCTCTGGAGGCTTGCCTTGTCGGCGGCCTGCTGGCGCCTGTGATCCTGTTCAGCTTTGTTCTGGGTACCTACTTCGCAGAATGGGGCCTGATTCTATACGCCGCCCTGGTGGCGGGTCTGGTACTTATCTTCAGAGGTGCCAGAGTTGATATCACGTTACTTCGCATCGACCTGAGGCGGTCTGACATCTTGATGCAAGCGTTTTTGCTGTGCTGTCTGACGCTCAACGAGGCAGCGGCATTGCAGTTCCAACTGG
>NZ_JAIUMC010000119.1 GCF_022565775.1 Natronospirillum sp.
TGACGGTCGCTCCAGGTCATCTCTTCCAGGATGCGCAGACCGACAAAAGGCTGACCCTGTTTATCGCCACTGCAGCGCGTGCAGTACCACTCATCTTCCGGCAGGTCCGACTTGATGATCTCGATGATATGGCCCTGCAGCTCACCATTCACCACCTGGATTTCCACCAGACTCCGGGCTTCACCGGTATCATCATCAATCGTGCGCCAGACACCCTCAGGGCTCGGCGCGGCGTGCGCTGTCAGCATCAGCAGGCCAGCGGCAAAAGCAATAATCCAACGCATGGTTTTATCCTCATTGTTTTGGTTGGTTCTTTGCTTGAAGCTAGACCCAAAACCGGGACAAGTCACGTCAGTGAATTGTATTGCTGAAACTGAGTCCACAATCGAGCACCAGTTCGGCCACTCCCCGTTACTGACTGAAGCTGCTACCGGCCACAAAAGGGCATGACCTGAAAGCCGTTTCAGACTAAACTGCGCCGTTTTTCCAGTGTCCGGAGACTTGTATGTCGTCCCTGACCCCGCCGGCACGGCGCAAACTGTCCGGTCTCGGCTTCGCGCTGCTGTCGGCGCTCGCTTTCGGTGGTTCCGGCCCCTTTGCCCGCCCGCTGATGGATGCCGGCATTGACCCACTGCAGGTCACCTGGCTGCGCTTGCTCGGCATGGCCCTGCTGATGCTGCCCGTGGCGTGGATCTATCGCGGCCTGCTGCGTACCCAGTGGAAGCTGCTGCTGGCCTACGGCATTTTTCCGATTGCCGGCGTGCAGGCCTTCTACTTTGCGTCTATCGCGCGCATCCCCGTCGGCATTGCCCTGCTGATCGAGTTTCTCGGTCCGGTGCTGGTATTGCTCTGGGTCGGCCTGATTCGTCGCCAACCGGTGGCCCGCTCGGCCATGCTGGGGGTCGCGCTAGCAGTGCTGGGACTGGGCGGTCTGCTGGAAGTCTGGAAGGGCGTGGTGCTGGATCCGCTGGGTTTGCTGCTGGCCGGTCTGGCTGCCGCCTGCCAGGCGGGGTTTTTCCTGCTGTCAGATGCCGGCAGTGACGAAGTCGAGCCCATTGCGCTGATTGCCATTGGGGGCTGTGTGGCCTTCGTGATCATGACGGTGATTGCCCAGCCCTGGACGCTGCCCTGGTCGGTGCTCAGTGGCGAGATCTCGATAGCCGGGCAGCAAGCGCCGGCCATGGTGTCGGTAATCTGGCTGGGTTTGATCGCTACCGCGCTGGCCTACTGGACGGGCGTAGCCGCCATTCGTCGCCTGTCGCCTCCAGTTGCCGGAGGTGTTGCCTACCTGGAAGTTGTCACGGCAATCATACTGGCCTGGTTGCTGTTGAACGAAACTCTGACTATGGTTCAATTTACAGGTGCATCGATTGTGGTGCTGGGTGCCTGGCTGGCACAAAGGGGCACACCCGAGCCACTGGTGAACCCGGAACTGGCCATCAGTCCGCAATCTGACGCACCGACTACTCCGCGCTGAACAAAGAGGTTAGGGTTATTTTTTCTACACCATTGAGCTTTTATTTCAACAATGCGTCACCTCTGGTCTATGGCTGTATGGGCCTCGGCGGCGACTGGAACAACAGTGCACCCGGGTCGGCTGAACACCTGCAGGCCGAGGCTGCGGTGGAAGCCGCTCTGGAAGCCGGGATCACTGTGTTCGATCATGCCGATATCTACACCCGGGGCAAGGCAGAGGCCGTCTTCGGTGACCTGCTGAAGCGCCGACCTGACTTTCGCCAGCGCATGATTCTGCAGAGCAAATGCGGTATCCGCTTCGCCGATGCCAGTGGCCCACAGCGTTTCGATTTCAGTCCCGAATGGATCCGCACCTCGGTAGAAAACAGCCTGAAGAGGCTGAATACCGATTATCTGGACATATTGCTGCTGCACCGGCCGGATCCCTTGATGGAGCCCGAACCTGTGGCCGAACTTTTTCAGGCGTTGCAGGAGGAGGGCAAGGTGCTGCATTTCGGGGTGTCCAACATGCAACAGCATCAGATGCGGTTCCTGCGCAGTCACATGGTGTCACCGCTGGTGGTCAACCAACTCGAGCTCAGCCTGACCGCGCTGGACTGGATCAATCATCAGGTGGACTTCAACACCGGTCGCGGTGCCGACACCACCTTCCCCTCCGGCACGCTGGAGTTCTGCCGTCAGCAGGGCATTCAGTTGCAGGCCTGGGGATGCCTGAGTCAGGGCCGCCTGACCGGCCGTGATGTCAGCCAGGAAGTGGAATCCGTGCAGAATACAGCGCAACTGGTTGAACGACTGGCGGAACAGCACAACACCAGTCGGGAGGCCATCGTGCTGGCCTGGCTGCAGCGTCATCCGGCTGGCATCCAGCCGGTGATCGGCACCACCAACCCGGAGCGCATCGCAGCCTGTGCACAATCCTCGGAAGTCACGATGTCACGCGAAGAGTGGTATCAACTCTTTGTCACCGCACGCGGTGAACCCCTGCCCTGATCCCGAGCGGCGTACCATAGCGCATCCAGCCCTTCGACCCAGTTGCGATAATGGCCCCAGGGGTCTGCTGTGACGGCATGCGGTTCCAGCATGGGTTGCAGCCGTTCACGCTCGGCGTGCGACAGGCCCAGCCAGCGGTCAAGGCAGACCGCATCAATCCAGGGGTTGCCCCGCGCGGCAAATTCCCAGTCCAGCAGCGTCCAGTGCCGGCCCGCCAGCAACAGGTTGCCGGGGTGCAGATCATGGTGCATCAGACAGGGCTCGGCCTGCGGCCACTGACTGCATTCGCGTACCAGACGGTCGGCAAGCCGATGCCAGCGCGGGGTATCCGGGCAGTCTGCTGCATAGCCGCGCACCAGAGCCGGATAGTCCCAGGCCGGCACCTCGGGTAATGGGTGGCGCCAGAGTCGAACCAGTAGATCAGGCAGGGCGGCGCGCGCACGGCCATCAAGATCAGCAGGCTCCGGCGTCCGGCCCTCCAGCCAGGGCAACAACATGCCTTCCGGTGTCCAGGCCAGCAGCGTCGGCATCCAGGACCTTCCCTGCAAGGCCTGCATGATGGAGTGCTCCCGGTTCCGATCGACCCCCGGTGCCGGTACAAACTGCCGCCACACCCAACGCTGATCGCCGGCCTCCAGTCGCCACAGACGATTCGTGGCGCCCGGTGCCATGGGAACTGTCTGAACAGCCTCGGGCAACTGCTCGCGGACTGCAGCGGGGAGAACAGGGCCGATCTGGTCGTCGTTCAATCTGCTGCCCTCAGTCGGCGCGAATGGTGCCACTGGCGACCCGGACACTGTAGCCACCCATTCTGACAGTGCCCACCTGACCCGCCTGCTTGTCCACGCGGGCAAACAGTTCGCTGGGTCGTCCCATTTCCACACCCTGGGCAATGTGCCACTGCCAGTCGCCATCGGCCTCAGGCTGGCAGTGCGCCAGCAGACCACTCAGAGCACAGTTGGCACTGCCGGTTGCCGGGTCCTCGAGCACACCATCCAGCGGTGCGAACATGCGGGTGCGCAGGTCATAACCGTCCCCGTCACGGGTATAAAGGTGGATGTCTGGGGTAATGCCTCGGCCCTGCAATGCCTGCATGGCATTGATATTCGGGTTGGCCCGTGCCAGCGCGGCCCGGTCGGTGACTTCGGCAACCAGAAACGGCAGGCCGACCGAGGCAACGGTGGGCTGATGCGTGGCCGTCAGAATATCGCCGGGCTTCAGCCCGACGGCTCCAGCCAGTTCCTCCGCTGAAACGGTCTCGCCAAGCGACAGGCGCTGCGGCGCCTGCAGTTCGCAGTAGACCTCATCCTTGCTGCGCCGGGCAACGGTCACGGTAACCAGACCGGCCTTCTCCTCGAAGTGCAGCGTGGCATGCTCGTTGACCAGGGGCACCTGACCCAGCGCAGTCAGCATGAAGGCGGTACCGACATTGGGATGACCGGCAAAGGGCACTTCAATCTGCGGCGTGAAAATGCGCACCTGTCGCGTGTGCTGCGAGTCCTCAGGCGGCAGAACAAAGGTGGTTTCCGAATAATTGAACTCCCGGGCCAGAGTCTGCATCTGCTCGGTGGACAGGCCGCGCGCGTCCGGCACGACAGCCAGCGGATTGCCTCCGAAGCGGGTTTTGGTAAAGACGTCGCAGGTGTAGTAGTTCAGTTCCATTGGTCAAATCGCCCCCTTTATCTGCTTCAATTGTGATGCCTTGGTTCACGCCAGCGTCGCTCAGCAGAGCCTTGCCTTTGGGTTATGATACCGGGGTTTTTCCAGGCCATCATAGTCATTGTCTGCAACCTGAGGGGGCCCGGCTCACCTCTCTGCAGCAATCCGGCACTAACAACGACGGCCACCCCGCTGTAGTATATCCGGAAGATGGTTTTAAGCCTGCCGCGGCAACTGCTAGCCCTTTCGGACCATGACAACAAACACCACAGGATCAGAACTACCATGACCAAACTGGACGCCCTCAAGCAGATAACCACCGTAGTCGCCGACACCGGTGATTTCGAGGCCATCAAGCAATTCGAACCCACGGACGCTACCACCAATCCCTCTCTGCTTTTGAAAGCGGCTCAGCAAATTGCCTATGCAGGTCTGGTTGAAGATGCCCTGGCCTATGGGCGCAAGCAGGGCAGCACTCATGACAAGCAGGTTGAAACGGCCATGGACAAGCTCGCGGTCAACTTCGGGCAGCGCATCACCCAGGTGGTGCCGGGTTATGTCTCCACGGAAGTGGATGCACAGCTGTCCTTCGATACTGCCGGTACCATCGACAAGGCTCTGCGTTTTATCCGCCTCTACGAAGAGCAGGGCGTGAGCCGGGATCGGATTCTGATCAAGACGGCCTCTACCTGGGAGGGCATCGAGGCAGCCCGGGAACTGGAACAACAGGGCATAAAGTGCAACCTGACACTGCTGTTCAGTTTCGGCCAAGCCGTGGCCTGTGCCGAGGCCGGGGTGTTTCTGATCTCTCCCTTTGTTGGTCGCATTCTGGACTGGTACAAGGCCAGTACCGGCGAGGACTACAGTGCCGAAACCGACCCCGGGGTACTGTCGGTGCAGCGCATCTACCGCTACTACAAGGCGCACGGCTACAACACCGTGGTCATGGGGGCCAGTTTCCGCAACAAGGGTGAGATCGAGCAGTTAGCCGGCTGTGACCGACTGACTATCAGCCCTGCGTTGCTGGAAGAACTGGCCGCCGACACCGGAAAACTCAAGCCCATGCTAAACCCGGAGTTGGGAAGCAACGACGCCAGGCAGTCCATGGACGAGCAGACTTTCCGCTGGCAAATGAATGAAGATGCCATGGCGACCGAGAAGCTGGCCGAAGGCATTCGCAAGTTTCATGCGGACTATCTCGAACTGCGAAAGTTGCTCAGCGACAAGATCTGAGAACCGGAACCCCGACCATGAGGCCTAGTCCAGCCATCCTGGCCGTAGTGCACCACCAGGGCCGGGTGCTACTGGTGCGGCGCGGGCAACCGCCCAATGAAGGGCGCTGGGGCTTCCCGGGCGGCAAGATCGAACCTGGTGAAACCATCGCTGCCGCCGCCGAGCGTGAACTCCTCGAAGAAACCGGCGTGCGCGCCCGAGCCGGCCGCGTCCTGACCACGCTGGATGCTCTGGATCATGGCCCGGCGGGAGAACTGCGCCACCACTACATACTGGTCGCCGTGTCCTGTCAGTGGCTGAGCGGGGAAGCCGCCGCAGCCAGTGATGCTGCAGAAGTGCGCTGGGTTCCGGTCAGTGAACTGGGATCCTCCGGACTGGATCTGATCGAGCGGGTGGTTGAGGTGGCGCAACTGGGGTAGTGTATTCCTCATGACTAGGGAGCAGACCCATGAACCACCCCGACCTGGATATGCAGGACATAGCGCAACAGTTGCGTACCCTGCGCGAAGAACTGGAAGCACAGAGCAAAGGCTCGGAAGGGGCCCGGTCCACCGTTGAATTGGACCAGACGACGGTAGGGCGCCTGTCCCGCATGGATGCCCTGCAGGGTCAGGCCATGGCCAATGCCGAAGAGGAGCGCCGGCGCCTGATGATGCGTCGAATAGCTGCCGCATTGATGCGTATCGACAGCGGCGAATACGGTGCCTGTATCGAGTGCGACGAATGGATAGAAGCGCGGCGCCTGGCGTTTGATCCGACAGTGCTCAAGTGCATTGGCTGCGCCCGCTAACAAACCCTGGTTACATATAACCCGCCATTCAGGGACCTGGACTGATCGGCCGCCCGAAGACCTGGTCGCGGCCCAGGCGCTTGGCCTCTTCAAGCGCCTCGCGGGCACGACCGAACAGCGTCGCCAGCGAGTCGTCGGGCATTTGTGCCGTCATGCCGATACTGATGGTACACCGCTGCCCGTCGAGAAAACGGGCATTGTGCAGGGTCTCCCGCAGTGACTCTGCCAGTCGGGCGGCCCGGCTGATTGAGGTCTGCCGGCACAGAATCATGAATTCATCGCCACCCCAGCGACCCACTGTGTCCGCCGACCGCACCCGACTGAGGATCAGGTCCGCCACTTCGCTCAACAACTGGTCTCCTGCGAGATGACCAAACCGTTCATTGATCTGCTTGAACTGATCCAGATCCATGAACAGCACGCTGAACTTGCTGCCATAGCGCTCGGCTCGTCGCAACTCCACTTCCAGCTCTGTCTCCAGACGGCTGCGGTTGGCCACCTGCGTCAAGGAGTCCAGTTGTGTAGCACGGTCCTGCCCTTCAAGGCGGGTGCTGGTGCTGTCGAGCACGGAATTGTAGTGCGCCGCCATCAACTGCAATTCGCGCACCCACCGACCACCGCCGGGCAGTTCGACATAGTCGGCGCGCTCCATCGCCCGGGCGAACTTTCTCAGCGGCCGCAGCACTATCCCATAGAGCAGCGCGGCCAGAGCACCGGCCGGCAACAGAAACAACAACAGAGAGGTCAGGAAAAATCCGCGGGGCTCTGCCAGCGATTCAGGCAGCAAACGAGCTATCAGTATGAACAGCAGGCCCCAGCACAGAACCAGCACCAGGCTTCCTAGGCCCAGCAGGGTCAGCGCGGCTAAAGGTCTGGGATGGTAGCTCATCCTTTCAATCTAGAGGAAGAGCGGGCGCAGCGCCAGTCTAGTGCAACCAGTTAAAGCAATCACTCTGGCAATCGTTCGACCTGCTCCGCGCGAATAATACGACCACTATCGGCGCTGCTGATGAAGGTTCCTGTGACCTGCACGCGCTGGCCGACATGGTCGGCTACCCGATCTTCCGGCTCGATGGCCACCCGGTTCAGTTCGTCATCCTCGATCCAGAAGTGCAGCGGATCGTCGAAACTGCGCACCACGCCGGTTGTGCGGACATCGCGGCCGGCATAGCCCGACTGATGCGCCACCAACTGCTCCAGGGAGCGTTCCAGCACCACATCCGTGCAGGCGGTCAGAACCAGGGTCGACAACAATAGTGCGCAAGGGAGTAATTTCGTCATGCCCACAGCATAGCGCTCTCAACCGAGTGTTGCAGCTTCATCCGGGAACACGTCAGCTTGTAAGAAACTTACATTCTGGTATAGTGCGCGCACTTTACACGCCCCTGACCAGAGACCCGATTTTGATCACGCCGCCCTAGCGTTTCCTGCCACTGCATGCCCTGTCCGCGCGGACACCCGGCATGCAGCCGCTCTGACACCTATTCGATCCCAGCAGTCATGCCCCGTGTAGTCATACTCGCAGCGGGCTTCGAGTCGAAGGCATCAGACCCTGTCCTGTCAGCAGATCCACAATGAACAACCCCTGGAGACCCTGCTGCACATGCTGCAACGTTATTGGAACCAATGGACCCTGAATATTCGCGGTGACCTGATTGCCGGCCTGGTGGTCGCTCTGGCGCTGATCCCCGAAGCCATCGCCTTTTCCATCATTGCCGGCGTCGATCCCAAAGTCGGCCTGTATGCTTCATTCTGTATCGCGGTGATTATCGCCTTTGTCGGCGGGCGCCCGGGCATGATCTCGGCTGCCACCGGCGCCATGGCCTTGCTGATGGTCACGCTGGTGCGCGACCACGGGCTGGAGTATCTGCTGGTCGCCACGCTGCTGACCGGTGTGCTGCAGATTGGCGCCGGTTATCTGAAACTGGGCCGCCTGATGCGCTTTGTCTCGCGCTCGGTGGTCACCGGCTTCGTCAACGCGCTGGCCA
>NZ_JAIUMC010000120.1 GCF_022565775.1 Natronospirillum sp.
GCATCGGTCTCCAAAACCGAGGGTTGGGGGTTCGAGTCCCTCCTGGCCTGCCATTATTCGGCGTCAGTTTCAGATTTCAGGGAATTTATATGGCTAGTCAGGCTGCTAAAAAAGGCGGCACCTTGGATGTCTTCAAGTGGCTGGTAGTCAGCGCCTTGCTGGTCGCGGCTATCGTGGGCAACGGTCAGAACCCTGAAGTGGGTCTGCTATATCGTGCTCTGGGTGTGGTGGCCTTGGCGCTGATCGCATTGGGCGTTGCGCTGACTACAGAGCGTGGGCGCAAATTCAACCAGTATCGTAAAGAA
Organism: Natronospirillum sp.; assembly: GCF_022565775.1. Taxonomy (GTDB): domain Bacteria; phylum Pseudomonadota; class Gammaproteobacteria; order Pseudomonadales; family Natronospirillaceae; genus Natronospirillum. The sequence continues at coordinate 306 of NZ_JAIUMC010000120.1, forward strand.
GCGTGGACTGAGTTGCGCAAGGTCATTTGGCCAACGCGAACAGAAACCACCCAGACCACCCTGCTGGTGTTGGCAGTTGTACTGCTGGTGGCACTGATCATGTTCTTTTTCGATATGCTGATCAGTTTTCTGATCGGCCTGGTCGTCGGTTAATTAAGGAAGCATCCATGCGCTGGTATGTCGTACATGCCTATTCTGGCTATGAGAAGCGGGTTGCGGCCACGCTGAAAGAGCGCGTCGAGCTGCACGGTGTGCAGGATCAGTTCGGTGAGATCCTGGTGCCTACCGAGAGTGTGGTCGAGGTAAAAGACGGAAAGAAGCGCAAGAGCGAGCGCAAATTCTACCCCGGCTATGTCATGGTCGAGATGGAAATGAACGACGAAACCTGGCACCTGGTCAAAAGCACGCCGCGTGTCATGGGTTTCATCGGTGGCTCTTCCGATGCGCCAGCGCCGTTGTCTCAGGCTGAAGCTGATTCGATACTGCGTCGGGTCAAGGAAGGTACAGAGAAGCCGGCCCAGAAGACAGTATTTGAGCCGGGTGAAGCAATTCGAGTGACCGACGGTCCGTTTGCCGATTTCAACGGGACTGTGGAAAAAGTGAATTACGAAAAGAGCCGGCTGCACGTGTCGGTTACTATTTTCGGTCGTTCTACGCCGGTCGAACTGGAGTTTACCCAGGTCGAAAAAGCATAGACTGACCCACTGAATGGTGAAACCGGCCGCGAGCCGGTTTTGCCGTCTGTAGAACGCGACCGCAGAAGTGGTCGACAACTATCGGGGAGCCCGCGGGGCCGGTAACGGTTGACCAAAGGCGCTAGCACCCACAAAGAGGACATTATGGCCAAGAAAGTACAAGCCTATATCAAGCTGCAGGTTGCTGCAGGCAAGGCGAATCCGTCGCCGCCCGTTGGTCCCGCGCTGGGCCAGCATGGCGTGAACATTATGGAGTTCTGCAAGGCATTCAATGCCGAGACCCAGAATGTCGAGCCTGGGCTGCCGATCCCTGTCGTGATCACCGTCTACAACGACCGGAGTTTTACCTTTGTCACCAAGACTCCGCCAGCCGCCATTCTGCTCAAGAAAGCAGCGGGCATCAAAAGCGGTTCAGCCCGGCCCAACACCGAAAAGGTGGGCAAGGTAACTCGTGATCAGCTGGAAGAAATCGCCAAGACCAAGGATCCGGATCTGACCGCAGCCGATCTTGATGCTGCCGTACGCACCATTGCCGGTACTGCTCGCAGTATGGGTCTGAATGTAGAGGGGGTTAACTGATGGCCAGGTTATCCAAGCGCGCCAAAGTGGTTGCAGAAAAAGTGGACCCGCACAAGCAGTATCCGATTGACGAGGCCGTGGCACTGCTCAAGGAGCTGTCTACCGTCAAGTTTGAAGAATCTATCGATCTGGCGATTAATCTGGGCATCGATGCCCGGAAATCCGACCAGAATGTTCGTGGCGCTTCCGTGTTGCCGCACGGCACCGGTAAAGAGGTCAGAGTGGCCGTCTTTGCCCAGGGCGCTGCCGCTGATGCCGCGAAAGAAGCCGGCGCAGACGTTGTGGGCATGGAAGATCTTGCCGAACAGGTCAAGGCCGGCAATCTGGATTTCGGTGTCGTTATTGCGGCTCCGGATGCCATGCGTGTGGTCGGCCAGTTGGGTCAGATCCTCGGTCCGCGCGGTCTGATGCCGAATCCCAAGGTGGGTACGGTGACGCCCGATGTCGCGACTGCGGTCAAGAACGCCAAGGCCGGTCAGGTTCGTTTCCGTACAGACAAGAACGGCATTATTCACGCCTCTATCGGTAAGCTGAATTTCGAACCGAATGCCGTGAAAGAGAACGCCGAAGCATTGATTGCCGAGCTGAAGAAGTTGAAGCCGGCAAACGCCAAGGGTGTCTATGTGAAGAAGGTCAGCCTGTCCACCACCATGGGCCCGGGTCTGACGCTGGATCAAAGCACTCTGGTGATTTAGAACTTTGGGGCTTCGCCGGAAGCACTACGGGTGCTGCCGGCGGGGCTGTCAAAGACCGTAGGGGGGGCGGCTTCGGCCTAACCTTAATGTCCTACGCAGACGGTGAAGCCCACTCAGAATTGAGCTGGACCCTGTAGCCGTAACTAAAGCTGAACCCGGTTAACGCCGGAAATTGGGAGAAATAACGTGGCACTTAGACTCGAAGACAAGAAAAAAGTTGTCGCCGATGTGAGTAAAGTGGCCTCCAGTGCTCTCTCTTTGGTTATTGCCGACTCGCGAGGCGTGTCTGTTGCAGACATGACCCGACTGCGGGCCGAAGCGCGTGCCAACCAGGTCTATATGCGGGTTACCCCGAATAACCTGGCCAAGTTCGCCGTCGCAGGAACCGAATACGAGTGTGCCGTCGATGTGTTCCGTGGTCCGACCCTGCTCGGGTTCTCCATGGAAGACCCCGGCGCCGCTGCCCGCCTGTTCAAAGATTTCGCGAAAGACAACGATAACTTTGACGTCAAGGCGCTGGCAGTAGGTGGTGAGCTGCTGGGTGCAGAACAGATTGATCGTCTTGCCAAGCTGCCGACGCGCGAAGAAGCGCTGGGTATGCTGGCCGCGGTCACGCTGGCACCTGTCACCAAGCTGGTTCGCACGTTCAACGATGTCCCCGGACGGGTGACGCGTGTCGTGCACGCCGTAGCGGAACAGAAAAAAGCGGCCTGACCCTGATGGTCAGTCCACATGAAACGATTTACTGGAGAAAGTAACAATGGCTCTGTCTAAAGACGATATTCTCAACGCAATCGCCGAAATGTCCGTCATGGAAGTGGTTGAACTCGTTGAAGCAATGGAAGAGAAGTTCGGTGTTTCTGCTCAAGCTGCTGTGGCAGCTGCCCCCGCTGCGGGTGCTGGTGACGCTGGTGCTGCTGAAGAGCAGACCGAGTTCGACGTGGTCCTGACTGCTGCTGGTGACAAGAAAGTAAACGTCATCAAGGCTGTTCGCGAAATCACCGGCCAAGGCCTCAAAGAAGCCAAGGCAATGGTTGATGGCGCACCTGCCACAGTGAAGGAAGGCGCTTCCAAGGAAGAAGCCGACCAGCTGAAAGCCAAGCTGGAAGAAGCCGGCGCTTCTGTCGAGCTGAAGTAATCATTCCCTCTTTGTGGAGTGTGCAGAACGCAATGGCTGGCGTCAGATTGACGCCAGCCTTTTTGCCGTTCTGGGATAACTGCTTTTTCTTCCTGCGGGAAGGTCGGACGAGAGTCCCAATGAACCGTCCATTAATGTGAGCTGGGGAACGCTAGATGGCTTACTCTTACACCGAGAAAAAACGTATTCGCAAGAGCTTTGGCAAGATTCCGCCCGTTATGGAGCTGCCTTACCTGCTTGCGATTCAGATGGATTCCTATCGCAAGTTTCTGCAATCCGATCCGGAGGCGAAAGATGCCCACGGTGTGGGGCTGCAGGCTGCGTTCGAATCAATTTTTCCGATTACCAGTTACTCTGGCAATGCCTCGCTGGAGTACGTGAGTTACCGTCTCGGTGAGCCTGCGTTCGACGTCAAGGAATGCCAGCTCCGCGGTGTCACCTACTCGGCTCCGTTGCGGGTCAAGGTGCGCCTGGTAATTTACGACAAGGAATCCTCCTCCAAGGCCGTCAAGGATATCAAGGAGCAGGAAGTCTACATGGGGGAAATCCCCCTGATGACCGAAAACGGCACCTTTGTGGTCAACGGTACTGAGCGGGTTATTGTTTCCCAGCTGCACCGCTCGCCCGGCGTTTTCTTTGATCATGACCGAGGCAAGACTCACTCCTCGGGCAAGTTGCTGTTTTCTGCCCGGGTTATTCCCTATCGGGGGTCCTGGCTGGATTTCGAATTTGACCCCAAGGACAATGTCTTTGTCCGTATCGACCGGCGCCGCAAGCTGCCGGCGACTATCCTGTTGCGTGCTCTGGGCTACAGCAATCAGGACATGCTGGACATGTTCTTTGACACCATCGAGTTCCGTCGTGGTGGCGAACACTTCCAGATGGCGTTCAACAGCGAACAGCTGCGCGGCGAAACCGCCTCGTTCGACATCAAGGGCAAGGATGGCACTGTCATCCTGGAAGCCGGTCGTCGTATCACGGCCCGCCATCTTCGGCAGCTGGAAAAGGCCGGTGTCGAGCATATCAATGTGCCCGATGAGTACCTGATCGGTAAAACGCTGGCGAAGGATTTCGTCGACGAGAAGACCGGTGAGATCATGGCGCCCTGCAACAGCGAGATCACGGCTGATCTGCTGGAGAAGATGGTGCAGGCCGGTGCCCAGCGCATTGACATCCTGTACAGCAATGAGCTGGATTGCGGTCCCTACATCTCCGAAACCCTGCGCATTGACCCGTCGAGCACGCGCCTTGAGGCGCTGGTCGAGATCTATCGCATGATGCGTCCGGGTGAACCGCCGACCAAGGAGTCAGCGGAGAGCCTGTTCGAGAATCTGTTTTTCTCGGAAGACCGCTACGACATCAGCAACGTTGGCCGCATGAAGTTCAATCGTCGCCTCGGGCGCGAAGAGGACACCGGCAAGAGCGTGCTGGACCGTGACGATATCGTGGCCGTGCTCAAGACACTGGTTGATATCCGCAACGGCAAAGGCGAAGTGGACGACATCGACCACCTGGGTAATCGCCGTGTGCGTTCCGTGGGTGAGATGGCCGAGAACCAGTTCCGTGTTGGGCTGGTGCGTGTTGAGCGGGCGGTGCGTGAGCGCCTGTCACTGGCCGAAAGTGAAGGCCTGATGCCGCAGGATCTGATCAATGCCAAGCCGGTGGCCGCAGCGATCAAGGAATTCTTCGGTTCCAGCCAGCTGTCACAGTTCATGGACCAGAACAACCCGCTGTCCGAGGTCACGCACAAGCGCCGGGTGTCCGCACTCGGCCCAGGTGGTCTGACCCGTGAGCGTGCCGGTTTCGAGGTGCGTGACGTACACACCACCCACTATGGTCGTGTCTGCCCTATCGAGACGCCGGAAGGTCCGAACATTGGTCTGATCAACTCGTTGGCGACCTATGCACGCACCAACCATTATGGCTTCCTGGAAACTGCCTATCGGGTAGTGAAGGACGGTCAGGCTACTGATGAAATTGTCTACCTGTCAGCCATTGACGAAGGCAAGCACGTCATTGCCCAGGCCAATGTGCCGATGGACAATGGCAATCGCATTCAGGGCGAGTTCGTGCAGGTTCGTCACCATGGTGAGTTTACTCTGGCGCCGGTCGAATCGGTTGATCTGATGGACGTATCGCCACGCCAGGTCGTGTCGGTGGCGGCCGCTCTGATTCCGTTCCTCGAGCACGATGATGCCAACCGTGCCCTGATGGGCTCGAACATGCAGCGTCAGGCGGTTCCGACACTGCGTTCCGATAAGCCCGTCGTGGGCACCGGTATCGAGCGGGCGGTAGCGCGCGACTCGGGTGTCTGTGCCGTGGCCAGCCGGGGCGGCGTGATCGAGTCTGTCGATGCCAAGCGTATCGTGGTCCGGATCAATGACGATGAAGTCGAAGGCTCCGAAGCCGGCGTCGACATCTACAATCTGACCAAGTACACGCGCTCCAACCAGAATACCTGTATCAACCAGCGTCCGATCGTCAATCAGGGCGATGTGGTGGCACGGGGTGATATTCTGGCTGATGGTCCGTCCACTGATCTGGGTGAACTGGCTCTGGGACAGAACATGCGCATCGCGTTTATGCCCTGGAACGGTTACAACTTCGAGGATTCGATCCTCATATCAGAGCGTGTGGTACAGGAAGAACGCCTGACCACCGTGCACATCCAGGAACTGACCTGTATTGCCCGTGACACCAAGCTTGGGCCGGAAGAAATCACCGCGGACATTCCGAATGTCGGTGAGTCTGCGCTGAGCAAGCTGGACGAAAGCGGCATTGTCTATGTCGGTGCCGAGGTTGGCCCGGGTGACATTCTGGTCGGCAAGGTTACGCCGAAGAGCGAGACCCAGCTGACGCCGGAAGAAAAGCTGTTGCGTGCCATCTTCGGTGAGAAGGCGTCCGATGTGAAGGACACCTCTCAGCGCGTCAAGGGCGGCATGCGCGGCACCGTGGTGGATGTTCAGGTCTTTACCCGTGACGGCGTCGAGAAGGACGAGCGGGCCAAGGCCATCGAGCGTCAGCAACTGGACGAGTTCCGCAAGGACCTGAAAGCCGAGTACAAGATCATGGAACAGGCGACTTTCGAGCGTCTGGCCCAGATTCTGGAAGGCGCAGCGGTCAGCGGTGGAGCCGGCTTCAAGAAGGGCGACAAGCTGACAGCCGAGACGCTGGCCGAGCTGCCCTATGCACAATGGTTCGAGCTGCGTCTGGCCGATGACGAGAAGGCTGCGGCCCTCGAGCAGGCCGAGCAGCAGTTGGAAGAAACCCGCAAGGATCAGGAACACCGCCTGGAAGTGAAGCATCGCAAGATCACTTCCGGTGATGACCTGGCCCCTGGCGTGCTGAAGATCGTCAAGGTCTACCTGGCCGTGAAGCGCCAGATTCAGCCGGGCGACAAGATGGCCGGACGTCACGGTAACAAGGGTGTTATCTCGACCATCGTGCCGGTGGAAGACATGCCGTATGACGAACACGGCGAGCCGGTTGATGTGGTGCTGAACCCGCTGGGTGTGCCCTCCCGGATGAACGTCGGACAGGTGCTGGAAACACACCTGGGGGCGGCGTCCAAGGGTATTGGCAAGCACATCAACGAGATGCTGCGTGAGCGTCGGGCCATCGAAGAGGTACGAAAGTACCTGGACGAAATCTACAACAGTGTCGGTGATGCCTTCCGCAAGGAAGATATCGACGAACTTACAGATGATGAAGTGCTTGAGCTGGCCGGCAATCTGCGTGGCGGTCTGCCCATCAGTACGCCGGTATTCGATGGCGCCCAGGAGCCAGAAATCAAGAAGTTGCTGGAGTTGGCGGGTCTGCCGTCTTCCGGCCAGATTCAGCTCTGGGATGGCCGGACCGGCGAAGCTTTCGAGCGGGAAACCACCGTTGGCTACATGTACATGCTGAAACTGAACCACCTGATCGACGACAAGATGCACGCGCGGTCAACAGGCTCCTACAGCCTGGTGACTCAGCAGCCGCTCGGCGGCAAGGCACAGTTTGGTGGACAGCGCTTCGGCGAGATGGAGGTCTGGGCTCTGGAAGCCTATGGTGCCGCCCATACTCTGCAGGAGATGCTGACCGTCAAGTCGGACGACGTGAATGGTCGGACCAAGATGTACAAGAACATTGTCGATGGCGATCACCGTATGGAACCGGGCATGCCCGAGTCCTTCAACGTGTTGATCAAGGAAATCCGTTCGCTCGGTATCGATATCGAGCTGGAGCACGACTGATCTGTGCAGCCGCCGGGCCTCAGGGTCCGGCGGCAATGCCCCACAACAGGGGCGAGATTGACCTGCGGCCGGCAGTACACCGGTCGCACTCAGTAACTAGCTTTGAGGCGGTTATATGAAAGACTTGTTAGGTCTGCTGAAGGCGCAAAGCCACGAAGAAGAATT
>NZ_JAIUMC010000121.1 GCF_022565775.1 Natronospirillum sp.
AATCTTTGTGGTGCCGCCGGCTGTTGCGCCAGCCCACGGAGGATCAGCGGGACAGTTGTCTGAGCGTGTAGGCTGTGGCCCTGGGCCACGCATGCCTGAGCAAGGCTCACAGCCTACAAAACAAGGCACCACTGTTGGCGGGTTGCTGACCGGTCGGGCCAACCACCAGACATGGATTGACAAGCACCAAACAGGCGACAGGCTCACAACAGCACAACCACAGGAACCGGAGAACGAACATGATCGGACATCTCAAGGGCACCCTGAGTGCCAAGCAGCCGCCGGAAATCCTGCTGGACGTGCAGGGCGTTGGCTACGAAGTGCTGGTGCCCATGACCACCTACTATCAATTGCCCGCCACCGGCGAACCGGTCAGCCTGTGGACGCACCTCAGCGTGCGTGAAGATGCCCATACCCTGTTCGGCTTTGCCCAGGAAAGCGAGCGCCGCCTGTTTCGCACCCTGATCAAGGTCAACGGCATCGGCCCCAAGCTGGCCCTGTCGATTCTTTCCGCCATCGAGCCTGACGACTTCGCCCGCTATATCGAGCTGGAATCGGTCAATCAACTGGTCAAGATTCCCGGTGTCGGCAAGAAAATGGCCGAACGCCTGGTACTGGAACTGAAGGGCAAGCTCACCCATGCCGAAGGCAGTGCCGCCGAAATGGGCGACCTGACCAAGATCATGGGGCAGGCCGGCGACCCGGTCGAAGATGCGGAAAGTGCCCTGGTGGCGCTGGGCTACAAGCCGGCGCAGGCCACCAAAATGGTTCAGCAAGTCCGCCAGCCCGGCCTCGGCAGTGACGACCTGATTCGTCTGGCCCTGAAATCTGCCCTGTAGATGCGGCTGTCGTGATTGCCGCCTTGTCTCTTCACCTGTGCTGGGTCAAACTCTGAGTCATGATTGAAACCGACCGCTTTATCACCCCGGAACCCGAATCACCCCGTGAAGAGAAATTCGATCGGGCCATCCGGCCATCGCGCCTGGCGGACTACACCGGGCAGTCCGTGGTGTGCGAGCAGATGGATATTTTCATTTCCGCCGCTCGTCAGCGTTCCGAACCGCTGGATCATATCCTGGTGTTCGGTCCGCCTGGCCTGGGCAAGACGACATTGGCCAATATCATTGCCCATGAAATGGAGGCGTCGATCAAGACCACCTCCGGCCCTGTGCTGGAAAAAGCCGGCGATCTCGCCGCCATGCTGACCAATCTCGAAGAGGGCGATGTGCTCTTTATCGACGAGATACACCGCCTCAGCCCGCATATCGAAGAAATCCTCTACCCGGCGATGGAAGACTACCAACTGGACATCATGATCGGCGAAGGTCCGGCCGCGCGTTCCATCAAGCTGGAGCTGCCCCCGTTCACCCTGGTGGGTGCCACCACGCGTGCCGGCTTGCTGACCTCGCCGCTGCGCGACCGCTTCGGTATCGTGCAGCGTCTCGAGTTCTACAATGTGGCTGATCTGACCACCATTGTGCATCGCTCCTCGGGTCTGATGGGCATGCAGATGACCGATGAAGGCGCGCGCGAAATTGCCACCCGGTCGCGCGGGACCCCTCGTATTGCCAACCGGCTGCTGCGCCGTGTGCGCGATTATGCCGAGGTCAAAGCCGATGGCGTGGTGTCCTACGAGGTGGCACATGCCGCACTGACCATGCTGGATATCGACCCGAAAGGGTTTGATGTGCTCGACCGGCGTTTCCTCAGCACCATGATCGAGAAGTTTTCCGGTGGCCCGGTCGGCATTGAAAGCCTCGCCGCTTCGCTCAGTGAAGAGCGAGAGACCATGGAGGATGTGGTGGAGCCCTACCTGATTCAGCTCGGTTTTGTAGTGCGCACTGCACGTGGCCGGGTGGCTACACCCCTTGCCTATCAGCATTTTGGTCTGACCCCGCCCGATACGGTCTGAACTCCGAGCCAGCGGCGAGATGTAGCGACCTTAAAAACAATGCAAACCTCTGTGCAGGGTTGATCAATTTCGGTACATTGGCGCACATTGCCGAATTTCCGGGTAAGGAGAGCGTTCCTCGTGAATGGAGAGATGTCCTATATTGCGCTGATTGCCAGCGCGAGCATTGTCGTGCAAGCGGTGATGTTGATTCTGGTACTGGCGTCAGTACTGTCCTGGTATTTCATTTTCGAGCGTGCTCGAACCATTGCCCGCTTTCGCCGCGGCAGTGAGAATTTTGAAGAGCGGTTCTGGTCCGGGATGGATCTGACCCAGCTTTTTCGGCAGGTCAATGCGACGCCAGATACGGACAGTGGCACCGAGGCGGTCTTCCGGGCTGGTTTCAAGGAGTTCACCCGAGCCCGGCAACAGCCGGATCTGGACCCTGAATCCACCATGACGGCTATCCAGCGCAGTATGCGGGTGTCCGTCAACAAGGAAGAAGAACGCCTCGACAAGCATCTGACGTTTCTCGCTACAGTCGGATCGATCACCCCGTATATCGGGCTGTTCGGCACGGTTTGGGGCATCATGGGCTCCTTCCGGGGGCTGGCCATGACCTCTCAGGCCACCCTGGCCACGGTAGCGCCCGGTATCGCCGAGGCACTGATCGCAACGGCCATGGGCCTGTTCGCGGCTATTCCGGCCGTTATTGCCTACAACAAGTTTTCCAACATGGCGGTCAACCTGACCGGCCAGTATGACACCTTCGCCGAGGAGTTTTCGAGCATCCTGCATCGACAGGTGCATGCACTGGCGCGCAAGAATCAGACACGTCGGGAGACGGGTGAAAAGCCCGCAGCCGCTGCCCAGCCGCCCGAAGAGGCGCAGCGCGTATGAGGACTCGCGGGAATCGACGGCGGCCAATGGCAGAGATCAATGTCGTCCCCTATATAGACGTCATGCTGGTGCTGCTGGTCATCTTTATGGTGACCGCGCCAATGCTGACTCAAGGGGTCGATGTCGACTTGCCAAGAGTATCGACGGAGCCATTGCCTGCCGATGAAGACCGGGAGAATCTCATTGTCTCGGTGACGGCTGATCAGGAATATTTTCTTGAGCTGGGTGAGGATTCACCGCAGTCCGTACCCTTGACGGAGATTCAGACGTTTGTCCGTCAGGTGCTTGAAAACAACCCCGGCACCGCTGTTCTGGTGCGCGGCGACCAGTCCGTGCCCTACGGCCGGGTGGTGGAGTTGATGGTCATGTTGCAACAATCTGGCGTCCATAATGTGGGGCTGGTGACGGAGCCGCTCTGATGCTGCGTGATCGTGAACATCTGCTGCCACTGACCTATTCGGTGGTATTGCATCTGGCGCTGGGCATTCTGCTGATTGTCGGGCTGCCCAATATGGCGTCGCCGCCAGAGCCCAACATGCCTGAGGTTATCAATGCCCAACTGATCACCATGTCACGGGTGCAGCAGCGGGCAGAGCCGGATCCGCCGCCACAGTCGGATCCGGTTGAAGTGGCAACCACAACGGTTGAGCCAGAGCCCGAGCCGGAACCCGAACCTGAACCTGAGCCGGAACCTGAGCCGGAACCAGAGCCGGAACCCGCTCCAGAGCCCGAACCCGCGCCGGAGCCGGAACCTGCCCCGGAACCCGAGCCGACTCCGGAGCCAGAGCCCGCTCCCGAACCGATACCGGCGCCCGAAGTTGAAGAGCCGGCACCGGAGCCCGCTCCAGAGCCCGAGCCGGAGCCTGCGCCTGCTCCTGAGCCGGAACCGGCGCCCGAGCCCGAGCGTCCGCCGCAGCCACCGCCGCCGGACGATGACTTTCTGGAGCAGATGATGCAGTCCCAGTTGGAGCAGGAGGGGGCTCGGGAACGGGCACAGGCCGAACAGTCAGAGCGTGAGCGTCAGGCGACGACCACCTTTGACGGTGAGATTCGACGGCGGGTGACTCGCGCCTGGGCGCTGCCGCCCAATGTGGACAGTTCGATGGTGGTGACTCTGCGTATTGAGTTGTTGCCGACGGGAGAAGTGGTCAGTGTGCAACTGGTGAACTCCAGCGGCAGTCAGGCCCTGGATCGATCAGCAATCGAGGCGGTACAGCGGGTAGGGCGGCTGCCCGTGCCCGAAGACAACCAGATATTCGAGCGCAACTACCGGCGCTTCAATTTTGATTTCAGGCCTGAGGTATAATTATGAAAAAGCTTTGGCTGTCACTGACAATAATGCTGACTGTGGCGCTGCTCGCTGGCGCCGCACAGGCTGACCGCACGATCACTATCATCCGGGGCTATGATGACCCCTTCCGAATATCGGTTGTACCCTTCGTCTGGGATGGCAGCGGTTCAGAACCCTCGGAAATGAGCACCATCATCGAGAACAATCTCGAGCGCACCGGCCAGTTCGATGCACTACCTAGATCGGACATGCGCAGTTGGCCTACTCGCAGCGAGTCGATGGTGTTTCGCGAGTGGCGTCTGCTCAACCAGGACTATGTGGTGATTGGCCGGGCTCGTCCTCTGGACAACGGCAGGGTCGAGGTGACCTACGAGCTCTACGACCCCTATGCAGAGCGCCGCATGATCGCGCGCACGCTTACCGGAGACCGCTCGCAATGGCGTCAGCTGGCGCATCGGGCCAGTGACGCGATTTACGAAGAAATTACGGGAGTGAGAGGCGTATTTTCCACCAAAATCGCATATGTTGCGATCGAAGATACAGGATCAGGACGGCGCCATACACTGTATGTGTCTGATGCCGACGGGGAGCAGGAGCAGGCCGTGTTTGAAGCGGATCTGCCCATCATGTCCCCCGCCTGGTCCCCTGATGCCAGCCAGATTGCTTTTGTGACGTTCGCCCCTGACGGCAGCTCAGAGGTGCGAATTCTGACCCTTGGAGACGGAACAGTACGCACTGCGGCGCAGCGCCAGGGCGCCATAAACAGTGCGCCGGCGTTTTCGCCGGACGGTCGCAGACTGGCGTACACTTCGTCGCGGGACGGGGCTGCCAACATCTATGTGATGGAACTGTCCAGCGGCCAGGTGCAGCAGATTACCCGACACTGGGCCATCGATACCGAGCCGGACTGGGTGGACGATGACACATTGATTTTCACGTCTGGTCGCAGCGGACGGGCTCAGATCTACCGGATCAACCTGGGCTCGGATGACGTGGAGCGGCTGACTTTTGATGGGAGATACAATGCGCGCGCACGCGCAAGTGTGACAGGAGACCGGATAGTGATGGTGCATAATGATGGTGATGGCTACAATATCGCCACCATGGACCTGGGAAGTCGTATCCTGCAGGTGTTGACCGGAAACCCGCAGGATGAGGCCCCAAGCCTTGCACCCAATGATTCCATGGTCGTTTATGCAACCACCCAGGGAGGCACTTCGAGGCTTGCGTGGGTGTCAATAGATGGTATGGTGGAGAATGTGATGCCCAGCCGGTTTGGCAATGTGCGTGAACCTGCATGGTCGCCATTCACCTACTAGTTTAGGAGCCACTCTGGTGGTGAACTGTTTTATCGCTGTGCTATGATCAGCCGGCGGATAGATAAAACCTCTGACAAATGGGATTGAGAAAAATGTCAAAATTCAAGCTACTGCAAGTGATGCTGGTAACAGGGACACTGGTAATTGCCGGTTGCTCCAGTGCACCGACCGATGATGCCGGAATGGCAGAAGATATGGACACAACGGAAGAAACACGCACAACTGGCCTGATGCCACTGGGCGAAGCTGAGGTTGCTGAAGCAGAAGCACCCGAAGAAGAGCCGGCAATGGCAATGCCCAGCGTTCGCGTTGTTTACTTCGAGTTCGACAGCTTTTCACTGAGTTCAGCAGCTCGTAACGTTCTGGATCGCCATGTCGCTTACCTGCGTGAAAACCCGGAAGCGGTTATCGTGCTGGAAGGCCACACCGATGAGCGCGGCAGTGCCGAGTACAACCTGGCTCTGGGTGAAAATCGTGCCAAGTCGGTTCAGGACTACATGAACCTGCGTGGTGTCGAGAACTCTCAGATGTATGTCACCTCGTTCGGTGAAATGAACCCTGCAGTTGCTGAGTCAAATGAAGCAGCCTGGGCTCGTAACCGCCGGGTAGAGCTTCAGTACCAGGACTGATGACAGCACTGCAAAAAACAGCGCTGGTCGTAATCACGGGAGCTGCCCTTGGGGGCAGCTCTTTTTTGTTTGCGAACCCGCCTATCGAACAAGGCAGCCCTATTCTGCTCAATCAGCCGGGTGGGGTAACTGTTGATGATCTGGTAACCCGTGATCAGCTTCGCTCTCAACTCGATGAGCTGAGAAACGAGATGTCCGGGCAGGATGGTCAATCCCTGCTGCTCGACCGCTTGCAGCGCATGGAGCAGGAAGTACAGTCGTTGCGCGGCGAAAATGAAGAGCTGCGTGAGCGCCTGAGAAGGGCAGAGCAGGATGCCCGCGACCGCTATGCTGACCTTGATCGTCGGCTGGCCAACATGCAGACCAGCGGTGTCGGTGCCCTCCCCGAGACCTCTCCAGAGCCCGCGCAACCGCAGGCTGATGACTCCGAGGATGCACAACGCGCCTATCGGCGTGGTCGTGACCTGATCGCTGAACGGCGCTACCCGGAGGCGACGGATGCCTTGGGTGAATTTGTTGCCGACTATCCGGACAGCAGCCTGGCGGCGGACGCCTGGTTCTGGCTTGGAGAAGTGCACACGCTGTTGCGTGAATATGATGAGGCCGAAGCGGCCTACAACCGTGTACTGGATGATTATCCGGATTCCGACAAACGTCTCGACTCCCTGTTCAAGCTGGGATTCGTGGCCGAGCGCACCGGCGAAGTCGATGCCGCCGTTGATTTTTACACCCAGGTCGTTGATCAGGCGCCAGACGGCAGCCTCGGTAACCTGGCCACCCAACGCCTCGAGACACTGCGGGCCGATCAATGACCGGTGGTGCCATCGTCCTGTTGTCGGGCGGTCTAGACTCGGCAACCGCGCTTGCCATTGCGCAACAACATCACCAACCTGTTTATGCTCTCAGCTTTCGTTACGGGCAACGTCATGACGCTGAATTGCTGGCTGCTCAGCGCGTGGCTGCGCGCATGAATGTGCATGAGCACCGCATTATAGATATTGATCTCGCGCAGTTGGGCGGATCATCGCTCACCGACCCTGCTATGGCAGTGCCCGATGCGCCCAGTGAAGGTATCCCCAACACCTATGTACCGGCACGCAATACCGTGTTTCTGTCCTATGGCCTGGCCTATGCCGAAGTCACCGGAGCGAGTGCCATCTATCTGGGAATCAACGCGGTCGATTATTCCGGCTACCCGGATTGCCGACCGGAGTTTGTCACGGCCTATCAAAACCTGGTCAATGTCGCGACCCGGGCGACGGTCACCGGCAGCACCATTCGCGTGGAAGCCCCGCTGCTGGATCTGACCAAAGCCGACATCATACGTCAGGGAATTGCACTGGGCGTGGATTACGGCATTACCGTTTCCTGCTACCAGGCAGATGAAGCCGGCACCGCTTGTGGCGTTTGTGACAGCTGTCGGTTGCGGCATCAGGGGTTTGTTGATGCCGGGGTCGAGGATCCGACACCCTATCGGTAATTTAGTCGACGGTAGACGGTGCACAGTAGACAGTGAGGGTTTGACAGCCCTCTAAGGCCCGGCAACGATCATTCTGTCTTCTGTCTTCTGTCTTCTGTCTTCTGTCTTCTGTCTTCTGTCTTCTG
>NZ_JAIUMC010000122.1 GCF_022565775.1 Natronospirillum sp.
TGACGTGCAGGGATGCACTAATGTCGCGGGCGCATGGATGCGCAGGAGCGACCGGAGCCGGCAGGCTCCTTTGAAGGGCGGCTGACGCCGCCGGGCGCGATTGACATCGCTGGCCTACAGAACAGATACAGGCATTCCAGGCATGACCGACACCCAGAACGCAATTGAACTGAAAGACGTCTGCTTCCGCTGGCAACGCAATCTGCCGCCGGTATTGAGCATTCCGGAATTCACGGTGCCCCGGGGGCGCCGGGTATTTCTGTACGGCCCTTCCGGCTCCGGCAAGACAACGCTGCTGAACCTGCTGACCGGTATCAATGTGCCGCAGTCGGGTGCCGTGCAGATTCTGGATACACCTCTGCATGATCTGTCAGGGCGCAAACGGGACCGGTTTCGGGCCCGGCATATCGGCATCATCTTTCAGCAATTCAATCTGATTCCTTATTTGTCGGTGACCGACAATGTGCGCCTGGCGCGCCAGTTGGCCGGGCATCGCCATACGTCTCAAGCAGAGTTTGCCGAGATCTTCGGTGCCCTGGGGCTTGAAGAAGAACTCTGGCACCGCTCTTCGCATGCCCTCAGCGTCGGCCAGCAGCAGCGCGTGGCCGTGGCCCGGGCGCTGATCAACCGACCGGAGCTGTTGATCGCCGACGAGCCTACGTCAGCGCTGGATTCCGACCATCGTGATGATTTTCTGCAGTTGCTGATGCGGGCAGCCACTGAACGCGGCAGCACCATAGTGTTCGTTAGCCATGACCGGGCGCTGCAGCACCACTTTGATGACCAGCTCGATATTCGAGACCTGCAAGGGGAGGTCGCCGCATGCATTTGAGCCTGGCTCGACACAGTCTGTGGAATCGGCGCGGCACTGTCGTGCTGACGCTGATCACACTGATCATCAGTGTGGCACTGCTGTTCGGCATCGACCATATCCGCAAGGAAGCCAAGAACAGCTTTTCACAAACCATCTCCGGCACGGATCTGATCGTCGGCGCCCGCTCCGGTTCGATCAATCTGCTGTTGTACTCGGTGTTCCGCATTGGCAACCCGACCAACAACATCACCTGGGAATCCTACGAATACATTGCCAACCACAATGCTGTGGCCTGGACGATTCCGATCACACTGGGTGACAGTCACCGGGGTTATCGGGTGATCGGCACCAATCAGGACTATTTCCAGCACTTCCAGTATGGCCGCCGGCAGAACCTGGAGTTTGCTGAAGGGGGTCAGTTCGAGGAGCTGTTTGATGTGGTACTGGGCTGGGAGGTCGCCCAGGCCCTGGGGTATGAAATGGGCACCGAGCTTGTCATCGCCCACGGTATGGGCGAGGTCAGCTTTGTCGATCACGGCGACATGCCTTTCACCGTGAGCGGTATTCTGGCACCCACGGGTACCCCTGTGGATCAGTCGCTGCACATCAGCCTGGAAGCCTGGGAAGCCATTCACCTCGGCTGGGAATCTGGCATGCCCGACCCGCGCCGCACGCCAGACCAGGAAGAGGTTCTGGAGATGGACCCGTCGCGCCTGCAACCCAGTGAACTGACCGCCACCTTTGTAGGTGTGAATTCACCAGTGCAGACCTTTGCCCTGCAGCACGTGGTCAACAATTATCGCAGCGAGCCACTGCAGGCTGTATTGCCGGGTGTGGCACTGTCCGAACTGTGGCAGATGATTGGTGTGATCGAGAATATTCTGCTGCTGATTGCCTTTTTGGTGCTGATCGCCACGCTGGTGGGCATGACCACCAGCCTGCTGGCCTCCATGCGTGAGCGACAGCGGGAGATGGCCATATTGCGGGCGCTCGGGGCCTCACCCTGGACACTGGTGATACTCATACAAATGGAAGTGTTGCTGATCACCATTGGCGGGTTGCTGCTGGGCAGTCTGGTGCTCTGGGGTGGGTTGCAACTGGCGCAGCCATGGCTGGTCTCGGAGTACGGGCTGTTTATCGGTACCAATATCTGGAATGCCGATACGCTGCGTTATGGCGGCCTTATTCTGGGGTTGGCGCTGGTGCTGGGTGTGTTGCCGAGTCTGGTGGCGTATCGCCGGGCGCTGGCAGATGGGATGTCGGTGAAGTTGTAGGCGGCTTCGCCGCCTATCGCGCACGGGGTGCGCTCCTACAGGCACGAACGGTGGTTGTTCCGTAGGAGCCCAGCCCTCTGGGCGATTCGCACCTAGATATAGAAATCCAGGTCTTCCTGGTGCTTCAACAGGTCGCGCATGGTGTAGGTGTCTTCACCGAAGAAATACACCAGCCCCCAGTGCGTACCAAAGGCGGTGCGCTTGGTGACGGTTTCTTCCACCGGCGGTGTCAGTTCGTGGAAGTCGAAGTACGGATGATTTTCCGTTTCCTCGGGAATCTCCAGCTTGCTGACTACGCGGCGACGCGGATACACACCAAAACAGCCAGCGACACCCTTGGCGTCCTTGACCGGCTCGGGGAAGAAATCATCGATTTCAGCCTGTGTAGTCTTAGGATCGAACATCAGCACCAGTCCCTGATAGGCATTGAAGCCGTAGGCGCGCTCGAGCAATTCGAACACCTTGAAGCCGGGTGGCCGATACGCCACTTCACCAAAGTACATTTCACCATCGCTGGTGACAAAGTACTCGGGGTGCACGAAACCGAACTGGATATCAAAGGTCTTGATCAGCTTTTCGATCTGCTGCGTGATGGACTCTCTGTACTTTTCCAGCTCCGGCGTGGCCGGAACAAAGACGGAGTAGCCTAGCGTCACATACTCTGAAATGTTCAGGAACTGGATCTTGCCATTCCATATCCAGGCTTCGACTGCGAACTCCCAGCCATCCAGGTGGCTTTCCATCAGCACGGGAAATTCGTCGTCCGGGATAGAGTCGACTTCGTCCGGTGTGCGGATCACCCGGTGACCAAGGCAGCCCGCCTTGTCGAAGGCTTTCAGGTGGATCGGATCGTTCGGGTCCCCATCCAGCTTGAGCAGGGTCTGGTTGACCCGCTTCAGGAAGCGAATAACGTCTTCCCGGTCGTGTGCCTCTTCAAAAATACCGACGCGAATACCGCCCAACTGCGCCCGGCGCTTCATCAGGGCCTTGTCGCGGAACAGAATTGACTGGCCAAACAGCCTGGGGTTGTCCAGCAGAACCGAGTTGATCGCACCGGCCCACTCGACGGTTTCTTCAAACAACGGAATGGCGACATCCACACCCATATCCTGCAGAGTCTGCGCAATTTCCATGGAACGATCGTTCAGGCGCTCGAAATCCCAGGCCACATAGGGAATGTCGTGCTCTTTGCAGTAGTCTTCGGCCCAGGGCGGCGCCACAACGACATAGCGGCGATCAAAGTTGTCCAGGGCCTCGATCGCACTGAGCGTCCAGCCCAACAGTGCGACGTAACCTTTATCCGGATTTTTCTCTTTCAAAACGAACTCCCGCCTGCAGGAGAGGTCTATCCACACTCCGGCAGGTTTTGCAAATGAGGCGCCATTATAGCACACCTGGCGTCCTCTCTCTCGGGACGAGGCGGGTAATTAAAGGTTAAACAGGTGACTGCCTGCCCCGCCATGGGGTATGGTTTCCGGTATCAGGAGCTCGAGTAACCCGTATGACCGAGTCCAAGTCCCCGACTCAGGGGCCGGATATCAACCGCATGCTTGCCAACCTTGATCCGTTGCTGGAGAAGATGGCGGCAGCGCGCAGCTTTGCCAGAGCCAACCACCTGCCGCGCGCGCTCGACCTGTGTCGCCGCATACTGACTCATGATGCAGGGCTTGAGGCCATGCTGGAGCGCGCCGAGCAGCTGGACCATGCCGGGATTTTTGAAGGCAGCGACTGGGTCGCACCGGACCTGCTGCAGGCCCGACTGGTGCCGGCCACCTTTGACAGCAATGATCGCACGCTGATCGTTATCGAGTGTCTGAGCGAATTGCGTATCCTGGCCATCAGTTCAGGCCAGTATTTTCATCCGGCCTTTTCGGCCGAACAGGCCACCCATTTTCTGACCCAGGTACTGGCGTTCAATCTGCAGCGTATTTTCGAGATGGAAGCGGACGAAAGTCAGCGCAATGCCGATCCGGACATGCATGCCCTGATCGTGCGCCAGCTCAATTTTGTTGCCAGTCATATCGGTTACGAAAGTATTCTCGAGCCGGTGGTGGAAGAGGTCTATCGCTTGCTGCGCCAGCGACCCATCCAGGTGCGCAGTGTACGTGCCATGGTCGACCGCATAGCGGCGTGTCTGTTTGACCCGGAAATCCAGATCAGCACCAAGGCGCGCGGTGCGGAGGGGCTGGTCAGTGCGCTCTATGGCCCGACTCAGGGCTGCCGGGAAGACCCAGGCATCGAGACTTATCTCGAACGCGTTGCGGCCATGGACGCCATGGCACTGGACTCCGAGGCTCAGGGCTTTGCCCGGGCCATGCATGACACTGGTCTGGTGTCACCCTACCATGCGGCCTTCGTTCGCCATGTTCAGTCATTCAATGACCGTGACCTGTTTTCCCGTTCACTCGGTCTGAGCAGCACCGGGCGAGACTGCTACCTGTGCTATCAGGACCTCGTACAAACCCTGACGGACTACTGTATTCACCTGCCGACAGCACAGACTTTGTACGGCCTGGCCTCTTTGCTCGAGCGCGGGCTGCTCTATCGCTCCAGTGTGGCGGCAGCGCTCTGGCGGCAGATGAAGACGCCCCTGCATACCGACGTGCGCCAGCAACTCGTCCTGACCTTTGGGGAAGACATTGATCCGGCAAAGACTCTGATGGCCGGCATCATCAGCGTGTTGGGGCAGCCTCTGGGGCTGGGCCAGGGCAACAACCCGGCTTGCCAATCGACCCGGGCCATCTCGATGTGGTCCTATACCGACCCCGACTTTTTGCTGCAATTGGCGCGCTGGTGCTCACGCGACAACAGGGTAGTCATGGAATTCGAAGGCCAGAGCATCAATTCAGCCGCGCTGACAGAGGGCATGGTCAATCCCATGGCATTTGATCTGGACCCTCTGTCGACAATCCTGGTTCCACACCTTGACCGAATCTATGCCGAGATGGGCAATTTGGTAGAGGACCGTCCAGAAGACCCGCACCGCTGGATCAATCCGGAGTTTCATGGCTGGTGGGTCAACCGCGGCTTTGCCATTGTGGTGGATATCCATACCGGGCAATTGAAGGACGAGGAGTCCTTTATCCGCACCTTTTATGCGCTCTATCACCCAATCTACAACAGCAACACACCGGTTGTGCACCCTCAACCGGCCGGCGCTGCCGTCACCGACGGCTCCAGCCGTTTTGTCGGCTGGCATGCCATTACCATCCTGCGTATTGCTCTCGATCAGGAGGATGTCATGCGGGTCTATTTCTTCAACCCGAACAATGACAGTGGTCAGGACTGGGGCAGTGGCGTTGTGGTATCCACCGAAGGTCATGGTGAACAGCACGGCGAAAGCTCGCTGCCGATCCACGAGTTCGTGTCCCGGCTCTACATCTTCCACTATGATGCGACCGACTGGCAGCTGCACACGGAAGCCGTGCCAGATGCAGAAATACAGCATGTCAAAGACCTGATGACGCACAGTTGGGCCGCTGATCGACTGCCGCCGCAAGGGTTGCAAGCCGAATCAAACTAGTGTCCTGTCTGGTTGATTCTACATTGGCCACCTATATCAAAGTTTTTTGATATAGGTCTTGACTCTCACCGGTGCTTGGCTAGACTTGCAGCCATGACCGCGCTAACTCCTGCCGATTCTTCGCCCTACGACACCTGGGCCCAGCACCTGAAAGCCACAGCAGACCCGCTGCGGCTCCTGGTGTTGCGCGCCCTGCGTCAGCAGTCCTATGGCGTGCTGGAGCTGAGCCAATTGCTGAGCATTCAGCAATCTCGGCTGAGCCACCATCTGAAGATACTGGCTCAGGCTGGCCTGGTAACACAGCGCAGAGAGGGCAATTCGATTTTTTATCAGCGCCACCCTGCGCCCGAGCCCTGGGTCGAAACGGTGTTCGCCACACTCGATCAGTGGCCCCTGCCGAACGTGGTGGCCACGCGCGAGCAAGCCATTGCGGCCGAGCGCCGGGATCACGCGAGGGACTTCTTTGCGCGCCATTTGGGGGAGTTCCGCACCCGGCAGGACCTGATCGCCGAATATCCGCAATATGAAGAGCAGGCCCTGGCGCTGCTTGATGAAGTGGATACGGGAACCGGGCATGCCGTGGAGGTGGGGCCGGGCCTCGGGGAGTTTCTCGGGGCACTGGCGCAACGTTTCCGGCAGGTGGACGCGGTGGATATTTCCGCCGAACTGCTGGAGCAGGCGCAGCAGCGGCATGCCGAAAACCACCAGATTCGTTTCCTGCATGGCGATCTGCAACAGTGGTTGGAGACGTATTCGCAGGCGCCTGATCTGGTGGTCTACAACATGGTGCTGCACCACATCCCCGCCCCAGGGGAAGAATTGCAGCGTGCCGGATTGGGGTTGCGCGACGGCGGCTACCTGCTGGTAACGGACCTGTGTCGCCACGAACAGACCTGGGCCAGAGAGCACTGCGGTGATCAGTGGCTGGGGTTCGATCATGCTGAGTTGGATGGCTGGGCCAACAGTGCCGGGCTTTTTCTGGAGCGCCATAGTGTGACGGCGCTGCGTAACGGTTTTCAGGTCCAATGCCTGCTCTGGCGCAAGTGCGCAGCAGACAGTCTGGACCAGCAAGCAAAAGGATAGCGTTCAATGAGCGAGTACAACCTGTTTACTTCCGAGTCTGTCTCCGAAGGGCACCCGGACAAGATGGCTGACCAGATCAGCGATGCGGTTCTGGATGCCATTATCGCGGACGACCCGCAGGCACGCGTGGCCGTCGAAACCATGGTCAAGACCGGCATGGCCGTGATCGCAGGCGAAGTGCGCACGGAGACTTATGTCGATCTGGAAGACATCGTGCGCGATGTGATTCTGGACATCGGCTACAACGACTCGGACCTGGGTTTTGATGGCGCGAGCTGCGCGGTGCTCAATGCCATTGGCAAACAGTCTTCCGATATCGCCAAAGGGGTTGACGAAAACCCGGAAGAGAAGAAAGAGCTGGGCGCGGGTGACCAGGGACTGATGTTCGGCTATGCCACCAATGAAACCGACGTCCTGATGCCGGCGGCACTGACCTACGCACATCGCCTCGTTGAGAAGCAGGCTGAATTGCGCAAGAACGGCACGCTGAAATGGCTGCGTCCGGACGCCAAGAGCCAGGTGACCCTGCGCTATGAAAATGGTAAGCCGGTGGCTGTCGATGCCGTGGTGCTGTCGACCCAGCATCACCCGGGCATCAGCCAGAAAGAGCTGAAGGAAGCAGTGCGGGAAGAAATTCTGAACGCGGTGCTGCCTGCAGAATGGCTGCACAAGGACACCAAATACCATATCAACCCGACCGGAATTTTCGAGATCGGTGGTCCCGTGGGTGATTGCGGCCTGACCGGTCGCAAGATCATTGTCGACACCTATGGTGGCATGGCCCGGCACGGCGGAGGCGCCTTCTCGGGCAAGGACCCGTCCAAGGTGGACCGCTCTGCGGCCTATGCCGGGCGTTATGTGGCCAAGAATATCGT
>NZ_JAIUMC010000123.1 GCF_022565775.1 Natronospirillum sp.
GTGGTTATGTTCCGTAGGAGGCCAGCCCCCTGGCCGATGGCGGCGTCAGCCGCCTATATCAAACCCCCAACCGATCACGCAGTTCGTAGAAGACGGCGCCAAGCGCAGTGTAGGGCTTGCGGAAGGCGCGGCCACCGGGGAACTGCATGTGGCGCACGCTGCCAAAGGCATCAAAGCGCTCCGCCTGCCCTTTCAGCGCCTCGCACATCAGCCTGCCGATCAGGTGCGTGGTCGTGACACCATGGCCGCTGTACCCCTGCGCATAGAAAATGCTCGGCGTCAGCCGACCCACCTGCGGCAACCGGCTCACCGTCAGCAGAAAATCACCGCCCCAGGCATAATCCAGTTTCACGCCTTTCAACTGCGGGAAAGTCTTTTCCAGGCGCGGACGCAGGAAGGCCTCGATTGACGCCGGGTCACCCCCCCCATAGGACACCCCTCCCCCATAAACCAAACGGAAATCACCGGTAATGCGGTAGTAGTCCAGCTTGTAGTTGCAGTCTTCCACGCATTCCAGATTCGTGATCAGGTCCCGCGCCCGGGTCTCGCCCAGGGGCTCGGTAGCCACGATCTGGGTGCCACAGGGCATGGAACGCGCTGACAGCTCGGGCACCAGGCCACCCAGATAGGCATTGCCCGCAATCACCAGATAGTCCGCAGTGACCTGCCCGCCACTGGCGGTGGTGACCACAGGACGCTGCTTGCGTTCGATGCCGGTGACCCGGCTGTCTTCGAATATCTGTCCGCCCAGCGACTCGATAGCCGCGGCTTCGCCCAGTGCCAGATTGAGCGGATGCACATGGCCGCTGCGATGGTCCAGCAGGGCGCCATGATAGCGGTCGCTGTGAATTCTGGCCCGCGTCGCGGCCGTATCCAGCAGTTCGGTCTGGTCGTGGCCATAACTGGCCCACAGACCATGACGGGCTTCCAGTTCCTGCATCTGCTTGCGGTTGAACGCTGCAAAAATGCCACCTGGTCGATAGTCACAGTCGATCTTGTACTGGTCGATGCGCTGGCGAATGATATCAGCGCCTTCGAACGCCATGCTGCCCAGCATCTTTGCCGTGTCCGCGCCATGGTGGCGCTCGATGACATCCACGTCCCGGCTGTAACTGTTGATCAGTTGACCGCCATTGCGCCCAGAGGCCCCCCACCCCACCCGGGCTGCCTCCAGCACCACCACCTTGTAGCCGGCTTCGGCCAGGTGCAGGGCGGTCGACAGGCCGGTATAGCCGGCGCCAATGATGCAGACATCGGTGTCGATGCTGTCCTGGAGTGAGGGGCGCTCGGGAGAAGGGTTGGCACTGGCAGCATAGTAGGACGCAGTGTGCGCGGTACGGCTCATGTACAAAAGTCCTTCAAAATGAGTCGGAATGCGGCGGCGCTCAGGCCGCCGCCAATATGGATTGCTTCAGCGCAGCAACGAGCTGATCGATCTCGTCGTGGCTGATGATCAGGGGCGGTGACAGGGCGATGGTGTCCACACTGCAGCGCACCAGTGCATTACTCTTCCAGAAGCAGTGATGATAGACCCGATAGCCGCGGGCACCGGGCTTGTCATCCGGCGCCAGCTCGACGGCCCCGACCAGGCCCATATTGCGAATGTCCTTCACATTGGGCAGGTCACGCAGGCTGTGCAGCGCCTCTTCCCAGTAGGCTTCCATCTCCAGCGTACGCTGGAACAGGCCTTCCTGCTCGTAGATATCGAGCGTCGCCAGGCCGGCCGCAGCGGCGACCGGGTGCCCGGAATAGGTGTAGCCATGGAACAGCTCGATGGTTTCTTCCGGCCCCTGCATGAAGGCATCATGAATATGGTCGGCTACAAAGACCGCGCCCATCGGGATGGCGCCATTAGTCAGGCCCTTGGCCGCCGTGATGATGTCCGGCACCACACCCAGCCGGTTGGCGGCGAAAGCATCGCCGACGCGCCCAAAGCCGGTAATGACCTCATCGAAAATCAACAGGATATCGTGCTTGAGGGTGATTTCGCGCAACCGCTCCAGATAGCCCTTGGGTGGGATAATGACACCCCCCGAGCCGGCCATGGGTTCCACGATCACGGCAGCCACATTTTCCGGCCCGTGCAGCGCCAGTATGTCCTCCAGCGCCTCGGCCAGATGAGCGCCCTGCTCGGGCATGCCGCGGCTAAAGGCAGCCTCCGGCATCAGCGTATGCGGCAAGTGGTCAACGCCCGGCAACTGCACCGGAAAGGCGCGGCGGTTGTTGCCCATGCCGCCAACCGAGATGCCACCGAAGTTGGTGCCGTGATAGCCCTTCTCGCGACCGATCAACCGGGTGCGCTGATGGTGCCCGCGAGCACGCTGATAGGCCAATGCGATTTTCAGCGCGGTATCCGCCGACTCCGATCCGGAATTGGTAAAGAACACATGATTTATCGTGTCCGGTGTATGGCGCACCAGTCGCTGTGCCAGTTCGAACGACGGCGGATGCCCCATCTGAAACGGCGGTGCATAGTCGAGGCGTTCAATCTGCTCGGCCACGGCCCGCGTAATGGCAGGCCGGGAATGGCCCGCATTGGTGCACCAGAGGCCGGCGGTGCCGTCCAGAATACTGCGCCCGTCCTGGCTTTGGTACCACATGCCCTCGGCACTGACCAGCACACGTGGCTCGGCCTTGTACTGGCGATTGGCGGTAAACGGCATCCAGAGAGCATCGGTCGAAATAGGGGGTTGCTGAGAGGTCATGAGTGCACCTGAGTCAGATTTTGAACACTATGCCGTCACAGTCTATGTAAAATAAATCAAACATCAAGTGTTCGATATATTGAATTATTGCACTAGGGTGCGCTAATGTTGCAGCATCGTTATTATCACTTTTGCAGCGAGGCAGGACCATGGCCAACCGGCATGATCTCAGTTACTGGGAAAGCAAAGCCGCCGACATACAATTCGATGGACGCGCCTGGATTGACGGCTCCGCAAGAGACGCCGCCAGCGGTGACACCTTTGCCTGTCACAGCCCGATAGACCGTCGCCATCTGGCCGATGTGGCCTCGTGCGATGCTGCCGATATTGACTTGGCCGTTCAGGCGGCCCGACGTGCCTTTGAAGAGGGCGTGTGGCGACGCAAGGCACCGGCCAAGCGCAAGAAAATCCTGCAGCGCTTCGCCGATCTGCTGGAGCAGCATGCCGAAGAGCTGGCGCTGACCGACACCCTGAACATGGGTAAGCCGATCAGCGATTCGCTGGGTATTGATGCGCGAGCCACCCCCAACTGTTTTCGCTGGACCGCGGAAGCCATCGACAAGATTTATGACGAAGTGGCTCCTACCAGCGAAGATGAGCTGGGGCTGGTTACCCGCGAACCGGTCGGTGTCGTGGGCGCCATTGTGCCCTGGAACTTCCCCATGATCATGGCGTCGTGGAAGCTGGCGCCGGCACTGGCGATGGGCAATTCCATCGTGCTCAAGCCGTCCGAAAAGAGTCCGCTCAGCGCCCTCAAGATGGTGCGGCTGGCCGAAGAAGCCGGCCTGCCCAAGGGCGTGTTCAATGTCGTGCCTGGCTTTGGCCACACCGCCGGCAAGGCGCTGGCCCTGCACAATGACGTCGACACCCTGGTGTTTACCGGCTCAACCGGTGTCGCCAAGCAACTGATGATCTACGCCGGCGAATCCAACATGAAGCGGGTCTGGACCGAAGCGGGCGGCAAGTCGCCCAACATCGTCTTTGCCGATGCGCCGGATCTGGAGGGTGCCGCCAAGGCCGCCGCCAGCGCCATCTTTTTCAACATGGGCGAAGTCTGCACCGCCGGCTCCCGCCTGCTGGTGGAAGACAGCATCGCCGATACCTTCATGGAGAAGGTACTGGAAGCGGCGAAGACCTGGCGCCCCGGCAACCCGCTGGACCCGAAAACCAATATCGGCCCCATTGTCGATGAAGGGCAGATGCAGCGCGTGCTCGACTATATCGAGAAGGGCAAGAGCGAAGGCGCCCGCCTGAGCGCCGGCGGTAACCGAGTCAGCGACCTGGGTGACGGCTATTATGTCGAACCGACGGTCTTTGAAGACGTGCAACCCGGCATGAGCATCTGCAAGGAAGAGATCTTCGGCCCTGTGCTGTCTGTGGTGCGCTTCAAGCATGAAGAAGACGCCGTACGCATCGCCAATGACAGTGTCTACGGCCTGGCCGCCGCCCTGTGGACCCGTGACATCAGCCGTGCCCATCGCGTGGCGCGCGCCCTGCGCGCCGGCTCGGTATGGGTCAATCAGTTCGACGGCGGCGACATGACGGCACCCTTCGGCGGCTACAAGCAGTCCGGCAACGGCCGAGACAAGTCCCTGCACGCCTTCGACAAGTACTCCGAGATCAAGGCGACCTGGATCAAGCTGTAAGCCTGCATCGACACTGAAGGCAGCACCGGCAGGCTGGTTTCAGTCACTGATGCCCTTGAAATGTACGGTGCGTCCGGCATTGCTGAAGGTCGGGCTTCCGGTTGCGTCAGGTCGTGTGTACATATCGCCACCAAAGCCCGCATCCAGTGTGCCGGTCGACTCGACCTTCACGAAATACTGGGAGTCGGGCGAGACATCCAGATCCACTTCACAATTACCCGCTTCGTCGTTGTGGTCTGCCATGTCGACTGATTCAACCAGGTTGTCGCTATTGAAGGCTGCGGCGGCAGTATTGGAGCGGTACAGGCTGACGATGGTATGCCCATTCAGGGACTCAAAACCACAGGCATACTCATAGTAGCGCAAGGTTGAAAAGCCCCAGGCCACGAAGCGATAGAAGGATTGATTGTTGGCATTGTCGCCTTCTGAACGATGTTGTGATCCCACAAAATGCTGCATGTCCTCGTTCAATGCATAAGGGTTGGGTGCATGCTGAGGAAAGATCCAGGCAGGCCGGCGCGCCGAGCCTTCGTTCTGGCGATGCGTGCTCAAGGTGACCTCCTGAGGGTCACTGAAGTTGGCGCCACTAAAAGCCTGCACTTCAATATAGACCCGATCTCCCTGCTCCAGAATGTGAGTGCTTACCGTGTTGGTGTCGTGGTGTGTCTTGGTTTCCCGAGGCGTGCCAATGTCACCTTCATCGTCAACAGAGCGGGCCAGACGCACGACCGTATCGTGAACAGACAACTCACCGGTGGTGCGGAACCTGAAAGCACCGTCGTAGGGCGCCCGGAACCAATACACCGCCGAGTCTCCCGGCATCAGGGAAGTCGTCTGCGGATGGCCTTTGCAAACCCTGGGCACCGGTTCCGTGGTCGTCGTGGGCTGGCAAAGGTTGACCTGTGTTGCGCCTCCCACTGAGCTAAGCTGTGTCGAAATCTCGGCGTCGTTGAAGTTGTCGCGCAGTCGTTGTCTTGCCTGCTCGAAATCTTCGCTATCCGAGACCTGCAAAATGGTATCTTCCAGTGCATCCCAGCCTTGCTCCATGAACTCATCCGTCAATTCACCATCATCCCAGGCTTCATTGAACTGACTCAACAATTCATCCAAGTCGTCATGGAAACTGGCCGCTATGGACAGTTCGGCCAGCACACCGCTCTCATGCTGGAGCAGGGCATCATCATCCTGTTCAAACATATTGAGGGTTCGCGGATCCAGGATCAGCCCCAGCTCATCACGAAGTTCTCCCAGCACAGCCTCGGCATGATCTGACAACGACTGGTCCGAATCTGCCATGCGTTGACGGATACCCTGCCCCATCAGGTGGCTCAGCAGATTGACGTTGCCCAGAAAACCATTGCCATCACCATTGACCTCTACCACGGTGGTGAGCGAGATCGGGTCACCGGAGTAGTTGCCTGCACTTTCGTCAAAGTGAAAACCCTCGACCGTCACCAGAGAAGGACCGCTCCAGTCGACATCCTCGAACTCGAATTCACCCCAACTGCCGACATCTGCGGTTACACCGTCACCGTCGGGGTCACCCTGTTCATCCAAAGGCTGCAAGGTTGCAGTGGATCCTTGTTGAAATGGACCCTTTTGAGCAAACCCACTCACGCTTTCAAACGGAGGTTCAGAGCCGCTTATGCCGGAAGAGTCATCATCATCACTGCTGGAACTGCTGTTGCAGCCTGCAAGTGCTAAGGACATGACGATAACAAGAAGTGAAGTTCCAAGCGGGTAGTGACACTGTGACCGTGAATGGCCAACTGAACGGGGGCTCATTAGATTGCTCCTTTCCTTAGACCGGTACAGCTTCCTCCAGTATGCGAGTTTTATCTGATTATGGTGCTTGTCATCAGAGGCGGCTGTCAACAGCGCGGCCTGTAGCAAAATGTGAAGATAGCCCTCCCAGCCGAACCCCTGAATTGCGGTTAGGGCAGCTTGGCATCGCGCGGCAATGCCATCACTGGAAAAATCCACCCCTTCATGCCACGCTGGAGTCAACTGAATGACGCTCCTGGATGACCCCATGACACTCAACAAACGCCTGTGGCTAACCGGCGCGCTGGTCTTCACACTGTTGCTGGTGGCCTGTAATGCCGCTCGGGAGTTGACCAACATTTCTGTGACGATCATTTCCGAAGAAGAGGTCCAGGGGTCTGGCGGTTTGCCACTTGGGGATCTTCTGGGTGGTTTCGGCAGTTTTGACGTTACCGAGTCTGAAAACTTTCAGAACAGTGATGCCACGCGTAACAATCTGGAGTCGTCGAGTCTGGCTTCGTTCACACTGCGGGTGACCGATCCTGATCAGCAGGATCTGGATTTTATCGATGAAATGAAGGTTTTTATTGATGCCAATGGTGAGGAGAAGTCGCTGATTGCCTGGTATGACGATTTCGAGTCGGACCAGCGCGAGGCGACTTTCAATCGGGTTGAAGATGTTGATCTGACCGATTACCTGCGTGCCGAGGAGGCCGAGATCGTGACCGAGACGGAGGGCTCACCGCCCCAGTTTGACACCACGCTCGAGGTGGAGATGGTGCTGGACATCAATTTTCTGCTGTAGGCAGGGGCGCCTGACAGAACCGTGAGTGGCCAAGGGCCACAGCCTTGTGTCTCTCCGGCAATGGTGATTAGCTATCACCA
>NZ_JAIUMC010000124.1 GCF_022565775.1 Natronospirillum sp.
GGGGTGCGCTCCCACGGTAGGAGGCCAGCCCCTGGCCGATTGTGCAAGGGGCCTGCGGCCCCATCGCGCAACGGGGTGCGCTCCCACGGCAGGAGGCCAGCCCCTGGCCGATTGTGCAAGGGGCCTGTGGCCCCATCGCGCAACGGGGTGCGCTCCCACGGTAGGAGGCCAGCCCCTGGCCGATTGTGCAAGGGGCCTGTGGCCCCATCGCGCAACGGGGTGCGTTCCTACGGTAGGAGGCCAGCCCCTGGCCGATGGCGGCGCAGCCGCCCCACGTGCGTGCTGCGCTGAACTTTAGTAGACTGCTGCGCTTTCACCAGCCATCCGATCCGCTATCCATGCCGTCATCCAAGTTGCACTTTCTGCCTCTGTCCGAGCTGCCCTTGCCGCAGTCGCTGCAGGGATATTCAGGTGAGCTGACCGCGCCACTGGCAACAGCCGAGGCGCTGAACTGGGTGGCGGCATTGCCACAGCGTCTGGAAGCCGAATCTGACGGGCTGATCTTTCGCAACCGCAATCGGGTGTTTCGACTACCGGACCTGCCCGGCTGGCCCCACCCCGTCTGCGTGAAGGTGTTCAAGACGCCAGGGCGGCTACGGGCCATGACCTACCGTCGCCAGGGCAGCAAGGCCGAACGGGCGCACCGGCATGCGCGATTCCTGTTTGAGCATGAGGCCGGCGTGGCGACGCCGCTGGGCTACTTTGAGCGCTGGGAAGGGCCACGGCTGGTTGCCAGCTACCTGATCAGCGGTTTTCTTGAAGACGCCTCTGACCTGTTCACGGAAATGACTCATATCATCCGCGAACGCCCCTACGCGGCTGACTTCGTTGCGCTGCTGCGCACCGCTGCCGTCGCCATTCGGGCCATGCATGACAGCGGTTTTGTGCATCGCGACCTGGGGGCCCAGAACATCCTGCTGCGCCGCGAGGATGGCCAGCACTGGGGCGATGTCATGTTCATCGACCTGAACCGCGGCCGTATTCTGGACGAGGTCAGCCTGCGCGAGCGAGCCAGAGACCTGTGCCGACTGCAGATACCCTCGCATTTTCGCCGCATCTTCCATCACCTCTACTTCGAGGACGGTGAGGTGCCCAGTGAGTTCGCCCGCTGGGAGGCCCACTACCGGGCTCGCATCCGTCGTCACCAGGCAACGCGCAAATACCGCCACCCGATCCGCCACTGGAAGCGCAAGCGGCGTGACGAGCGCATCCGTGTCACCACTGGGCGCCCACCCGAGCGGGATATCTGGCTGTGGGATCACAAATCCGGCCAGCCGTCAGTGGTATTGCAGGGCAAGGACCGCCGTCGGCACCGCAAGGCCTCGGATGCCTTGCACCTGCTGCTGGCCAACCTGCGCCATGCGTTACCGCTGCGTCGCCACTATCGTCGCCTGGCGGCACTGGCCTATCAGCAACCGGTCACCATGGCCGGACGCCTGGGCGTCTGTGTGGAGGCTGATGAACTGCTGGACGAACAGCTCGACACCCTGCAGCAGGCGCCCGGCACACCAGTACTGATTCGGGCCTATTATCACCTGGGCTCGCCGGGGCTTGATGCCGTCGAGCGGGCGGCGCAGACCCTACATCAGCGCGGTCATGAAGTGTCGGTCGGGCTGATTCAGAGCCGGCAGGCGGTGCTGCACCCCGACCAGTGGTGCCTGTTCTGCAGCGAGGCCTTGCAACGCACGGCCGGGTACCTGTCTTTTGTCGAGGTGGGTCATGCCGTCAATCGCGTCAAGTGGGGCTTCTGGACGCTGGAAGAGATGAACCGCGTATGGGCCGGCATAAAGGTTCTGCGCGAGACCTATCCGCACCTGCGTTTTCTGGGTCCGGCGGTCAACGATTTCGAGTATCACTATTATCCGCCGCTGCTGGACGCCACCAAGGCGCTGATCGACGGCGTGCCCTGCCACCTCTATATCGACCGCCGCGGGCAACCCGAGAACTATCAGGGCCGTTTCTCATTGCTGGAAAAGTGCATCTATGGCCGCGCGGTCGCCGAGCACTGGCAGAAAGACGGCTTCTATATCACCGAAACCAACTGGCCGCTGACCGGCACCGGGGAACACTCGCCACTGGCGGGTGCCTACAATCGCCAGGAATACCGGGAGAGTCCGCTGCATGTGGATGAAGCCACCAGCGCCGCCTGGATGATCCGCATGGCGCTGATTGCTGTCTGTTCCGGGATGACTGAACGCCTCTGGTGGTGGCGCCTGCTGCACCACGGGTTCGGGTTGCTGGATGATCAGCACGAAGTCCGCATTCGCCCGGGCTGGCGGGCACTGGTGCAGTTCAATGCCGTGGTCGGCCCGCTGACCTTCAAAAAGCACTGGCAGGACGGCGACGTCCGCTGGTGGGACTTCAATGGCGTACAGGTGGTTTACGCCCTGGAAGACACCGACATTGAGCTGCCCCAGGGCGTGCAGCGCATTACCGACATGGCCGGTGCAGACATCAGCCAGGCTGCGGGTACCAGACTCAAGGTCTCCGGCAACCCGGTCTATTTGCACTTTTGAGAACGCCTTGGCCTAGACCTGGCTCCGCTCGCTTTTCTCGCGTACCAGCGCCGCGATACCCTCGTTGATGGCCTGCAGCGACTTGCGTTCCAGTTGCCGGGTGTCCACATTCAGAACCGGCACTCGCTGCTGCGTCATGTGGTCGCGCACTTGTTCGGCGATTCGACGGCGAGCTCTGAGGTCTTCCTGAAACTCTTTCTCTTCGTCGATGAAATAGTGGCTGTTGCGCACCGCGTAACCCCGGCGGTGGACCCGCTGCCGGAACTGTTCCCAGTGACTGCCAAAATCGGTATGGCAGTGAATGAGCAGATCGGGCAGCGGCATGGCATCCAGATAGCGCTCCAGTTGCTCGGGCTGGCAATCCGCCGGGTGAACAATGGAATAAACCCGGTGGCTCAGAGATTCGTCAAACATCACCGCCTGGTCGTCCGGCAGCTGTGCCAGATAGCCCAACTGATGCAGGCTGGAATGAAACCCGTTCAGTCCGGCCAGTTTCTGTATTTCCCGTTTGCCACTGTCGGTGGCCAGCGCAAGTGCTGCAGCAATGAACGGCGCATAGGTCGCTTCGCTCTCCCAAAGGTCGTTGACCGCCTGTCTTTTCAGTATGCTGCTGGCCAGCCGCTTGCGCGGTGCCTTGACCGGCAAGCCCCGTAAAAGCACACGTTTGACCAGTGATTGCGCGCTGCCCTCTTCGACCAGCAGTCTGCTGGCCTGCTCCAGAACAGCTTCATCGGGTGACAACCAGGAGCGCCCAGACAGGCGTCGCAACTTCCGTAACAGGGTGGTCTTACCCACGCCGTTGGCGCCGATCATGTCAATGCGAAACATTTTGACCTCCCGGGCTAACTGCCTTCGTAGTCTGCACATGACGGGCTGCCAGTTCGGCACTGGTGGAGCGCAACTGCTGCAGCAAGCCCTGCCGCACGGCCTGCGCATGCACCACACCCAATTGTACCGGGATGGCTGGCAGCTTCAGCAGTCGGGCAATGGCCAGACGATGGCAGCCGCGCTTGCCGAACAGCAGAGCGCCGTCGTGACCGACATGAATATAGACACCGCCTTCTTCACGCAACCGCCGCTTGCCGCCCAGTGCCTGTTTGGTGAGATAGGGGGCACCCTGCTGCAGGCGCGCGTAAAAGTCATCCAGGGCAGCATAGCGCCGATGGACGTCTTCCATGTTGCGGCAGCCATCCGGTGCTTTCTTTTTCTGCAGCAGTTTTGCCATGTGCTCATAGGCACCGGCGGCTTCCCAGGACAGGCCCTCGGCAAAATGACGATTGCAGATGGCGATTTTGGGCAGCGCGTCGATGGGCTGGCGCTTGTCGTCCCAGTCACCGGCCAGCACCCGGCCGGTATCGTGTCGGGTAACACGGCTTTCGATGAAATGACGGACCTGCAGCGGATCGATATACAGGCACTCGGCCGCCAGTGGGCCCGCAGCGCCGAAGCGCAGGCGGTTGACCCCATCACGTCCCCGGCAGACCAGGCGCCACCAGCAGCTTTTCAGATATTCACTTGGTCCGTTCAATGGCGATTCACACTCCGGCTACACAGTAAGTTAGACCGCAACTCAGGCGCGCGGTACTATATCTTGATGACAATTGTGTGACATCCATCAGAGCGG
This sequence comes from Natronospirillum sp., assembly GCF_022565775.1. Classification (GTDB taxonomy): domain Bacteria; phylum Pseudomonadota; class Gammaproteobacteria; order Pseudomonadales; family Natronospirillaceae; genus Natronospirillum. Next base: position 4,141 of record NZ_JAIUMC010000124.1, read on the forward strand.
TATCCACTGACCATGACCACAGGCGGCCTTCTTCCGGCAACTCAGACGCCACTGCATCTGGGCGATGCGAGCCCCATCGCCGAGGGTTCATCCCGCTGGGTCTATGAGCACCCCGAGAACCCCGAACAACTGGTCAAGGTACTAAAGTACCATTGGTCCGGTTCGAGCGCCGAGGCTCTTTTGCACCCGGCCCGGGTCATCAAAAGCCGCTTCAAATTTGCCCGCTTCATGCGCGAAGTACACCATTTTGTGGCACTGACCGAGCAGGCGCAAGACCCGATGGTCGACCATCTTCCTGCCTTCAATGGCCTGGTACAGACCGATCGGGGTTACGGCATGATCGTGGAACGCCTGAGTGACAAGAACGGGCAACTGGCACCAACGTTGAAAAAACTGATCCGGACGGGCCGCTTCAAGCCTGATTACGCCGAACCCCTCGAACTGTTTATCGAGAGAATGCTGAGCTCTCCGGTGGTCATCGGCGACCTTAATCTGAAAAACCTGGTGCTGACGCGTCGTGATGATCAGCGCGTATTCGCATTGATCGACGGCATGGGGGATTCGACGGTCATTCCTGTGCTGGCCATGAGTCAGGCGCTCAACAACCGGCGCAAGCGCTTCTTTGCCGAGCGATTGCGGGCCAAACTGCGGCAGGCATTGGCTGCAGACTGAAGCAAGGGCAGGTTCTACATATCCTGCTGTGTCTTGTAGGCCTTTACCGCCCGTGCATCACCCTGCTGTTTGCGCAGCACATCGATAATCTCCAGTTGCGCTTCATTCAGGGTGGCGAGAAACCGCTGTTCTTCCGTCTGCAGTGACTCCACCGCATCGCGCAGCCAGTTCAGGTCTTCGGTCGACAGGGAAGAAAGGCGTGACTCGCTGAGCAGGTCTTCCAGAATCTGCTGCCGCTCTACCCATATGTCCGATACCCGGTCGGGTTCGGCAATGATCTTTTCCTGCATATCTGCAGTGAGAGCTTTAACACGTTTCCAGCGGGTCTGCAGGGCCATTCCAGTCTCCGTTTCAGCAGCCGCTTATGATGTCGGCAGGGAGTTCAATGCGCTGCTCGCGGTTGAGCATTTTCAGCAGCAGCACGACACGTTCGTCACCATGTGAACATTGCACAATGGCTTCGAGTTCCTTGAAGCAGCCCTCGGTGATGACGACCTTCTGGCCTGAGGTAAACATGGGCGCCGGTTCGTCGCCGGTCAGTTCTGCGCACTTGTGCTGTAAACCATAGACGATTTCGGCAGGCACGGGTATCGGATAACCATTGAAATTCAGGATGCGGGCGACGCCACGCGTTGAGCGGATGGCCGCCCAATTGCACTCTTCCGGCACATGGATGAACAGATAATGCGGAAACAGCGGTTCACGAACGAAGTAGATCTGTCGCGCCCGCTTGCGCTTGACGGTGTGCACTGGCAGATAGGTGCGCAGGCCCTGTTGGTCCAGATTGCTCTGGGCACGGAAACAATCGCGTGGCTTGCATTGCAGCAGATACCACTGGCGCGGCGCGTCTGGTGAGGCGCCGTCGATGTCGCGGGAGCTTTCCCTGATGGTCATGGCGACGATCCACAGCATTCCGGATGTCGGATCAGTTTAACGCCGCCAGCCATGGACAGTAAAGAGAGGCCCCCTCGCAGTCATCGGCAAAAAGCCTTAAACTTGGCGGTTCAGTCCGAGGAGCTTTCTGCACTAAATGGGAAACGACAACATCAGTATCAAAACCCCGGAAGACATTGCCAAAATGCGCGTTGCCGGGCGGCTGGCTGCCGAAGTGCTGGAGATGGTCACCGAGCATGTCGAGGCCGGCATCAGCACCGGAGAGCTGGACCGCATCTGCCACGACTATATCGTGAACACGCAGAAGGCCATACCGGCACCGCTGAACTACAAGGGTTTTCCCAAGTCCGTCTGCACCAGCGTCAACCATGTGATCTGTCATGGCATTCCAGATGACAGCAAGGTGCTGAAAAAAGGGGACATCCTCAACATCGACGTGACGGTCATCAAGGATGGCTACCACGGCGACACCAGCAAGATGTTTATCATCGGGCCGCCCAAACCGCATGTCGAGCGGCTGATCAAGGTGACGCAGGAATGCATGTACAAGGGGATTGAACAGGCGCTGCCCGGCAACCATATTGGCGATATCGGCCATGTGATTCAGCAGCACGCAGAGAGCAATCACTACTCTGTGGTGCGTGAATACTGTGGCCATGGTATCGGCCTGGTGTTCCATGAAGACCCGCAGATCCTGCACTATGGGCGCCCCGGCACCGGTACCGAGATACGCGAGGGCATGACCTTCACGGTCGAGCCCATGATCAATGCCGGCAAGCGCCACAACAAACTGCTCGCCGACGGCTGGACGGTAGTGACCAAGGACAGAAAGCTGTCCGCCCAGTGGGAACATACGATACTTGTCACGCGCGATGGACCGGAAGTGCTGACCAAACGTTCTGATGAGGCCCTGCCATTCTGACGGGGTTTCCTGGTAAAGGTCTTGAGCCATCATGACGCTAGCGTCGGAAGTGAATGCCTCCTATCTGGATGAGGCTGCCGTCTCGGCAGCGCTCAACAGCACGCAGGTGGATATCGCGGGGCTGAAGGCAGCCCTGCAGGCGACCAGCGAGGCGCAGTATGGCCGCTTTCGC
>NZ_JAIUMC010000125.1 GCF_022565775.1 Natronospirillum sp.
GTCCATGCACTCTGGGCACTGCCGCTGTTTCCTGCGGGCATGTTGCTGAATCTGGTGCTGATACCCTGGGTCAGCTTTGTCACACTGCCGTTGGCGCTGCTGACGGCCGTTGGGCTGCCCTGGGCCAATGTGCTGTTCGGATGGGCCATTGATGTCTGGCGCTGGCTGCTGGCCGTATTTGATCACCTGATCGCCTTTCTGCCGGCACTGTCGCCCTTGCAAGCCGTGATTCTCGGCCTGCTGGCGGCCCTGGCGCTGCTCACACGCTGGTCCTTTGCCGGGTGGACCCTGCTGGTGATCAGCGGGTTTGCCTTGCTGCTGGCTCAGGCTCGCCCACCCGTGCTGGCAGACCATGAATTTGAAGTCTGGGTGCTGGACAGTGGTGCAGGCCAGACGGTGGTTGTGGAAACGGCCACCGGACGGGTGCTGATCGACAGTGGCAGCGGAACCGGGCAGACGGTGAATCTCAGTCAGCCTGTATTGCGCTGGCACTGGGCCAGGCCACTGCAGGACTGGCATACCGTGGTTCTGTCCCGGCCGGGGCGGCAGACGCAGGGTGGTCTGAACGCCCTGGCCGCGGTGAGCCAGTCGCCCAGTCAGACCTTTGCTTCGCGCCCAACGAGAGGTGACCACTGGCCCGAAAACTGGCCGGATGCCCGGTTCTGCGATCTGAATACCCGCTTTGAACTGGCCGACGTCAGCTTTCGCTTTTTGCGGCCCCTGCCAGGGTTCCAGCCGGAAGGTACCCGAACCGGTAGCTGCGTGCTGGAAGTGCGCAGTCGCGCCGGCAGTGCATTGATTGTCAATGGCGGAGACGTAGTGGCCGCCCATGCGCTGGCTCAGTCGGGGCAGTTGTCGGCAACCGATTTGCTGGCGGTTGGCGGCGACCCGGCGGCGGCACTCCCACTGCGGGAAGTCACTCGGGCGGCTCATCTGGTGTTCCAGCAACCAATGCATGCCGACCTGCCTTCCGCCATGACGGAAGGCACTTGGACAGAAGATTATGTGAGTCCCGAGAACAGCGCTGTTTGCACCTGTGGCCAGAAGAGTTGGCGCTACCGCTTCACAGATCTGGGAATAATCCCGCTCAGCTATGGCCTAAGGTTGCTCCCATGGCTTAGAATCTGAGCGCATTATTCATTCGTCACGCAAACTGCAGGGAGACTACCCAGTGTTTGAGATCGTCAAGGCCGGTGGATGGCTCATGATCCCCATCATTATCTGCTCCATCCTGGCCATCGCCATCATCATCGAGCGATTCTGGGTGTTGCGAGTGGATAAGGTCGCCCCGCGAGACCTGCTGCCGACGGTCTGGAAGTTGCTGAAAGAGAACCGGCTGACCACGGATTACATGAAAAACATGCGTCGGGAAACCTGGCTGGGCAGTATTCTGGCAGCCGGACTGCAGCAGAGCCGCATGGGCCGCGAGGCGATGAAAGACAGTGTGCAGCAGCAGGCCAGTCATGTGGCCCATGAAATGGAACGGTTCCTGAACACCCTGGGCACCATCGCGCTGATTTCACCATTGCTGGGCCTGCTCGGCACCGTGCTGGGCATGATCGAGGTCTTCACGGCCATCATGCTGCAGGGCACCGGCAATGCCGGAGTACTCGCCGGTGGCATCTCACAGGCCCTGATTACCACCGCAGCCGGGCTGCTGGTGGCCATTCCGGCCATGATCTTCTATCGCGCCCTGCGCCGCCGGGTCGACACCATACTGATCATGATGGAGCAGGACTGCGTCAAACTGATTGATGCCCTGACTGCAGAAACGCCGGCTTCCGGGATGGGCGGTGGCTCTGCCGGTCAGAGCGGGCAGCGGCCTGTGTCTGGCAGTGCCCAGCCACAAGGCGCCTGAGGTAGCACCATGAGTCTCAATTTCCGTCGTACTCAGGAAGAAGAGGTCAGTATAAACCTGACACCGCTCATTGATGTGGTGTTCCTGTTGCTGATCTTTTTCATGGTGACAACCACCTTCACCCGCGAGACCCAGTTGGAAGTCGAATTGCCCCAGGTGCAGTCCGACCAGATGATTACCGATGATCGCCGTGTGGATGTGGTGCTGGATGCCAGTGGGGCGATCGAAATCAATGGCGAAATGCTGATCAATACTCAGCTCAGCACGCTGCGCCGCGCCCTGGAGACCGTGCTTGAGCCGGGCAGCGATCAGGTGGTGGTGATCACCACAGACCAGCAGACGCCTTCCCAGTCGCTGCTGAACGTCATGGACGTGGTCGGCCAGATGGGTCATAGCCGTATCGCCTTTTCCGCCCAGATCGATTCCGAGTAGGCATCACCATGAGCTGGCCGTTGCACTGGCAGCAGGTAACGCCACTGACTCGCCTGGCCAGGCCGCTGGCCGGGCTGTTTGCTCGGCTGTCACAACACCAGAAGATAAAATCGCTGCAGCAACGCGAAGCCTTGCCCGTCCCGGTGATCATTGTCGGTAATATTGTTGTTGGTGGCACCGGCAAGACCCCCATGATTGCCTGGCTGGCCGGCCATCTGCGCGCTCTGGGCTGCACGCCCGGTATCATCAGCCGCGGGCATGGCGGGCGCAAGCGCGGACCCTGGCAGGTTGGCGCCACCGACAAGGCGTCAGAGGTGGGTGACGAGCCTTTACAACTGGCCCGCCAGACCGGCGTACCCGTCTGCATTGGAAAGAATCGCCTGGCGGCGGCGCGCTACCTGCTGGACAGAGAACCGGAAATCAATGTTCTGATCAGTGATGATGGCCTGCAGCATTATCGATTGCCGCGCGATCTGGAGCTTTGCCTGTTTGACGGACAGGCCGGTATCGGCAATGGTGAACTGCTGCCGGCCGGCCCGTTGCGCGAGCCGCTGAGCCGCCTGAACGAAACCGATCTGGTGATCTGCAAGAGTCAGCCGGTACCCGATCTGGCGCGCTGGGACCCATTGGTCATGTCCTTGACTGCCGGCGAGCTGCGACCGCTGTCTGCCAACCAGGCCGGGCCCTCCGGAAAGTCGACCGAACTGCCCACACCCAGGACGCAGGATCAGGCCGTGGTGGCCGTGTGCGGCATTGGACAACCCGAATCCTTTTTCCAGTTGCTGCGCCGACAGGGCTGGGCGATCGAGCCCATGGCACTGCCGGATCACGGCGCACTCAGCAAAAAACAGATCAGTGCGCTTGCCGGACGCACGGTACTGATGACCAGCAAGGATGCTGTTAAACTGAAAGGTCGAACATTGCCCTGTAACGCCTATGAAGTACCATTGCAGGTGGCATTCAGCGATTCACACCTGAATCGGCTCAGCGCAGCTCTGGAGAGGGTCCTGGGGCGTCAGGCCACAGTTTCGGATGTCGAATCAGAGTCCAGCCAGAGGTCCACATGACGCGTAACCCTTCCGGATTTCAGGTGGTGATACCCGCCCGCTATGCCAGTACACGATTGCCGGGAAAACCGCTGTCGGACATTCACGGCCGCCCCATGGTGGCCTGGGTAGCACAGGCGGCGGAGCGCAGTCGAGCTGATGGCGTTGTGGTCGCAACCGATGACCCGCGCATAGAAGCCGCCATGAAAGAGATCAAGGTGCCGGTACAGATGACCTCCGAGCACCATCAGTCCGGAACTGACCGGTTGGCCGAGGTGGCCTCTGCCCAGGGCTGGGACAAGGACACTGTTGTGGTCAATGTGCAGGGTGATGAACCGGGTATGCCGCCGGCGCTGATCAATCAGGTGGCTGATCTGCTGGCAGAATATCCGGAAGCTGGTGTCGCATCATTGTGCGTGCCCATCACCGATGAGCAGCAGTGGCGCAATCCGAATGTGGTCAAGGTGGTACTGGACGACACGGGGTTGGCTCTCTACTTCAGCCGGGCGCCGATTCCCCATGACCGGGACGGGCAGGGCGATGTCCCGGCTTTTCGTCATCTGGGTATCTATGCCTATCGCGTCAGTGCTCTGCAGGCATTTACCGAATGGTCACCGGCACGGCTGGAGCAGATCGAAAAGCTGGAGCAGCTCAGGTTCATGGCTCATGGTGTCCGCATAGCCATGGCGGTAGCCACTGAACCGCCACCCGAAGGCGTCGATACCCCTGAAGACCTGGTCCTGGTGCGCCAGCAGTTGGCACCAGCCTGATTCTTTTTTCCGTTATGCGACAGGAGTCCATGTGAAACCCGTTCGAGTTCTGTTTGTCTGTCTGGGCAATATCTGCCGCTCACCCACCGCCGAGGGTGTGTTTCGTCATCAGGTGGCGGAGGCCGGGCTGGCCGACCGCATTGAAACTGATTCTGCCGGAACCGCGGCCTATCACATCGGTAAATCGCCTGACCCGCGCTCGCAGGAGGAGGCCGCCCGACGCGGTATCCGGATAGACGACCTGCGAGCACGGCGCGTGAGCGAAGAAGATTTCATTGAGTTTGACTATGTGTTGGCCATGGATGCGCAGAATCTGCGGGACCTCGAAGCACTGTATGAGCAGGGTGGCCGCCAGGGGCGGCCTCCGGAGCTTTTTCTGAGGTATGCGCCCGAAGGGCTGCGCAATGAAGTCCCTGATCCCTATTATGGCGGCCCGGAAGGTTTCCGGCATGTATTTGACCTGTGCCGTGATGCGGCAAACGGCCTGCTCGCCCATATTCAGCAACAGGAACTGGGCAAGAACGCATGATCATCCGCAATCTGGACCTGCAACCCCATCAAACCATGGCCTGTGCCAGTCAGGCGGAGGCGGCTGCCCGCGTGCGCTCGCTGGCAGAACTGCGCGAGGCACTGGCCTGGGCGGCAGTGCAGGGTTGCCCTGTGCGTGTGTTGGGTGAGGGCAGCAATGTGCTGGCGGCCGAGCGCGTGGATGGCCTGACGCTGATCAATGAGATGGTCGGTCTGCAGGTGGTCCGGCAGAGCGATACGACGGTGACCGTGGATGTCGGCAGCGGAATCAACTGGCACTGGTGGGTTCGTTTCAGCAGTGCTCAGGGCTGGCATGGGCTGGAAAATCTGGCCTTGATACCGGGCACAGTGGGTGCCGCGCCGGTGCAGAATATCGGTGCCTATGGTGTTGAGGTCGAGGCATTTGTCGAGCAGGTTGAAGCGCTGAATCTGAGGTCCGGTGAGCAGCGGATCTTCAGGCACAAGGATTGCGCCTTCAGTTATCGCGATTCGGTATTCAAGGGTGCGGAGCGTGAACTGTGGCTGATCACCCGGGTACGTTTCTGCCTGCCATTCCATTTTAGCCCGGTACTGACTTATGGTCCCTTGCAGTCACTGCAAAACCCGACGCCCCGGGGTCTGATCGATCAGGTTTGTCAGGTCCGTCAGCAGAAGTTGCCCAACCCCTGGCAGATGCCCAATGCGGGTAGCTTCTTTACCAATCCAGTGGTAGATCAGGCTCAGGCTGATGCGTTGCAAAAAGCGTTTCCCGGTATTCCCGTGTTTCCTGCCGGGCAGGGCAGATGCAAACTGGCAGCGGGTTGGCTGATTGATCAGGCTGGCTGGAAAGGGCAGAGCGATCCGGAGAGCGGTGTAGGCACCTGGCCACAGCAGGCTTTGGTGATTGTGAATCCGCAAAAGAGACCGCGCAGCGATGTGCTGGCGTTTGCCGAACGCATTCAGGAAGCAGTAGAAGACAGGTACGAGGTTCGACTGGAGCGAGAGCCGAGACTGTTCGGCTGATTGGTGCTTGCCTATGCGGCAATGAAAGGGCCGGCCAATCCCTGGCCGGCCTGGCACTTATGTCAAGAGTCCGCTTTCTGCTGCTTGCGCAGTTCACGTGGATCATTGGACGCTCTGACCGGCTTCTTGCCCGTATTCGAGTCCTCGGGTGCCGCACTCTCGTTCGGCTTTGACGCAGCCGGTTCAGCTGCCTTGGGGGCTTCTTCTGCCACCTCAGCCTTGGCGGGCTCCGGAGCAGGCTGCGGTTTTGTGGCCGGTGCCAGCTCAGGCTTGGCTTCCGCTTTCACTTCAGCCGCAGGCTTGGCCTCGGCCGCTTCCGGCTGGGCCTTGCTCTCGGGTTTGGCTTCGTCCTTTGGCTTTGCATCAGTTTCAGGCTGTGCCTTTGCCTCAGGCTTGCCGCCATCCGATGCTTCCGCAGTAGCCTCGGGCTTGTCTGCCGAGCCGGCCTTGGTACTCGTTCTGGCTTTACGGGGCTTGGCCGCAGGCTTTGGCTTGCTGGCCTCGCTGTCTGCTGCCGGCTCGGATGCCTCCGATTGAGGTGCAGACGCCTGTTCAGCGCTCTTTTCTGTGCTGTCCTGAGCCGCTTCAGCGGGCTGATCGGATGTCTCGGCCGATGTCTTGTCCGCCGACCGTGCACCGCCTCTGGAGCGCTTGGCACCACCCCGGCTGCCGCGCTTGCGACCGCCTGACTTGGGCTTGTCACTGGTTTCTGCAGCAGGTTTGTCGTCCTGTGAGCTGTCGTTTGCCTCGCCCTGGCTTTCTGCCGGCTCTGCACCTGCATCCGCCTTGGCCGGCTTGTCGTCCTGGCTTTTGGCCTGGTTGTCCTGACGGCTATCGTCTGTTGCCTTGTTGCCGTCCTGGGCAACTGTGGCCTCTGCCGATTCCGCAGCCGGTGTCGCCTTTTGCTCGGTCGGCTGAGCACTGGCCTGCGTTTCATTAACACTGGCATCCGGTGTCGGCTTCAGCTCTTCCGGGCGCTCATCTTTGCGGTCGCGTCGATTCTGGCCTTTGGTAACCTGACCCTGGCTGCGACCAGGGCGCTTCTCTGGGCCTCCGGCAATCGCTTCTTCAGTCTGTGGCTCTTTCTGCCGGTTGGCTCCGCCACGGCTGCCACGACCCTTGCCACCGTTTCTGTTGTCATCCTGCGAACGCTTGCTG
>NZ_JAIUMC010000126.1 GCF_022565775.1 Natronospirillum sp.
TAAAGCTTGCCGAGGCGGCAAACATGATGGCCACGGCAAAGGGCATGAAGTTGACGCCCAGTTGGTCGGCCACGGCCATTGCAATCGGGAACATCAACACGGCGGCTGCATTATTGGTGATGGTTTCGGTAAAGGCCACTGTGGTGATGTAGACCAGTGCCAATGCCAGCCAGGGCGACAGGTTGCCGGTGCCCAGCAGCATTTGCGCGACGCCCGCGGCGGCCCCGGTTTCCCGCATGGCAGCGCCCAGCGCAAAGGATGCTGCAATCACCACCAGCACGGACAGGTCGATGGAGCGGCGGGCATGGCTGGCGGTAATACACCGGGTCACCAGCATGCCGCCTGCAGCCAGCAGAGCTGCTTCCAGGATGCTCAGCAAACCCGTGGCAGCGGTGAGAACCAAAAGCCCCAGAAGCGTCAGAGCGGCGGGCGCCTTGCGAAAGTCTGGCGGCGTGGAGTCGTTCAGCACGCTGACCAGCAGAAAGTCGCGCCGGAACCGATACTGCTCTACAAAACTCGGGCCGGCTTCCAGTAGCACAGTATCGCCTACTTCCAGTGTGATTTGCCCGAGCTTGCCCGGTACCCGGCTGCCCCGGCGGGATACGGACAAGATCACCGCCTTGAAGTGAGTCCGAAAACCGGACTCCTTGATGGTCTGGCCGAGCGCCGGGAAGTCTGGCCCCAGCACCACCTCCACCAGGTGGCGCTGGTGGTTGGCGATCTTGAGCTTCTGCACGTCGCCATTGGCTGCCTTAAGGCCGTTGATGCGGCGCAGTTCTCGGGCGCCTTCAGGGGCACCGATAAACACAAGCCGGTCATTGTCCTGCAGCGGTGTATCGGGGGCTACGGCAGACAATGTGTGCCCGCCTCGCTCGATTTCTGCCAGGTAGCTGGATTGCAGATTACGCAGCCCGGCTTCCACAATGGTTTTGCCACTCAGCGGGCTGCCCGGGACTACCTGCATCTCTACACTGTATTCTCGCGCCTGATCCAGTTGCTCTACAGCGCTTTGGCGGTTGGGCAACAACCTGTTGCCGAGCAGGATCAGATACAGGCTGCCGATCAACAGCACCGGCACCCCCACCCAGGCCAACTCGAACAGGTGCAGCGATACGCCCTTTTCGCTTTGCAGCAGGCCGTCGACCACCAGATTGGTGCTGGTACCGATCAACGTCAGTGTGCCGCCCATGATGGCGGCATAGCTCAGCGGCAGCAGCAATTTGGAGGCGGCGATGCCGCTGCGCTGCGCCCAGTCCTGCACGGCCGGGATCAGCATGGCCACAACGGCGGTGTTGTTCATGAAGGCGCTGAGTACCGAGGTGGGCATGATCAGCCGTGCCTGGGCCTGACGGGTGGTTTTGGGCTGGCCCAGCAATCGCCCCGTCAGAAACTGGATGGCGCCGGTTTCTTTCAGGCCAGCCGCCACGATGTACAGGACAGCAATGGTAATCACCCCCGGGTTGGCAAAACCGACCAGTGCCTGCTCTGGCGCCAGGATGCCGGTGACCACGAGAACAGCCAGCGCGGCCATCAGAATGACATCCGGGCCGATGCGGGTGGTGATCAGGGTGATCAGCACGCAGGCAGTGAGGGCCAGCGTGAAATAGGCTTCGAGGGGCATCAGATGGCGCTGCAGATTTTCTTGACGCTGGCTTCAATGTCGGATTTCGACGTGTCGATGGTGACTTCGGGCGCTTCTGGTATCTCGTAGGGATCACTGATGCCGGTGAAATTCTTGATGATGCCGGCCCGGGCTTTTTTGTAGAGGCCTTTGGGGTCGCGCTGCTCGCAGACTTCCAAAGGGGTCTCCAGATACACCTCAATAAATTCACCATGGCCGAAGGTGGAGCGCACCATCTGGCGGTCTCTTTTATAGGGCGAGATAAAGGCACAGACGACGATCAGCCCGGCATCCACCATCAGCTTGGCCACTTCACCGACCCGACGGATGTTTTCTGCACGATCGTTCTCGGTCATGCCGAGATCCTTGTTCAGCCCGTGGCGCACATTGTCGCCGTCGAGCAGGAAGGTGTGCTTGCCCAGTTGGTTAAGGTGCGTATCCAGACCATTGGCAATTGTGGATTTGCCGGAGCCGGACAGGCCGGTGAGCCAGATGCAGCGTGGCGTTTGGTTCAGGGCCTTGGCGCGATCGGCTGGGGTTACGGCTGAGTTGTGCCAGGTGATATCAGGTTTGGACATAATAGTTGAAAGTCGAAAGTTGTGAGTTTTGAGTTTTAGCGCGGCCAAGGCCTGCGCCTACAGGGTGCCTCTGTTGCAGGCACTGGCTTGCCTGCGCTCGGCGGTGATAGCCGCCTAAAAGGGGCTAGCAGCCCCAAGCGCGGCCGATGCCGGCGGACTACAAGGGTGGCTATTAAAAGTAGCCTTCCTGCTTTTTCTTTTCCATGCTGGCGGCTTGGTCGTGGTCGATAACACGGCCTTGGCGCTCACTGGTCTTGGTGAGCAGCATTTCCTGAATGATCTCGGGCAATGTGGTGGCTGTACTTTCTACTGCACCGGTGAGCGGGTAGCAGCCCAGAGTCCGGAAACGTACGCTTTTCATCTGCGGCTTTTCACCGGGCTCCATGGGCATGCGGTCGTCGTCCACCATGATCCAGGTGCCGTCACGCTGCACAACGGGGCGCTCTTTGGCGTAATACAGCGGTACGATGGGAATCTGCTCCAGATGGATATACTGCCAGATGTCCAGCTCGGTCCAGTTGCTGAGCGGGAAGACACGGATGCTCTCACCCTTGTTGATGCGACCGTTGTAGAGCTTCCACAATTCCGGGCGCTGGTTCTTCGGGTCCCAGCGGTGGTTTTCATCCCGGAACGAATAGATGCGCTCCTTGGCGCGGCTCTTTTCCTCGTCGCGCCGGGCACCGCCAAAAGCCGCATCAAACTGATATTTGTTCAATGCCTGCTTGAGTGACTGGGTTTTCATGACGTCCGTATGCACGGCACTGCCGTGGGTGAAGGGGCCAATACCCTGGCGAACGCCTTCTTCGTTGATATGGACGATGAGCTCCATGCCCACTTCCTTGGCCATGCGGTTGCGAAACTCGATCATTTCGCGGAACTTCCAGGTGGTGTCCACATGCATCAGCGGAAACGGTGGACGACCGGGCAGGAAGGCTTTGCGCGCCAGGTGCAGCATGACGGCCGAGTCCTTGCCGATGCTGTAAAGCATGACCGGGTTTTCGAATTCGGCAGCCACTTCACGAATGATGTGGATGGACTCGGTTTCGAGTTGCTTCAGGTGGGTAAGTTGGTTCATACCGGCTTGCAGTTCCATTCCGGGAAGTGTTCACGAACATAGGCATTCAGCGCCCGTTCGGCATCAGTGTATTCACGACCTGCGTGCTTGAGCTCACTTTGGGCTTTGCCGCGCAGCAGCCCCGCACCAACGGTAATATTCGACAGTCGGTCGACAACAATCAGCGAGCCGGTTTCGCGCAGGCTGGTATAGGGATCAAATATCAGCGGTTCGTTGGTGTTCAGCACACCGTGACCAATTTCATTGAGTTGCAGGCTGTCCGTCGGCGCCCGTTCCATGGTGTTCACATCCGTCTTGTTTTCAAGATGTTCAATGCGCCCCGGTGTGGTGAGGGTGCCGCATTTGATCAAATACTCCTTACCGGGCGTCAGTGGCTCGTCGCTCATCCAGATGAAATCAACTTCGGAGCGTCTGGCCAGCGTGGGATGATCCCCACGCACGATCATCGAGCCCCGGGAGATATCCACTTCCTCTTCAGTGGTCAGCATGACCGCCTGATTGGTGTTGACCTTCTCGACCGGTTCACCGGCCAGGTAGAGGCTGGCAATGCGCGTGTGCTTGCCACTGGGCAGCACCGTGATCTCGTCACCTTTGCTCAGTGAGCCGGCTTCGAGTGTGCCTGTGAAACCGCGGAAATTGAGATCCGGCCGCACCACAGATTGTACCGGCAGCCGCGTGAACTGATTGGGGAACTCGGCGGATACATCGACGCTTTCCAGCCACTGCGTCAGCGTATGGCCGTCATACCAGGGCATCTTCTCACTGGGAGTCACCACATTGTCGCCTTTCAGGGCCGACATCGGAATGAATTCAATGCTTTCAATACCCAGTTGGCGGGCAAACTGAATGTAGTCGTCCCTGATTTCTTCAAAGCGTTTTTGGCGGAATTCCACCAGATCCATCTTGTTGATGGCGACGACCAGATGCGGAATGCTCAGCAAGGTACAGATGAAAGTATGACGCCGCGTCTGCGTCTGCACGCCGTGGCGCGCATCAATCAGGATCACGGCCGCCTGCGCGGTGGAAGCACCGGTGGCCATGTTGCGCGTGTACTGCTCATGCCCGGGCGTATCGGCAATGATGAACTTGCGCTTGTCGGTGGAGAAGAACCGGTAGGCCACATCAATGGTGATGCCCTGCTCGCGTTCACTGGCCAGGCCATCCACCAGCAGCGCCAGATCCAGCTCGCCTTCACCAGCCTTGCCCATGGTTTTGGAGTCTTTGGTGATGGAGGCCAGTTGGTCTTCGAAGATCATTTTGGAGTCATGCAGCAGTCGGCCGATCAGCGTGGATTTGCCGTCGTCAACACTGCCACAGGTGATAAAGCGCAGCAGCCCCTTGTGTTCGTGCTGGTGGAGGTAGGCTTCGATGTTGCTGTCGATCAGATCGGATTGGTTCATAAGACAAGTTTTCAGTTGTTAGTCGAAAGTTGTGAGCGCGGCCAAGGCCAGCGCCTACAGCGGTGGCACTTTTGTAGGCGCTGCTTTAGCTGCGCTCGGCGGAGCAGCCGCCTTCAAGCCGAGGCGATAAACCAGGGGTTCAGTACCGATTCCTTCTGGTTGTACCGCAAAGCCTGCCCGGTCTCGGCGTCGACCAACTGCCCCCCGGCACCCAACAATACAGCATGGGCGGCAGCAGTGTCCCATTCACTGGTCGGCCCCAGTCGCGGATAGATATCCGCCGCGCCCTCGGCAACCAAGCAGATTTTCAGAGAGCTTCCCATACTTTTTATTTCTGGGTTTTTGTATTGTGCACAGAAATCCTGAAATTCAGGACTTTGGTGAGAACGGCTGCCGACAACGCGCCAGCCCACTTTGGTGGCTGGGGGTTGGGCAACGGAAATGATGCAGTTTTCGCCAGCAGAGGCACCATCAGGGGCACCTGACGGTGCCGAGCGCGGCCAAGGCCGCTGGCCTACAAGGGTTTTGCAGGCCTGTCCAACGGCAATGCCGCCATGATAGGTCACGTCCAGTGCCGGGGCATGCACGACGCCCCAGACCGGCTCACCCTGCTCTATCAGGGCGATATTAACCGTGAATTCGCCGTTTTTCTTGATGAATTCCTTGGTGCCGTCCAGCGGATCGACAAGCCAATAGCGCAGCCATTTCTGGCGCTCCGACCAGGCGATCGTGCTGCTTTCCTCCGACAGGATGGGAATGTCGGGTGTGAGTTGACGCAACTGGTCAACAATCAGCCGGTGTGCCGCCAGGTCAGCTTCCGTCAGTGGGCTGTCGTCGGCCTTGGTTTCAGTGCCAAAGTCACGTTGGTAAACCGCCATGATGGCATCGCCCGCCTGCAGGGCAATATCGGTCACTCTGTCGAAAGGTAATGCTGTCATCAAACTGGTGCTCTATCCGTTGGTGAGAGGATGCTCAGGCGCGTGTCACGAACAGTTCAGATGCCACCATCATCCAAAATACTTTGACGCACTCTGTAGGCGAACTCGGCAAAAAATCCGGCCAGCAGCCCCAATATGCCGCCAAGCACTATGCCCAGCGCCAAAATCAAAGAACCACCCGGGCCACTCCGCCCTGAGCGCTCGCCTCGGGCTGCGTATTGTATAACCTCGCCTTCAACCAGAGTTTCAAGCGTGGCTTCCAGATCCATCAGTCGGTCGCTGTAGCTGGCCACCAGTTCCGGAGGCAGGGTAGTCAGCCCGTTGCCAGCCTGCTCGAGATTCGTCTGTATGCGATCGATCTGGCTGTTCAGCAGATTATGGCGACGCTCATAGGCGGAAGTCTGTGTAGCCTCAATATGGCCCAATATCTCGCGATGCATGCCTTCAATTTTCTCCTGCTCCGCACGAGGAGCCGTGGAACGCATACTAATCAACAGTGTATTGCTGGGGTTTTCCAACCGAAGTTCAAACGGCATGGTGCTGTATTCGGAATTATCTTCCAGGAACGCCCGCATGTAGGCTGGCCAGTGTATATTCTCTACCCGCCTAATTAGAGTGTTCACCGGCTGCAGGGCTCTGGTCTCGCCTTCCATGTTCTGATATTGGGCTACCTCGTAAAGAGTAACCATCTGATAATTGGGCTCTGCGCGATTGAGCAATGCATAGGCAAATGCCGCCGCAACAATGACAAAGCCGGTACCAATGACCCACCAGCGACGTCTGATCAGGATTTTAGCCAGATCTACCAGGGAGATTTCATCATCCCGGTATTGTGGGTAAGGATAGTGCTCGGGAGGCTGCTGGGTGGGGTACTTCGGTTTTTGATCAGTCATAAAGTTTGAGTTGTGAGTTGTGAGTTGTGAGTTGTGAGTTGTGAGCTCGGATTCTGGCCGACAGCACTTGATTATGAAAGCTCTTTTCTGAGCTCTTCTATTTCCTGCTGTATCGCATCGTATTCATCCAGCTTGCGCTTCAGAAAGCGCGCGGTAACGCGGCTTTTCTCTT
>NZ_JAIUMC010000127.1 GCF_022565775.1 Natronospirillum sp.
AACCGGTCGCGAAGCGAGCCAAAGCACTGCTTTGGCAGGTTTTTACGACCGCACAAGGATGGCTGGTCCGGCACACCGGGGCTGGCACGGCTAACAGGGAAGTCATTTTCGAGAGACTGACAGGCACGTTTGCTTCAACCAAGCGCGCTAACGCACGCCGTGTCGATGGTGATATCGACACTCCAGTTGTTGGAGCCTCACCAGTAGTTGCTGCGTCGATGTCCTCATCGACGCAGCAGGCGCCAGCCTGCCAGCCAAGCCGCAAAAACCAGTGCGCTCACGCGCACCATGTTGATGGGGACTTCAACACTCCAGAGTCTCAAGCCTTGATCTCACTCAAACGCTCTGCCGCCATTCTCGCCAGCGCACTCAAGTCCTGGCCATCCTCCTGAGCATAAGCAATGAACTGCTCCTTCATGCTCTTCGCCCAGAACTTCTTCAAGTGATTAGCAATCAGGGTGGCGGATTGCTCGTCGTCGTCTCTGGCCAGGTTCACGGATATCTGATTGGCCATGCGGATCAAACTCTGTAACTGGGGGTCGTTTTGATAACTCATGATGACTTCTCGATCTGAAACGATGAATGGTACAACTGATGACGCCCTGGTCTGGCAAAGCCAACCAGGTTCATATTCGCGTTTGACGCATAGTTTACTGCCAAAGCAGTGGGGGCGGATACTGCTACCAGGCTGGAAATGCCAATATGAGCACATTTTTGCACCATCTCTACACTTCCTCGGCTGGAAATCAGCACGAAACCTTCCTCAAAACGCCGCCCCTGCCCCAGCCAGTGACCAATCAACTTGTCCAGCGCATTGTGCCGGCCCACATCCTCACGCGCGACCAGAATGTTCCCTGCCGCATCGCACCAGGCCGCGCCATGACAGGCGCCCGTCTGCCCTTGCAAGGGTTGGTAGTCTGCCAACTGTTGCACGGCCAACTGAATGGCCGCATCGGTTGGCGCTGCCCGGTAAGGCAAAGCCGTTACCGGCCGCACCGCCTGCGACAGTGACTCAGCCCCACACAAACCGCAGCCGGTTCTGCCGGTCAGGTTTCGCCGCTGCTGCTTCAACTCGGCGAAACGCCGCGCGCTGATCTGCAGTTGCAATTCCAGGCCATTGTCCTGCGCCACCAGGCGGCAATCGTGCAACTCGCTGGCATCATGCAAGATACCCTCGGTCAGGCTGAAACCCAGCGCGAAGTCTTCCAGGTCGACCGGAGTAACCATCATCACCACATGAGAAATACCGTTGTAGACCAGAGCCACTGGCCATTCTTCCGCCAGCCAATCCTCCCTTACTCGAGTTTGCCCCCGGTGCCACTCGGTCAGACGATGCGAACTGGACACCGGCTGCTCGGGCGCAGACTCAACCGCTACAACGGAAGGTTGCTTCATTTGATCGCATCCACCCGGTCGGCCTCGGTCAGATACCGCTTCTGGCGCTGATCAAAATCCTTGAACTGCTGCTGCCACTGCGAAGGCTGGCTGACCTTTTCTACCTGCACCGCCGTCACCTTGTACTCGGGGCAGTTGGTGGCCCAGTCCGAATTCTCGGTGGTGATGACGTTGGCGCCGCTGCCTGGGTGATGGAAGGTGGTATAGACCACCCCTGGCGGCATGCGATCGGTCAAGCGAGCACGCAGCACCGTTTGCCCGGCTCGGCTGCTGATGCCGACCCAATCGTTTTCCTTGATGCCACGCAGTTCCGCATCCTCAGGGTGAAGGTCGAGCCGATCTTCGTCATGCCAGTGCTGGTTGTCGGTACGTCGAGTCTGTGCACCGACGTTATACTGGCTAAGTATCCGGCCTGTCGTCAGCAACAAGGGGAAGCGGCGGTTGGTGCGCTCTTCCGTCGCCACATAGCGGGTAATGGCAAACTGCCCCTTGCCGATGGGGAAGTCCTCGACGTGCATGATGGGGGTTCCCAGCGGATGCGCCTCATTGCAGGGCCACTGAATACTGCCTTCAGCTTCCAGCTTGGCGTAACTGACGCCGGTAAAGGTGGGTGCCAGGGTGGCGATCTCGTCCATGATTTCGGACGGGTGGCTGTAATCCATGGGGTAGCCCAGAGCATTGGCCAGCATCTGCGTGACTTCCCAGTCTTCCTTGCCGGCCAGAGGCGGCATGACCTTGCGGACCCGATTGATGCGGCGTTCGGCGTTGGTAAAGGTGCCGTTCTTCTCGAGGAAGGTTGAGCCCGGCAACAACACATGGGCAAACTTGGCAGTCTCGTTCAGGAAGATGTCCTGAACGATCAGGCAATCCAGAGCCCGCAAGGCGGCTTCAACGTGCTGGGTATTGGGGTCGGACTGGGCGATGTCTTCACCCTGGACGTACATCGCCTTGAACCGGCCCGCCAGGGCGGAATCGAACATGTTGGGTATTCGCAAGCCTGGCTCGCTGTCCAGCTCGACGCCCCAGGCTTGTTCGAAACGGCCACGCACCGTGGCATCGGCCACATGCTGATAGCCCGGCAATTCGTGCGGGAAGGAGCCCATATCGCAACTGCCCTGCACATTGTTCTGACCACGCAAGGGGTTTACCCCGACCCCTTCCCGACCGATATTACCGGTCGCCAGAGCCAGGTTGGCGATGCCCATGACCATGGTTGACCCCTGGCTGTGCTCGGTGACGCCAAGGCCGTAATAAATGGCGCCATTACCGGCTTCGGCATAAAGCCTGGCCGCCTTGCGCACACGCTCTGCTGGTACACCGGTCACCGCCTCCATGGCTTCTGGCGAGTGGTGTTCCTGCTGAATAAAGTCTCGCCATTGCTGATAAGCGTCGGTTGCACAACGCGCCTCGATAAAGGCGGCTTCTTCCAGCCCTTCGGTAATCACCACATGGGCCAGGGCATTGATCAGCGCTACATTGGTGCCCGGGCGCAGTGGCAAATGAATGCCTTCGCCACCATGAGGGGTGCTCAACAGATCGATGCGACGCGGGTCGGCCACAATGAGTTTCGCACCCTGACGCAGCCGACGACGCATCTGGGACGCAAAGACCGGGTGCGCATCGGTCGGGTTGGCACCTATGACGATGATCACATCGGAATGCATGACCGAATCAAAGGTCTGGGTCCCGGCGGATTCACCCAGGGTGGTTTTCAGGCCAAAGCCCGTCGGTGAGTGGCAGACACGGGCACAGGTATCGGTATTGTTGTTGCCAAAGGCGGCCCGAATCAGCTTCTGCACCAGGTAGGTTTCTTCGTTGGTGCAACGCGAGGAGGTAATGCCGCCAATGCTGTCACGACCGTATTGCGCCTGAATGGACTTGAGGCGAGTGGCGGCAAAGTTGACGGCCTCTTCCCAACTCACGGCACGCCAGGGCTCGTCGATGTGATCCCGGATCATCGGTTCGCGAATGCGATCCTTGTGGGTGGCATAACCAAAGGCAAAGCGCCCTTTCACACAGGAGTGACCATGGTTGGCATCACCCCCCTTGTACGGCACCATGCGAATCAACTGATCGCCCTTCATCTCGGCCTTGAACGAACAGCCGACCCCGCAATAGGCACAGGTGGTCACAATGCTGTGCTCCGGCTGGCCTATTTCTATAACGGATTTTTCCATCAGGGTGGAGGTCGGGCAGGCCTGAACACAGGCACCGCAGGAGACACACTCACTGTCCATAAAGGGCTGGTCATCGCTGGCGCTGACTTTGGAGTCGAAACCGCGCCCTTCAATGGTCAGCGCAAAGGTGCCCTGCACTTCTTCGCAAGCGCGCACGCAGCGTGAACAGACAATGCACTTGCTCGGGTCGAAACTGAAATAGGGGTTGGAGGCATCGGTTTCTGCGTCCAGATGATTCTCGCCGTCAAAACCATAACGCACCTCACGCAGGCCCACGGCACCAGCCATGTCCTGAAGTTCGCAATCGCCATTGGCCGGGCAGGTCAGACAATCCAGCGGGTGGTCGGAGATGTACAGTTCCATGATGTTGCGACGCAGGCGTGCCAGCTTGTCGTTCTGAGTGGTAACGGCCATACCGTCGGCCACCGGGGTCGTGCAGCTGGCTGGCGTACCGCGTCGGCCTTCGATCTGTACCGCGCAGAGTCGGCAGGAACCGAAGGCTTCGAGGTTATCACTGGCGCAGAGCTTGGGGATCTGAATGCCAATGGTGGCCGCTGCACGCAATACCGAGGTGCCTTCGGGCACGGTGACATCAAAGCCATCGATGCTCAGCGTGACCTGGGTATCGCTCTGGGCTGCCGGCGTACCGTAATCAATGGACCAGTCGGGCCGGGGCGCGCGGGCCGGATCAAAATGTTCAAGCATGGGTCGTCTCCCCACTCTTTTCAGAGGTTCTGGGTTGCAGGTCTTCCGGGAAATGCTTCATCACACTTTGCACCGGAAAGGGCGTCATACCGCCCATTGCACAAAGAGAGCCGTCGACCATGGTGTCGCACAACTCGGCCAACAGTTCGAGGTTTTGCTCAGGCTGGGTACCCGCACGAATGCGGTCGATCACTTCGACACCCCGTACCGAACCGATACGACAGGGCGTGCATTTACCGCAGGATTCGATGGTGCAAAACTCCATGGCAAAACGGGCCTGCTCACCGAGGTCAACACTGTCGTCAAAGAGCACGACGCCGCCATGCCCGACTACCGCACCGAGTTCGGCAAAGGCTTCGTAATCGATGGGCGTCTCCCACTGACTGGCAGGCAGGTAGGTGCCAAGAGGGCCACCCGCCTGAACCGCCTTGAGTGGCCGGCCGCTCACAGTACCGCCACCAAAGTCTTCGATCAGCTCGCGCAGCGTCAACCCGAAAGCACGTTCGACCAGGCCGCCCTGCTTCACATTGCCCGCCAGTTGCAAGGCCAGGGTGCCACGGGATCGGCCCATGCCGCAATCGGCATAAGCCTTGGCGCCATGCTGCAGAATAAAGGGCACGGCCGCCAGAGAAAGCACGTTGTTGACCACCGTCGGTTTACCAAACAAACCTTCAATAGCCGGCAGAGGCGGTTTGGGCCGAACCTGACCGCGTTTGCCTTCCAGGCTTTCCAGCAGAGAGGTTTCCTCACCACAGATATAAGCACCAGCGCCCAGACGCACCTCCAGATCAAAGCTCCGGCCACTGCCGCGAAGGTTGTCACCCAGGTAGCCAGTGCTATAGGCATGGGCCAGCGCCTGCTGAAAGATGCGATGGGCGACCGGGTACTCCGAGCGCAAATAGACATAGCCCTGAGTTGCGCCCACTGCCAGGCCCGCGATAATCATGCCTTCAATCAACAGATAGGGATCGCATTCCATCACCAGCCGATCGGCAAAGGTGCCGGAATCGCCTTCATCGGCATTGCAGACGATGTATTTCTGATCCGCCGGGGCATCCAATACGGTTTGCCACTTGATGCCGGTCGGGAAGGCGGCTCCGCCTCGGCCACGCAAACCGGAGTTTTTGACCTCATCGACGATGCCCTGAGCTTCCAGCTGCAGCGCTTTTTCGAGCCCCTGCCAGCCACCGTGCTGACGGTAGTCTTCGATGGACAGCGGGTTGGTAAGGCCAATGCGACTGAACGTCAGGCGTTGTTGTTGCTTCAGATAGGGGTGCTGCTCAATATCGCCAAGCGCCAGGTCATGCGTCTGGCGTGCGTCGAACAGGCCTGCTTCAACCAGTTCGGGCACAGCCTCGGGCGTCACCGGGCCATAGGCAAAACGCCCTGTCCCCGCATCCACCTCGACCAGAGGCTCCAGCCAGAACAGGCCGCGCGAACCGTTTCGAATCAGCTCGATGGTTTTCCCAAGACGCTCAGCCTCGGCCATTAACAACTGAGCCACCTCATCCGCCCCGAGTGAGAGCGCCGTTGTGTCGCAGGGTACATAGACCTTGATCATCACTGCACCTCCACGGGTCGGGTTTGAAGGGCATCGATCAGCGCATTGAAGCGCTCTGGCGTGACCCTGCCGTGAATACGACCCCCAATACGAATGCTGGGGCCACAGGCGCAATTGCCCAGGCAGTAAACCGGCTCCAGAGTAAACTCACCGGTCAGGCTGGTCTGATGGTAGCCCAGGTTCAAGGCCTGCTGAGCATGATCTTCCAGAGCGCGGCCACCAACGGCCTGACAGGCCTCAGCTCGGCACACCTGAATCACCTGCTGGCCGGGGGGCTGAGTGCGAAAATGATGGTAGAAACTGATGACCCCATGCACCTCTGCTTTGGTGACCTGCAATCGCTTTGCGATCACGCCTATCGCCGTTTTTGGCACATAACCACAGGTATCCTGAATGGCATGCAGAACAGGCAGCATAGCGCCAGGCAACTCCGCCAATGGCTCAATAAGGTCAGCAATGGCCTCTGGCGAAGGGCCATTCGGATGAAGATCACTGGACGGACTCGTCATATATGCACTACCATTCATAATTATTAATGTTTTGTTGGTTAAAAAAGGTCTTCGGGAAGTTTATCACCCTTACCACACTCGATAAATATGACCTATAGATCATAGGTGGCAACCCAACACTGGAGCGTCGATATCACCATCGACGTAGCAGGGTAAAAACCGGTCGCGAAGCGAGCCAAAGCACTGCTTTGGCAGGTTTTT
>NZ_JAIUMC010000128.1 GCF_022565775.1 Natronospirillum sp.
CTAACCGGATTTACCGCCACCCTCCAACATTTTCCCGTACTTCCGCGATGAACCTCAAAAAAGCGCTTCAGTCCTTTGTGCTTGAATGACTTGATCATGGGTCAAGTGTAGCGCGTTGCGCAACGCAGTCAACCTCGGTATGTGCTGCTGCGGGAAAGATCCGATTAACCAGCTCGTATTGAGCCAGGATGTGTTCCGACAGAAGGTTTGCGCTCGATTCTGAGGTAAATGGAAAGGACAACGCTCTGGGTTCGCGACTGACCTTCCAGGAAGTCCGACCCAGAGAAGGCGGCTGAGCCGAATTATCTGGACCGATATCGCTCCACAAGACACACGCCGATGGCGGCAACACCGAGAACCAGCGCATAGCTGCCAAACAGCGCCGCTGCGATCGCAAGGGGCACAACGTACGTCAGTTTGGGTTCCTTGGCTCGTATCATATAGGTGCCGAGGATGGCGGCCGACAAGGCGATCAGGAGGTTCATGGCGACCAGTATGGTCATTACCCCGGAAGGGTCTTCCGGTGCTGCAAACGCCGCGGCAGATTCCTGGAGTTCACCGAAACTCATAAACAGTTGGAAAACCACAATTGCCGCATGGCCGAGCATGAAAACGCCAAGCGCCGTTCTGACTTTCATCCTGCCTCCTTCACATTCTGAACAACCAACTCCCGGTCAATCTTGTCCAGCATGAAGGTCTCGCGCTGAATCGACTGACCCATGGTTTTCTCCTGGCGCGCCATCACCTGCCGGTTGTGGCTGATGGCCTCGGCGATTGGCATCCAGAGGGGCCTCATGCCGTTGGCCACTTCATAGCTTTCCATGCGGGCATCTGCCAGTTCCTGAGCGACATCACAGACAAAGAAATGTGATGTCATGTGCATCAGGTCGTATTCCGGCTTCCAGTGCGGGCGATACTCCTCGATGAAGCCGAAATGCTCCTTGACCACAACCTCACGCGCCCCGGTCTCTTCTTCCAGCTCGCGCTGCAGGGCGGCCGTCATGTCTTCGCCCTCATCAATGCCGCCACCGGGCAAGCTGAAATCATTGTAGCGCTCGGTAAACAGCAGCAGGATCCTGTCTTCCCTGAGCACAATGCCGCGGGCAGCGTGGCGCCGAAGCACCCGCCCTTCGCGGGTTGTCAGTTCGGGGTGAATCATTTCCTGCAGCAGCTTCATCTCGGAATCCCGGGGCCAGTAAAAACAAAGCCGCGATTCTACCGGGGCGGCGAAGCTTTTGCACTTTACCGATGACGCTGCTGCTTCAGTACAAATACCCCTTGCCTACCGGCTTGACGGGTTCCGGCAGGTCCTGCTCACCCAGCAGCTCGCGCAGGTCGATTTCAATGGTGCGGGAAACATAGTCCATGGGCACATCGTTGACCGAGTTCTCGAACGGATTCTCGATCTGCCGGCCGACGTATTCGAGCATGATGTAGGCATAGCCGATCAGCAGCGAGAAGGGAATGGACCAGTAGCCGAGATGGCCCGCCAGGCTCAGCGGCAGCACGAACAAAAAGATGATCAGCGTGTAGTAGACGAACCAGGTGTACTGCATCGGGAAGGGGGTTTTCTTCAGCCGCTCGCAACTGCTCAGCGCCTCGTTGAAGTCCTGCAGCAGCTCGGTGAAACGCACATGGCGGTAGGCATCCAGATGGCCGTCGTCGGCCAACTGGCGCAAGGCAGCCGCCTGGGACTCCAGCAGGGCCAGCGGCGGGGTCTGGCGTTTTGCCGCAGCCTGCCGCTCGTCGTCCGACAGCAGGCCATCCAGCACCTTGCCCGGCTCCAGCTTGCGCAGGAAGCGGTTCAACCACCAGGCAAACGCGATCTGGCGATGAATCAACTCGTTGCGCACCGCAGCCGTCTCCTCGCCACCGCCGATCAGGCCTTTCGTCAGCAGCGCGAAGCTTCGGGAGTTGTACTTGAGTTTCGACCAGATGCGATGCCCTTCCCACCAGCGCCCGTAGGCTGTGTTGTTGCGAAAGCCAATCAGGAACGCCAGTGCTGTGCCGAGAAAGCCGGCCGCGTACGACAGCGCCTGCAACAGGTCGCGCGACACCTGGTCCATCATCACGCAGGACAGCACAACAAAGGCGAACAGCGCCAGCAGCCTCGGCCAGGTAAACCCCAGCAGCTTGGCGAGAGAGATGCGACGGGTAACAATCATGTGGATTCGGTCCTTGTTCAGCTATGCATCTTGTACAATGCCCGAGTTCCGGACTCAACCCGCCGGCCGCAAGAAAAGAGCTCAGTCCCCTCTTTTCTCGACAACAAGGAGTATCAATGAAGCACAGCGCACTGAAATCGGATGTCTGGCTGATACTGGTGACGCTGTTCGCCGGCTTCGGGTGGGTGTTTTCTGCCGAAGCGCTGGTCGGCATGACGCCGCTGCTCTTTATCGGTACCCGGTTTCTGCTGGCGGGTTTCATTCTGATCGGGTTCGGTTGGGGTGCGTTGCACAAGCTGTCGCGGCAGGACTGGCGCCATGCGCTGCTGACCGGGGCAGTGATGGGGCTGGCCCTGTCCTGCTGGATCATGGGCCTGGCACTCGCCGACAACATGGGCATTGGGGCCTTTATTGCCAGCCTGGCCGTGGTCTTCGTGCCCATCGTCGGCAAACTGCTGTTCGGGGCCAGCACCAGCCTAAGCACCTGGGTCGCGATTGCCGTGGCGCTGGTCGGGCTGGCCTTTCTGCGGCTGGAAGAGGGATTGTCGCTGTCGGCGTCGGATGCGTTCTTCCTGATGGCGGCACTGGGCTTCTCGGTGCACTTCAACCTGAATACCCGCTTTGCCTCCAGCATCCCTGCCCTGCCGCTGACCGCACTGCAACTTCTGGGCTGCTGCCTGATATTCAGCGCCCTGCTGGTCAGCCGGTGGCGGGTGTTGTTTCGGCGCTCGCGGATGGCAGGTTGATTGACATCAATGACCACAGCCGGATAAACGGGTATTGTTGAAACCACTGGCACCAACGCGCTCAAGACCGGCGACGGCAACTCTCTTTGGGGCATTGAATGAACGACACACCCAGCCATAGCTGGTTTGAAGATGCCCAGGGCTTGAGTTTCGGCGCGGCAATGTGCGCCTTTGGCGTGCTGATCCTCACCGGCGCGGGGTTGGTGACAGGCCAGACCGCAGGGCTGGCGGTGCTGATTTCCTATGTCACAGGCTACAGTTTCGGACTGGTGTTTTTTCTGGTCAATATCCCGTTCTATGCCCTGGCATGGGTGCGCCTGGGGCGAGAATTCACACTGAAAACCTTTGTCTCGGTGGCTCTGGTGTCGGTGTTTTCCACCATTATTGGAGATCTGGTAGAGATTGATCCGGCCAATCCGGCGGTGGCGGCGGTGCTGTTTGGCATGATTGCCGGAGCGGGCCTGCTGGCGATTTTCCGGCACCGCGCGAGCCTGGGCGGGGTGGGCATTGTGGCCTTTGACCTGCAAGAGCGTCTGGGCTGGCGTGCAGGCTGGGTGCAACTGGGCTTTGATCTCGTCTTGTTCGCAGTCGCTGCGGTGGTTTTGCCGTTGCATCTGGTAGCCTGGTCGCTGTTGGGCGCCGTGGTGCTCAATGCGATAGTGGCCATCAACCATCGCCGCGACCGCTATATCGCGACATAAAGCCTCTGGCACCCTGAAAATATAAACATTGACAGGCTCAGCCCATGCTGTAGGATGGCTCGCGTTAGGAATTTAATATCTATAAAGTTAAAACCTGTTCGATCCCCTGCCAGTAGTTAGCAACTCCGAAGCACGTAATCGTCCCGTCTTTTTAGTAATAGAAAATTTCCAGCAATTCGGCCTGAATGGCCCGTCAATAATTTATTTGTAAGGTACGATTATGTCTTCAGTAACTGGTACAGTTAAGTGGTTCAACGAAGCAAAAGGTTTCGGTTTTATTGAGCAAGAGTCTGGCAAAGACGTGTTTGCTCACTTCAGCGCCATCGTCGGCACAGGCTTCAAAACCCTGACCGAAGGCCAGGCCGTAAGCTTCGATGTCACTCAAGGCCAGAAAGGCCTTCAGGCAGAGAACATTCAAGCTATCTGAATAGCTTAAGCTCAGCGCTTCGGTGCTGATGCTCAAAAAAAGGCGGCGCCCGAGAGGGAGCCGCTTTTTTTGTGGGTCAGTTTCCAGTCAGCTTGACCGAATCTGCTTATGACCCCGGCTAAGAATGGGGGGATTACCAAATCAGACACAATTTTGTTAAGCAACGGCCTGCTCATAATCCACCGGGCATCGGTAGCCAATGCCAGAATGCAGGCGCTGCGTTCCGGGGCTTAATCAATGACTCTGACCCCATTGATTCCTGACCCCATTGATTGACCCCATTGATTCCATCGCCGGGCAAAATACTTGCCGACGCTCGGGGGCGTAATTGAATGAGCACCTGCATGTGCCACTTGTGAAGGAAGGAGCCAGCAAAATTATGCCAGGGGCTGTTCACCAAAAAACTGCGTGCCAAAACCATGGCTCAGTAATAGTTGCTTATAGTGATACAATTTATAAGCAGAACTTATGATGAGAGCGTGTGATGTCGTTGAGTAATATGCAGCTCAACTGGTTGCGGACTTTTGAAGCAGTCGGTCGACACTTGAGCTTCTCGGCGGCGGCTGCCGAGCTGAGCATGAGTCAGTCTGCCGTCAGCCAGCAGATAAAGCTGCTTGAGCACAAACTGGGGAAGCCGTTGTTTCTCAGACAAACTCGCTCTATCCAGTTGACCGTATCGGGCCGGGCATACCTTGCTGTGGTCCGCGAAGGGCTTTGGCATATTGAACAAGGCAAGAACAGTATCTTCAATTCGGTTGCGGAAGGCATTCTTGAATTGAGGGTCAACAATTCCTTTGCGCAGTTATGGCTGGCCCCGCGGATAGACCGGTTCATAGACCTGTACCCGCAAATTTCTCTGCGCATGTACGGCATGAATTGGGAGGCGGATGAGCCACCGTCTGGCGCGGAGCTGGAAATCCGCTACGGCGGCGGCAACTGGCCGCATTACGACATCCAGCAACTGCTCTCGACGGAACTAAAGCCTTATTGCTCTCTTGGTGTTGCCTCCAGGCTGCGCAGTGCCGGCGGTTTGCTGAGCATCCCCTTGATCGATGTGCTGGGCACACCCAATGGTTGGAGCGACTGGCTGTCTGTTCATCGGCACGATGACGTTGACAGCTATCGTCGGTTCTTCGTCGACAGCTATGCGGTTGCAGCCAGTATGGCGATTGAAGATGCGGGCGTGTGCTTGCTCAATGAAGCGCTTGTCGAGAAATCCCGTCTGCATGAGCAACTGATATCGCCCCTTGACCAGCGCATTGACAGCCTGGCGGGGTTTTACCTGCTGAAGCCGGTCAACCAGCCAATGTCGGGCGCTGCGCAGGTGTTTTGTCATTGGCTGGAATCCGAGCTGAAGTAACCCCGACGTTCATCAGTCACACTGCTTACAGCCACCAAAGCACCATTCACGGGACAACTCACCTACTATTGATAAGCTTAGCTTATAAAAAATCACCATTTTGATAATTTGTGATGGCGCATTACGGAGCGGTAGCATCAGGGTTCGCAGGGCTGGATTACCGGGGTCCGGGAGAGTGCCATGAAGGTGCTGACTGCTCTTCCCACCAGTGTTGAAGCGACTTTATGCTGAGGCGTTTTATATGAGTGATACCGTACCAGGCTCGGCCCGTGTTGTTATCGTAGGCGGTGGGGTCATCGGCTGCAGTGTGGCCTACCATTTGGCCAAACTGGGCACCAATGAGGTAGTGCTGCTGGAGCGCAAGACACTGACCTGCGGAACAACATGGCATGCCGCCGGTTTGGTACCAACCCTGCGTGCAACTTACAACATGAGCATGCTGGCCAAGTACAGTGCTGACCTGTATGACGGACTCGAGGCTGAAACCGGCCAGGCGACGGGTTTTGTGCGCAATGGCTCACTAACGGTGGCCACCCATCAGGAGCGCTTCACCGAGTTGAAGCGCGGTGCGTCCATGGCCAAGCTGTGCGGCTTCCCCTGTGAGGTTGTCACCCCCGAA
Source organism: Natronospirillum sp. (assembly GCF_022565775.1). Classification (GTDB taxonomy): domain Bacteria; phylum Pseudomonadota; class Gammaproteobacteria; order Pseudomonadales; family Natronospirillaceae; genus Natronospirillum. Next base: position 6,019 of record NZ_JAIUMC010000128.1, read on the forward strand.
CAGGCTCTTGAGCACTGGCCGCTGATGAATATTGACGACATCGTGGGCGGGGTTTACCTGCCGCTCGACGGTGTGGTGAATCCGACTGATGTGACACAGGCGCTCGCCAAGGGCGCCAGACTGGGGGGTGCGCGCATCATCGAAAATACCCAGGTGCTGGACATGAAGATCAGGGATGGTCGGGTGTCTGGTGTTGTCACTGCACAGGGGGATATTGACGCAGAGTATGTGGTGAACTGCGCTGGCATGTGGGCGCGCAATTTCGGCAAGAAAGCGGGCGTCAACATTCCCCTGCATGCGGCAGAACACTACTACGTGGTGACCGAGGCCATGCCGGAAATCAATGGCATCATGCTGCCTACCATGCGGGATCTTGATAACTGCAATTACTTCAAGACCGATGCCGGAAAGTTGTTGATTGGTACCTTTGAACCCAATGCGAAACCCTGGGGGCATGAAGGCATTCC
>NZ_JAIUMC010000129.1 GCF_022565775.1 Natronospirillum sp.
CAGAAGACAGAAGACAGAAGACAGAAGACAGAAGACAGAAGACAGAAGACAGAATTATCGTTGCCGAGCCTCAAAGGGCTGTCAAGCCATTACTGTCGACCGTCGACTGTCATCTGTCGACTCACATCACTGACCTGAGAACTGAAACTTAAATGCATATAACGGGTCTACCTTTGTTAAGCAGGTCTGTGGGATTAGGGTATGCTCCGAAAGTCTTTTGTTTCCATGCTGTTAACAGGAGTCGGCCTAGTGGGCCATGCGGTTGCCGAGTCGAATGGACCAGTGCATCCGAGGGGGGTCTGGGGTACCGAGGAGGCCTGTGCGCTGTATGAGTCCGGCCAGGATTCTCGTCCTGAGGCTTTCTGGTATGAAATCGGTGATCAATGGATGGAGCGCTTTCTGTTTGTCTGCTTTTTCGGCGCTTCACCTCCCCAGCAGATCGGGCCGGATCGCTGGCTGACCCTGATGAGTTGCGGCGAAGACGGGCTGCGCTCCTGGTATGTGACGATGGTGGAGGAGCCTGATGATGGCCTCAGCCTGATCTGGCAGTTGCCGGGCGACGATGAAAGCCACACGGTCGGCCCGCTGCAGGCCTGTGCCGCACCCGAGTAAAATCCGAGTGAGGGCTTGTCTGTGCGGTGGGCAAGTCCGTTCAGAAACACTATTCTTTACAGATCATGAATAGCAACGGGAATGTCATGTCCGACAAGTCACTGCGTCCCAAATCCGATCGTACGGCCATAGATAAGTTCATCAATGAAGTGCGCACCATGCCGCAGAACGGAAGTGCCGGCCAGGGGCGCCTGATCTTTGCGCTCGACGCAACCGGCAGCCGCGAACCCACCTGGGACCAGGCCTGCCACCTGCAGAGTGAGCTGTTCAGCGCCACCCGGGAACTGGGCGGCCTGGCCATCCAGCTTTGTTACTATCGAGGCTACGGCGAGTTCAAGGCGACTCGTTTTGTCGGCCAGACGGATCAATTGCTGCAATTGATGAATGGCGTCAGCTGTCTGGGCGGCCGCACCCAGATTGGCCGGGTTCTGGCGCACGCCGCCAGCGAGACCCGTGATTCGCCGGTCAAGGCCGTCATCTTTATCGGCGACTGCTGCGAGGAGCCGGTAGACGACCTGTGCCATACCGCAGGTGAACTGGGCATGCTGCGCACGCCGGTCTTCATGTTTCATGAAGGCCATGACCCGCATGCGAAGGCCGTATTCGAGCAGATCAGCAAGCTGTCCGGCGGCGCCTATGTCCCGTTTGACAGCAGCAGTCCGCAGGTGCTGAGGGAGCTGCTGGCTGCCGTAGCCGTCTACGCCTCGGGCGGCAGCCAGGCGCTGGAGGACTTCTCCCGGCGCGGCAGTGCTGATGTCAAACGCCTCACCCAGCAGATTCGCTGAACCGGGCACCGCTGACCGGCACTGACGCAGGCGCCGCATCGGGTTACACTGCGAGCTTTCATGTTGTCTATTGCACGGAGAAAACCGTTTGCCGCTGTTTCTGTTTGCTCTTTTGATGGCCGTTGCCGGCTGGGTCTATGTACGCGCCCAGCCTCCGGGCCAGCGTCGACAGGGGTTGATCAAGGTTCTGGTGGCCTGTGCCATCACCGGAGTGATCTTTTTGGCCCTGACCGGTCGCCTGCATCTGGTGTTCGGTCTGCTGGCCGCCATGGTGCCCTTTCTGCGCCGCCTGTTGCCGGCCCTGCTGTTGGGTCGCGTTTTCCGTGGCGGAATTCCCGGCGGGATGGGAGGTGGTATTCCCGGTATGGGGCGCAGCAAGCCCAAGCCCGGCAACCAGTCCAAAGTCAGTACTGATGTGCTGGAAATGACGCTGGACCACGACAGTGGTGAGATGCAGGGTCATGTGCTGCGGGGCCCTATGGAAGGCCGGTCGCTGGCGGATCTGGGAGAGCCCGAGTTCATTGAATTGCTGCAGTTCTGCCGCCAGCAGGATGCAGACTCGGCCCGCCTGCTGGAAACCTACCTCGACAAGCGTTTTGGTGACAGCTGGCGTGCCGACGACCCACAACAGGATGCCGGTGCCGATTCGGGCCAGCAGAGTGAACAGCAGGGTTCTGCTTCGGGTGGTGGCCCGATGAACCGTCGCGAGGCGCTGGAAATACTCGGCCTCGAAGAGGGCGCCTCGCGCGACGACATTGTTATGGCGCATCGGCGGCTGATGCAGAAGCTCCATCCAGACCGCGGCGGCAGCGACTGGCTGGCAGCACGGATCAACGAAGCCAAGAAGATTCTGCTCGACTGAGTGGGGCGCCGCATGCGCAAGATACTGCACAGTGATGCCGATTGTTTCTACGCCGCTGTCGAAATGCGTGATTTTCCCCAGTATCGAGGAATTCCCCTTGCCGTGGGTGGCTCGGCCGACGGCCGAGGCGTGATCGCCACCTGCAACTATGAAGCCCGTGCCTATGGCATCCACTCTGCCATGTCCAGTGCCCGGGCTCTGCGCCTCTGCCCGCACCTGACGCTGGTGCGTGGTCGCATGGATGTCTACAAGGCGGTGTCCCGAGAGATCTTTACCATCTATCGCCGCTATACCGACCTGATCGAGCCGCTGTCGCTGGACGAAGCCTTTATGGATGTCAGTCACAGCAATGCCTGTCAGGGCAGTGCCACCCGCATGGCAGAAGCTATTCGGGCGCAGGTACAGGCTGAGGTGGGGCTGACGGTGTCCATTGGTGTGGCCCCCAACAAGTTTCTGGCCAAGATCGCCAGTGACTGGAACAAGCCGGACGGCATGAAAGTTATCCTGCCACAGGACATCGAGACGTTTGTACGTGACCTGCCGGTCAGCAAGCTGCATGGTGTGGGCAAGCGCACCGCGGAGAAGCTGCACGCACAGAGTCTGTTTACCTGTGGCGATATCCGCCAGCTCAGCCTGCACACCATGCTGGAGCGTTTTGGCAGCTTCGGCCAGCGACTGCATGAACTGGCTCACGGGCGTGATGAGCGACCCGTCAAGGTCAGTCGTGAGCGCAAATCGATCAGCACCGAACAGACCTACTCGGAAGATCTGCCCGACCTCGAGGCCTGTCAGTCCAGGTTGCCCGAACTGATCGACGATCTGACTCAACGCTATGCCCGTTTGCAGGGCTATCGCATACAGGGCGCCCTGGTGAAGGTGAAGTTCGCCGATTTTACCCAGACCACAATAGAACACAGTCACCCGGCCCCCGAGCCGGCCCTGTTCGATCAGTTGCTGCAGGAGGGCTGGGCACGACGGGCGATGCCGGTACGCCTGCTGGGCGTCGGGTATCGGCTGCAGCGGCCGGGGGAGGGTGAGCCGACGCAGTTGAAGCTATTCGAATAGATTTTCGTCGACGGTCGACAGAAGACAGTGAAGCAGTGTGCGTGATGCGACCTTACTGTGCACTGTCGACTTTCAACTGTCGACTATGGACCGATATGATAACCTGTCGCCAAATGCCAAACTCCGTCAGCACAGTGACCCGACCAGCCTCAAAGCCTGACTTGCCAGCCCCCGACGCCTGCACCCTGTGCGGGTCGCGCGCGCTGTCGCTGTATCATGAAGACCACAGGCGCCCCTACTGGGTATGCGAAGACTGCAGTCTGGTTCAGGTCCCGGCAGCCTGCTGGCTGTCAGCGACGGCTGAAAAGGCGGAGTATGACAAGCACGAGAATCGCGTTGATGACCCCGGGTATCGACGCTTTCTGGCACGTTCATTCAACCCGGTCAGCGCGGCCATAAGACCGCCGGCCAGAGGGCTGGATTTCGGCTGCGGGCCCGGCCCGGCGCTGGCCGCCATGTTTACCGAAGCCGGCTATGACATGGCCCTGTTCGACCATTTCTACTTTCCGGATGAATCAGTGCTGAGCGCCGACTACGATTTCATTACCGCCACTGAAGTGCTGGAACACCTGCATGACCCGGCCGCCTGGCTCAATCGGCTCTGGAAATGCCTGAAATCCGGCGGTTTGCTTGTGGTCCAGACCAAACGGGTCGTCAGTCAGGAACATTTCGCCGAATGGCACTATACTCGGGACCCGACCCACGTCATCTTTTTCAGTATCGCAACACTGCAGTGGCTGGCTGGACAATGGGGGGCGAAGGTTCGTCTGACTGATCCAGATGTGGCGGTTTTTCATAAACAGGACTAGTGGACAGAAAACAGAGGACAGAAGACAGTTTGCTGAGTGCCCGATTGCCTGCTTTGGTACTGTCGACCGTCTACTGTTGACTGTGCACTGATTCCGATGCCCAAATTCATCGAGACCCAAAGGAATTCGTTATGCCCTACGTCGAAGACACCCTGAAGCGCCTGAAAAAAAGCAGCCCGGCCGAAAGCGAATTTTTCCAGGCGGTCGAGGAGGTGCTGGACACCTTGCGTCCGCTGCTGGATGAAAATCCCCAATATCAGCGCGAGGGAATTATTCAGCGTATTGTCGAGCCGGAGCGGCAGATCATGTTCCGGGTCAGTTGGGTGGATGACGAGGGCCGGGTGCAGGTGAACAAGGGTTACCGGGTGCAGTTCAACTCGGCGCTGGGGCCCTACAAGGGCGGGCTGCGTTTTCATCCCTCGGTCAATGCCAGCATCATCAAGTTTCTGGGTTTCGAACAGATCTTCAAGAACGCTCTGACTGGTCTGGCGCTGGGCGGCGGCAAGGGCGGCTCGGACTTCGACCCCAGAGGCAAGAGCGATCTCGAGATAATGCGTTTCTGTCAGTCGTTCATGAATGAACTTTGGCGCCATGTCGGAGCTACAACCGATGTGCCGGCCGGTGACATCGGCGTCGGGGCGCGTGAGATCGGCTATATGTTTGGTCAGTACAAGCGACTGACGACACGGTTCGACGGTGTACTGACCGGCAAGGGGCTGCTCTGGGGTGGCTCAGAGGGGCGAGTAGCCGCTACCGGCTATGGCTGTGTCTATTTTGCCGAGAACATGTTGCAGGATCGCGGTGACAGCCTGAAGGGCAAGCGGTGTCTGGTCTCCGGCGCCGGCAACGTGGCCCTGCATACAGTGGAAAAGTTGTATGAACTGGGCGCCGTACCGATCACCGTCACCGACTCCAGAGGCACCCTGTATCACAAGGACGGGGTAGATCTCGAGCTTCTGAAAACCCTGAAAGTGGCGCGCCGGGTCAGCCTCAAATGCTATCTGGATGATTATCCGGATGCCGAGTATACGCCGGGAGACGAATACCCGGACGATGGCCATGCGGTCTGGCGCTATCCGGCAGAGGCGGCGTTCCCCTGTGCCACGCAGAATGAAGTGACGCGAGCCGATGTCGAGACTCTGCTCGAGAATGGGGTGGTCTGTCTGGCCGAAGGCGCCAACATGCCCTGTGAGGCGGGTGCCGCAGAGCTGCTGCAGGCCTCTAAAACCGCTTACGGGCCGGGCAAGGCCGCCAATGCCGGAGGCGTGGCGGTCAGTCAGTTGGAAATGGCGCAGAATGCGAGCATGCAGGCCTGGCCACTGGACAAGGTGGATCGGCGTCTGCAGGGGATCATGCGCGATATCTACCAGCGTGCCAGTGAAGCGGCAGAACATTTCGGCTCGCCGGGCGACCTGGTCGTCGGCGCCAATATCGCCGGCTTCCGTCGGGTGGCCGATGCCATGATCGAGCAGGGTGTGCTGTGACACCCAGGCTGGGCCGACGGGGACAACTGTCGGCTCTGATCATCTGGGCCTCGGTGGCTGCCTTGGTGCTGACGCTGATATTCCTGTTTCGGGATCAGTTGACGGCAGAGCAGGTAACGGGCTGGTTTGCCGACAATCTGCTGCTGGCCAGTCTGGCCTATACCCTGATTCTGTGCATGCGGGGTATCTTTCTGATTCCCAGTACGCCTTTGCTGTTCATGGGCATTGCCGTTTTTCCGGCCGCCTGGGTCTGGTCGCTTAACATGATCGGCATCATCATTTCCTCAGCCATTGTCTACCTGATGGTGCGCAGCTTCGGTTTCGATTATCTGGTGCGGGAACGTTATCGGGCGCGCGCAGTGCAGCTCAGCCGACTGATGCAGAAGCACGGTGAGCCGGTGATCATCGGCTGGAGCTTTTTCCCTGTGGTGCCGACCGATGTCATTATCTACTGCGCGGCTACCTTGCGCCTGTCGTTGACGCGATGTCTGATCGCGGTCGGCATCGGGGAGGGTATTCTGATTACCTTCTATGTGGCCGGGGGCAATCAGTTGCTGACTATTCTGGCGGATTGATGGAGGCAGTGCCCTCACGCAGGCCAGCGAGCGTCAGATCGATCAGATGGTCCAGCATCGGGTAGTGACCCGAGCTGTCTCGCGCACTCAATTCTTCCGGCCAGTTGTGGCAATAGATAATCGCTTCCAGGTTTTTGGACATCAGGAGACTGGTGAGGCCGTGCACCATAGACCAGGCGCTGAGACTGGCAATGGCCGACTGATAATCGTCCGGCTGCTGGTTGTGCTGGCGGAGAAACGCCAGAATTTCCTGGCGCAGAAACA
>NZ_JAIUMC010000130.1 GCF_022565775.1 Natronospirillum sp.
ACCTGGCTACGAACCAGGCGGTCGGAGGTTCGAATCCTCCCGGGCGCGCCATTTCTTCTGCTTTCCCTGCCGTTTTTCTTGCTGTCAAATGATTCAAACTGGCGGAAAGTGCCTACCTGAACGCGAAAGTTTCCTGATCCTTTCTCCTGTGCTCCTTTGGCGGCCCAAGATGTAGTTTTTTTTCAGTTGTGAATGGGCTTTCAAAGGTCTGTCTGCGTTCCCGAATCCCCTGTCAGGAACAAAAATAGCTTTAAATGTCGCCAAAAGTAGTTCTAAAAGTCTCTAAATTACATTAACGTGAAGAAAATTGATTTTTGTTACGGTTCTATTGCGAACTGGCCCCGGCTTGGGTAAAGTGTCCGCGGCCTTTACGGATCCGGCACCGGGTTACAATAGGGTCGGCCATGCCTCTCGAGATGAGGTGAGCCGTCCGCACTGCCGGAATACCTTCAGGGCCGCTGACAGTGTGCATCAAAAGGTTTCCACAGATGTCTGATTCGTTTCTCGAAGGGCTGCAACTGATGGCCCTGGGCATGGGTACGGTTTTCGGTTTTCTGGTGATACTGATATTCGGCACCATGGCCATGTCCACCCTCATATTGCGCTTCAGCCAGCCTGAAGCGCCCGCCACCGCTTCAGGGGGCCGCCGCCAGGGCGGGGCCCGGATGGAGCAGATCGCGGCGGTCGCGGCCGCAGCGCGAGCTGCCCACAATCGTTAAGCATTCCAAATTTAGCGCGTAGGAAAAGTCATTCATGAGTGACAAGAATCCAGTCAAAATCACCGATGTCGTCCTGCGGGATGCGCATCAATCGCTGTTCGCCACGCGACTGCGCCTCGATGACATGCTGCCCATAGCCGAGAAGCTGGACCAGGTGGGTTTCTGGTCGGTGGAATCATGGGGTGGCGCCACTTTTGATGCCTGTATCCGCTATCTGGGTGAAGACCCCTGGGTGCGCATCCGGGAGCTCAAGAAAGTCATGCCCAACACGCCGCAGCAGATGCTGCTGCGCGGCCAGAACCTGCTGGGCTATCGGCATTACGCGGATGACGTGGTGGACCGGTTTGTCGAGCGTGCGGCAGAGAATGGTGTGGATGTGTTCCGCGTATTTGACGCCATGAACGACCCGCGCAACCTGAAGCGGGCCATGGAAGCAGTGCGCAAGCAGGGCAAGCACGCTCAGGGCACCATTTCCTATACCACCTCTCCGGTGCATACAATGGAGAGCTGGGTCGAGCTGGCCAAACAGATTGCCGACATGGGCGCTGATTCGCTGGCGATCAAGGACATGTCCGGCATCCTGACCCCCTATGACAGCTTCGATCTGGTCACCAGGCTCAAGGAGGCGCTGGATATACCTATTCAGTTGCACTGTCATGCGACTGCAGGTCTGTCGTCCATGACCATCCTGAAGGCCATTGAAGCCGGTATCGATCATGTGGATACCGCCATTTCTTCAATGTCCATGACCTATGGCCATTCGCCAACCGAGTCGATAGTCGCCGCGCTCAAGGGCACTGACCGTGACCCGGGGCTGGATATTGAACTGCTGGAGGAGATCGCAGCCTACTTCCGCAAGGTACGCAAGAAGTATGTCGAGTTTGAAGGCGCGCTGCGTGGTGTGGATTCCCGTATTCTTATTGCTCAGGTACCCGGTGGCATGCTGACCAATATGGAAAGCCAGCTCAGGGAGCAGGGCGCCGGTGACAAGTTTGATGAAGTGCTCAATGAGATCCCGCGCGTGCGGGAAGATCTGGGCTTCATTCCATTGGTAACGCCGACATCGCAGATCGTGGGCACTCAGGCAGTACTGAACGTGTTGACCGGTGAGCGCTACAAGAGCATTTCCAAGGAAACCGCCGGTGTACTCAAGGGCGAATACGGTGCCGCGCCCGCGCCCTGCAACGAAGAATTGCAGCAGCGGGTGCTGGACGGCGCCGAGTTGATCACCTGCCGGCCTGCCGACCTGATTGAAGACGAGATGGACAAGCTGACCGAAGAATTGGAGTCCATCGCCAAGGAAGAGTCTTTCGACCTGGCCGATCACAAGGTCGACGACGTGCTGACCTATGCACTGTTCCCGCAGATTGGTCTCAAGTATCTCAAGAATCGCGATAACCCCGACTTCTTCGAGCCGGTTCCGGTAGCGCCTGATGAATCATCGGGCAAGGCGGTGGCCAGGGCTGGCAGTGGCACCTATACCGTGACCCTGGACGGCAAGCAGTATGTCGCGGAAGTCGACGGCGATGGGGCAGTCAAGGTGACGGTCAACGGCAAGACCTACGAGACCTCTGTGGCTGAAGGCGGCGACGCCGGTGCTGCAACCGAAAGCTCTGGTGGTGGTGCCGACGCCGGCGAAGGTGAGCCTGTTGCGGCACCGCTGACCGGTAATATTTTCAAGATTCTGGTCGGCGAGGGTGATTCGGTGGAAGAAGGCGACACCATCATAGTGCTTGAAGCCATGAAGATGGAAACCGAGGTGAAGGCACCCAAGGCCGGCACTGTGAGTCGTATCTGTGTCAAGGAGGGTGATTCCGTGAACAGCGGCGACACCCTGCTCGAGCTTTAAGGAGCCCCGGCATGGATAAACTGTATCTGCTACTGACCGAGTCCGGCTTGGCCAATCTGAGTCTGGGCGAGTTTGTCATGATTCTGGTCGGCCTGGGGTTGATCTATCTGGCCATCGCCAAGCGGTTCGAGCCGCTGTTGCTGCTGCCAATCGGTATCGGTGCCGTGCTGGTCAATATTCCCGGAGCCGGACTCTATGATGCGCCGGTGTATGGAGATGCGGGTGAGCTGTTATCGCCCGGTGGTCTGCTGTATTACATCTTCACGCTGGGCATCGATACGGGGATTTTCCCGCTGCTGATTTTCATGGGTGTGGGCGCCATGACCGATTTCGGTCCCATGCTGGCCAATCCCAAGACGCTGCTGCTCGGCGCGGCGGCTCAGTTCGGTATCTTTGCGACGCTGCTGGGTGCGCTGGGCCTCAACGAGACCGGATGGTTCAACTACTCACTCGAGCAGGCGGCAACCATCGGCATCATCGGCAGTGCCGACGGGCCTACGTCCATTTTCATCAGCAGCCAGTTGGCACCCGAGATTCTGGGTGCGGTGGCTGTGGCCGCCTATTCCTACATGGCTCTGGTGCCCATTATCCAGCCGCCCATCATGAAACTGCTCACCTCCAGCAAGGAGCGGCAGATCGAGATGAAGCAGCTGCGCCCGGTCAGCAAGCGTGAGCGCATCATGTTCCCGCTGATGCTGCTGGTTCTGGTTGCGATGTTCCTGCCCAGCGCGGCACCTCTGCTCGGCATGTTTTGTTTCGGTAACCTGATGCGCGAGAGCGGTGTGGTGGATCGACTCAGTGACACCACCCAAAACGCGTTGATCAATATCGTGACGATTTTCCTGGGGCTGGGTGTGGGCGCCAAGCTGAACTCTGGCGAATTCCTCAACCTGGAAACGCTGGGTATTTTCGTGCTGGGTATCATCGCTTTCGCCATTGGTACTGCCACGGGCGTACTGATGGCCAAGGGCATGAACATGGTCAGCAAGTCCAAGGTCAATCCGCTGATCGGCGCCGCTGGTGTGTCTGCTGTGCCCATGGCGGCCCGCGTGGTGAACAAGGTAGGGCTGCAGGCGAACAATCAGAACTTCCTGCTGATGCATGCCATGGGGCCCAATGTGGCGGGTGTCATCGGCTCAGCAATCGCTGCCGGTGTCATGCTCAGCTTCCTGGCGTAGAAGCGCGCAGCAAATACATGTAATCTGGGGCCCTGCGGGGCCCTTTCAGTTTCTGCCCGCCCAGTATTGTGTCAGGAGAGATCCGGAATCATGCCCATCTATTGGATTGCAGTCGGTTTTATTGCCGGTATCGGTTTGCTGACGCTGTACTTCCACCTGCTGCCGCGCTCTCAGTCGGTAGCGTCTCAGGCGCCCTCAATTCTGACCACCCTGGGTATCTTCGGTACCTTCGTGGGCGTGGCACTGGGGCTCTATGAGTTCGACAGTGAAGAGATTGAAGACAGCGTTCCCATGCTGCTGGACGGTCTCCGATTTGCCTTCTGGACTTCCATTGCCGGTCTCTGCGGTGCACTGACCATCAAGCTGCGTTATGCCTGGGTCGACATGCGGGCCAGCCGCGGTCGTGAAGGCGACAGTACCGTCGGCGCGTTGATAGCCGCCGTTGAGCGCCAGACAGACAATACCGAAGAACAACTGGGCAAGCTGGTAGAGCAGACAGTGCGCAACAGTGAGCAGCTCGCGCGTCACCAGGATGAGATGGTGGAAGCCAATACGCGGGCGCTTTCTGCCGCCATCAAGGAAATCATCAGCGATTTCAATGAGCGAATTGAGGTCCAATATGGCGACAACTTCCGCCAGCTCAATGAATCAGTAGGCCATATGCTGCAGTGGCAGAAGCAGCATGAAGACAACGTCAAAAAGGTGGTCAGCGAACTCGACCGCGCAGCACAGCAGATGATCGAAGCCACTGCCGCCTACGAGAAGCTGATGCAGCAGACCCAGTCGTTCTCCAGTGTGGCCGAGGGTATGGAGGCATTGCTGACCGGCCTCAACCAGCAGAGCGAGCAATTGGCCCAGTACCTGACGACCATGTCGACCATGGTGCAGGAAGCGCAGCAGGGGCTGCCGGATCTGGAACGGCGCATTGGCGTGCTGACCACAGGTCTGGCCACCGCCATCGAAGACCAGAACAATCGCATGGAGAAGGTCATCGACCAGACCGGTCGACAATGGCTGGAAAGCTCCAATCGACTGGCGACCGAACTCAATGAGGGAGTGACACAGGTACAGCAGCAATTGGTCAGCCAGGCCAGTCGCACCCTGACCCAGTCAGAACAGCAGCTGCAGCAACTGGACGAGACACTGCAGGCGCAGCTGACCCAGTCTCTGCAGACTTTTGGCTACCAGCTTACCGCCTTGTCGGAAAAATTTGTCAACGACTACACACCCCTGACCGAACGTTTGCAGGCGCTGATGAAGGCCGTTGAACAGTCGACGCCGGCACCGCGAGAGTCGCGGGGGAGCAAGCGGGGATGACACCGCTAGAGCAGGAAAATGAAGAGCACTGGTTGTCGGTCAGTGACCTGATGGCCGGTCTGATGATGGTTTTCCTGCTGATCGCCATTATTTTCATGATTCATGCCGAGCGCGAGCGACGCACGGTAACGGATGTTGCCTTGCTCTACGAGCGCCTTCGGCTCGAACTCTACAATGACCTGCTGAACGAATTCGAAGATGATCTGGAAGAGTGGGGCGCCGAGCTGGATGAAGACCTGACGTTTCGTTTCAGCCGCGAAGACCTGCTGTTTGACCGCGGGGAGACCGACCTGCAGCCTCAGTTTCAGAATATTCTCTCCGATTTTTTCCCCCGCTATGTACGCATTATCCATCAGCCTCAATATCGTGACGACATCAGCGAAGTGCGCATCGAGGGTCATACCTCGTCGGCCTGGGGTGAGCGCTCGGAAGATGAAGCCTATATTCTGAACATGGCACTGTCACAGGAGCGCACGCGGGAGGCCGCATCTTTTCTGCTGGACCTGTCGGAGCTCGACGATGTCAAACCTTGGGTCAAGGCCAACCTGACGGCCAATGGTCTGTCGTCATCTCGTCTGGTACTGACCGAAGAGGGTGAAGAAGACGAGGCCCGGTCGCGGCGTGTGGAATTCCGGGTGGTGACTGATGCCGACCAGCGGATTGAAGCCATATTGCAGACTGCCAGGTAACCTCATGGAATTGCCTGATTTCCTCGAATTTGAAGCCTTCAATACCCTGCGTGAACGCATGGGGACGGACCAGTTGGGTTATTTCGAGGTGTTCGACCCGACCCGCCATCTGACCGGCGAGGAGCGGGCGGAGTTGAGAACTTTGGGTGTCCGGGTTGTGCGCAGCCAGTTGCGGATGCTGGGCGACCATACGCTGTCCTTCAAGAACAGCCGTATCGGCGTGATCGCCGGCGACCATCTGCATGTCACCCGCTGCAAATCGATGGAATCTCTGGAAGAGGGTTTGGCGGTCAGTGGCGACGAAGCCTGGCAGGTTGCCAGTGAGGCTCAGGATCGGCCGGTGAGTGTGTGTGCCGATTGCCTGCATCAGCTGCGATTCGAAGGTCTGGACCTCGACAAGGAACGCAAACAGCACCACAACCGCAAGGTTATCGCGGCGTTCAGCCTCGGCCACTATTTCTCGCTCCACCCGGACTACCCCCTTTATGAGAAGACGCATGTACGCCATTCGTTCTGATTGCGTAAGCTATTGGAATAGAAGAAAAAATCAGGCAAACGTTTGACACGGTCCGAAAATGGATTACAATGCGCCTCACGTTTTCGGGGCAGGTGAGATGTCGCACCGAAATCGAGGTGGGTGTGTAGCTCAGCTGGGAGAGCATCGCCCTTACAAGGCGAGGGTCAGCGGT
>NZ_JAIUMC010000131.1 GCF_022565775.1 Natronospirillum sp.
ATCAGCGGCGGAAAGCCGAACACGATCATCAGCGCCATGGCCAGGATGTACCAGCAGAAGATGGGCATGCGGCGCAGCGTCATGCCGGGTGCCCGCGAGCGCAGAATCGACACTGTCAGCTCGATGCCGGCCGCCATGGCGGAGATTTCGACAAAGGTAATACCGAGCAGCCAGAAATCCGAGCCCGGACCGGGGGCAAATTCGGCACTGCTCAGTGGGGTGTACATGAACCAGCCGGAGTCCGGAGCCACACCCAGAAACAGGCTGGACAGGATGATGATGCCACCGAACAGGTAGCAGTAGTAGCCCAGCGAGGTGATGCGCGGAAAGACCAGGTCCCGCGCCCCGATCATTTTGGGGATCAGATAGATGGCCAGGCCTTCCAGTACCGGAATGGCAAACAGGAACATCATGATGGTGCCGTGCATGGTGAACACCTGGTTGTACACATCGGCACTCAGGATGTCCTGCTCCGGCAACGCCAGCTGGGTGCGGGCCAGCATCGCCAGCACGCCACCGATCAGGAAGAAGATCAGGCCGGTGATCATGAAGCGCAGGCCGAGCGTGGTGTGGTTCACCGCCGCCAGCGACCCCAGCCCGGGCCAGTTGGCCCAGACGCGGCTGAACATCTGATGCAGGCTGCGGGTCTGCTCGCTGGTTTCGTGGGGTTGCACTGGGGTCGTCTCAGTCATCCGCTTCTCCCTCGTCCTGCTGATCTGTCTGGTCATTCAGCCAGGCGGTGAAATCTTCGGCACTCAAGGCTTCCACGGTAAATTTCATGTGCGCATGACCGACGCCACAGAACTCCGCACAGACGCCGTGATAGGTGCCGGGCTCATCCGCCACCAGGCGCAGGGTATTGGTATGGCCGGGAATCATGTCGGTCTTGCCGGCCAGTCTCGGCACCCAGAAGGAATGGATGACATCCTCGGCGCGCAGAATGATGTCGACCGGGGTATCGGCGGGCATGACCAGCTCGTCTCGCAGCTCAATACCCTGCTCCGGATACTCGACGCGCCAGCCCCACTGATAGCCGGTGACCTCTATCTCCACCCGGTCTTCCGCGGGCAGCGGCAGCATGCTGTGACCCATGGGGATGCCGAAGGCGAGCAATACCACAATGCTGCCAATCGGCAGGGCCAGCCCGCCGCCCCAGATCCAGCGGTTCTGTTGGCGCTGGGCGTCGGCATCGTTGACCTCACCCGGGTCGCGGCGCATGGCAATGATCCACAGTGCAGTGACGGCGATCAGCACCAGGGTGGCAAACAGGAACATTCCCCACCACAAAAGCGCCGCCGAACGGGCTGCCGGGCCGGCCGGCTGCAGGGTCGACAAGGGGCCATCAAACCATCCGGAACAGCCGCTGAGCAGCAGCAGGATGCCAAGACAGCTCGAGACTGCTAACCTAGTCATGTCGTTATTTCCATTCGCTGAGCATAAGGGAGCCTTCGCCGATGGCCACGCATCCGCAACCCGGTGATCATGAACGGGCGCTCAAGCTTGTCACCAATCCGATCACCAGCCGCATGGCGATTCATGGCCACCCCCTGCATCCAATACTGATTCATTTTCCGGTCGCCGCCTTGCTCGGCCTGGTGGCCACTGATGTGGCCTGGTTGTGGACCGGTGACAGCTTCTGGGCCCGCGCCGGGCTCTGGCTGGCCGGCGTCGGTGCACTTGGCGGCTGGGTATCGGGTTTTGCGGGGCTGGTCGACTTGACCACAGTGCGCCGGGTGCGAAGACTGGTAACCGCCTGGTGTCACGCCATCATGGCGGTGATGCTGCTGTCGCTGGCGTCGCTGAACTGGTTGTTGCGGGTGGGTGACCCGGTCAGTGTGATCTGGCCCTGGGGTCTCTATCTGTCGCTGCTGACCGGAGGGCTGATCGCCATTACCGGTTTTCTGGGCGGCAAGATGGTCTATGAATTCGGGGTTGGGGTGGATACCCGGCAGGCCGTCGACAAACATCATCCCGGTGGCACCTGACAGCCCGGCTAACGACCTCATATCGGCAACTCCACGTCCGGTTTGGCCAGCACCAGCCAGAGAATGCCGGTCATCAGTACCAACTGGACCACCAGAGAGGCTCTACACCACGGAATCAACCGGGTGCGGTCTGTTTCCGAGCGCAATACCAGCAGCCCGGTCAGCGTATGGCACACCACCAGACCGGCGACCAGCGTCAGTTTCAGAATGAGCCAGGCATCGGCATTGCGGTCCAGCAGGAAGACAAGAGTGCCCGTAATGATGGCGGCCAGTGCTGCTGGGGTGGCGATATGGGTAAAAAGGAAGCGTGGCAGGCCGTCATTGCCCTGTGCCGCCTCGGCCAAGGTGTGTTGCTGTCGCACCTGGCCCATGATGATCAAAGGCAGATACAGCAGAGCCGCACACCAGAACAGCATCGCACCGATATGCAGCACCAGAAACCAGATCATTCGTGACTCCTTGTCGGCTGATTGGCCAAGGGTCGACCTTTCAGAGGTGAATGGGCCTCAAATATGGCGCATAGACGTGCTCAGTATAGGAGGCATGACTGTGTTTTCAATGCAATGGCAGGTTGTGACGACGATAGAGAGCCATCTTTGCGTCTGATTTGCGTCCGTGGCGACCGTTGGTTAGCCTGCTTTAACCAGGCTGATGAGGTAGGAGTAAATGGTGACGCAGCAATGGCATCTGCTCGTGTCTGGACGGGTCCAGGGGGTATTCTATCGCGGGTCCACGCAGCAGACTGCCCAGTCCCTGGGCCTGACGGGCTGGGTCCGCAACCTGAGTGACGGCCGGGTGGAAATTGTGGCGGAAGGCGAGCCGGAACAACTGCAAAAGCTGTACGACTGGTGCCATGCCGGGCCCATTGCGGCGAAGGTATCCGGTGTTGAGCGGCAGGTAACGCCCGCGAGCGGTCGGTTTCCCACTTTTGATGTCGTGCGAACCGGCTGAATCAGAACAGGGCCAATACCAGAGCCACCAGGGCCACGACCAGCGCCGCGAAAGCCAAGCCCCTGGCCAGTGGGTCGTTTGACGCATCCGTCTTCGGGATGGTCGGTGCCTTGCGTTTCGGTGTGTCACTGTCTGACGGGTTAGGCGGCTCATCGGGCAGATCCGCAGGCCCCTCGTCGTTGATGTCTTTCAGTGTCTTTAGCAGAGCGCGGAAGTGATTGGCATCAAACTGATAGGGGTCGAAGCGCTCGAAACCATGTGTTTTGAGCATGGTTTTGACAGCATCATTGATGGACGTGTATTTCATCGTCCAGTCTTCGAAATAGCGTTGCTTGGCAGACTGCTCGGACACCACACGAATGTCGGTATGACGCTCATCCTGGCGGATGGTTTCGAGCAAGGGCTTCACGATGTCGCGCTCGCCTTCCAGGCACTGAAAGAAGCACCCGTCGCCATAGAACAGGACGCCACCCACGCCACGCCGGGCATTGTTGGTGCGAGAGGCTTGCAGAATACGGCCCACATTGGGTTCAATGCCTTTGGTCGCCGGCAGCGGCTTGAAGGTTGCGCGGCTGATGTACAGCACACAAATCAGATCGCTCATCAGTGTTTCCAGGAAAGTATGTCGAGTCGGATTACGCGACAATGAAGCGGTCGGTTTGGTGGGCGCACCGAAAAGATGGGGCATTCTTTGCACTGTGCCGGCTTCATGACTAGCCTTTCCAGTGGACTTCAGAGAATAGCGGAGCGTCACATGAGTGAAGCCAAAGTTGCACAGAAAGGGCCATTCCCGGTCGACGTCGAAGCGGGCAAGCGTTACGCCTGGTGTGCCTGCGGCCAAAGCGCCACGCAGCCCTTTTGCGACGGGTCCCACAAGACCACCGATTTCAACCCGGTCATGTATCAGGCTGAAGAGACCAAGACGCTCTACTTCTGTGGCTGCAAGCAGACGGGTGGCCAGCCGCTGTGTGATGGCTCACACAGTAGCCTCTGAATAAATCAGTCGACCGGGGTCAGCCAGCAATAGGCATGGCCGGCCAGCGTGATCTGGCGCCCCGTCTCCTGTCCGGTCATCACATCACGCATCGGGGTGGGCAGCTCCAGATGCCGGGGTTGGTCGGACAGATTGTGGTACACCTCAAGGTGTGTCTGGCCGGCTTGGCGGGCGATGCCGTACAGGGCCGGGTCATGCAGATCCATGAAGCGACCCGGTCCGTGAAAGCAGGCCGCAAACTCGCGACGCGCCCGGATGATGGCCTGAATGCCCTCGAAAAGCTGATGTTCCACTGATTCGCTGTCGTTCAGGGCGCGCTCAACCCGCTGCCAGTCCATCGGCCCCCGGTTCAGAAAACGGGCATCGCGAAAACCGGTCTGCCGACTTGAGTCATCAAAGAACTGCTGATCATTGCCCATGCCCACTTCGTCGCCGTAGTAGAGGATGGGTGAGCCCTCGGTGGCGCACAGCATGGAATGCATGAGCAGCATCTTTTCGGGGTCTTGCTGCAGCAGATAGAAGAGGCGCCCGGCAATGCCTTCACCCTGGCGGAAGCTGCACTGGGGATCATGCAGGTAGAAGTGGTTCATGCGTTCGCGCACCTCTGGCGTCACAAACTCCAGCGTCAGTTCGTCGTGACAGCGCAGGAAGCTCATCCAACTGCAGGACTCCGGAATCATCGGCGTCACTTCCGGCGACAGTGCATCACGAATGTAACGGTAGTCGGCCTCTGCCAGGGCCATGAAGAATTGAGGCATCAACGGGAAGTGATAGGCCGTCTGACATTCGTCGGCGTCGCCGAAATAACTGACCACCTCGTGCGGCTCCATGTTGGCTTCCGCCATCAGCAGCGTTCCTGGCTGGCAGTAGTCGAGCGCCGCGCGTATCAGCTTGAGAATCGTATGGGTGGTGGGCAGGTCTTCGCAGTCGGTACCCTCTTCCTTCCAGATAAAGGGGATGGCGTCCATGCGCAGGCCGTCGACACCGCGCGCCTTCCAGAACAGCATGTTGTCGATCATGTCGATCAGCAGGTCCGGGTTGCGGTAATTGAGGTCCGGCTGGAACGCATAAAACCGGTGGAAGTAGTAGTCGCCGGTAGCCTCATTGTACTCCCAGTTGGAATCCACCATGCCCTTGAACAGCAGGCGGGCATCCAGATAGCGGTCCGGCTGGTCGCTCCAGATGTAATAGTGGCGATAAGGGGAATCGGGGTTCTGACGGGCTTCCTTGAACCAGGGGTGTTCATCCGAGGAGTGATTGACCGCCATGTCGAACAATATCCGGATGCCGCGGGCATGGGCCTGCTCGACAAAGCGTATAAAGGCCTCGTTGCCGCCAAGATCAGGCCGGATGGCACGGAAATCACTGATGTCAAAACCCTGGTCGCGCATCGGCGAGTCCAGAATGGGCAGCAGCCAGAGGGTATTCACGCCCAGTTGCTCGAGAAAATCCAGCTTGCCGGTCAGCCCGTCAAAATCACCCGCGTAGGCGTCGACATAAAGACAATAGATAACCGCGTCCCGATACCACTCCGGGTTCAGCTCACCCGGCATGCTGGGGGGGTGGTCGACCAGGTCCTGGCGTCGCTGGTCCAGCAGGTCCTGCAAGCGTTGCAAGGCTGTGTTCGCATCAGCGCCGTAAATACGTTGCCAAAGTTCTGAGAGGGTGCTTTGCTGTACCAGATGTTCGGTCATTGGGTATCCGTGATGCGGCTATGAAGAGTCGTAGACAGGATAGCTCTGACGGCCCGGACTGGCCAGTTACCCAGGGGGAGGAATCTGAGGCATGACAAACTCATCCAACCGGCAGGTGGTACACGCAGCGGCCGCCAAAGTCCTGCAGTTCTGGTTTGAGGAACTGAGCCAAAAGGACTGGTTCCGCAAAAGTGACACGCTGGACAATACCATTGCCCAGCGTTTCGGTGCAGTGCACCACGCGGTCGCAATGGGGGAAGGCGTCGACTGGCGAACGACTTCGGAAGGCCGTCTGGCCGAGATCATTGTGCTGGACCAGTTCTCGCGCAATATCTATCGCGACCAGCCCGCCGCCTTCGCCTGCGACGGCATGGCCCTGGTATTGGCACAGGAAGCCGTGGCCCGGGAAGACGACCAGCACCTGAGCGAGCCCATGCAGCGGGCTTTTCTGTATATGCCGTACATGCACAGTGAATCGGTGCTGGCGCATGAGCGTGCCATGCAGTTGTTCGATCAACCGGGGCTGGAACACAACCTGGAGTTCGAGGAAAAGCACAAGGTGATCATTGACCGCTTCGGACGCTACCCGCACCGCAATGCGATCCTGGGTCGCGAGTCGACACCAGAGGAGATCGAGTTTCTCAAGCAGCCCGGGTCCTCATTCTGAGCATTTGACCGCGCCCCTTGCGTTCAAGCGCCATCTGCATACAATAGGCGCCCTTGGCGGAGAGTAGCTCAGCTTGGTAGAGCACTACGTTCGGGACGTAGGGGTCGCAGGT
>NZ_JAIUMC010000132.1 GCF_022565775.1 Natronospirillum sp.
CGTGACCGATGGTGCCCACGTTCAGGTGGGGCTTCTTGCGTTCAAAAGCTGCCTTAGACATTGTTGCTTCCTCAATTAGCTGGTGGCCTGACGGATCAGGCCTTCTTGATAATTTCTTCCGCGATGTTGTTCGGAGCCTCGGCATAGTGCGAGAACTCCATGGTGTACGATGCACGGCCCTGCGACATGGAGCGCAGGTCTGTGGCATAACCGAACATTTCCGAGAGCGGCACATCCGCATTGATCACCTTGCCGGAAGGGGTATCTTCCATGCCGTGAACAATGCCGCGACGCCGGTTCAGGTCGCCCATCACATCACCCATGTAGTCCTCAGGGGTGACGGCCTCCACCTTCATCATGGGCTCCATGATGCAGGGGTTGCCCTTCTCAGTGAGCTTCTTCACCGACATGGAGGCGGCCACCTTGAAGGCCATCTCGTTCGAGTCGACATCGTGGAAGGAACCGTCAAACAGGGTCGCCTTCAGGCCCAGCAGCGGATAACCCGCCAGTACGCCGTTCTGCATCTGCTCGCCGATGCCCTTTTCTACCGCAGGAATATATTCCTTGGGTATGACACCGCCCACGATTTCGTTGACGAACTCCAGACCTTCGGTCTCGGTGGGTTCAAAACGCACCACAACATGGCCGTACTGACCGCGGCCACCAGACTGCCGCACGAACTTGCTTTCAACTTCGCACGACTGACGGATCTTCTCACGGTAAGCCACCTGGGGCGCACCGATATTGGCCTCGACCTTGAACTCGCGACGCATGCGGTCAACGATAATGTCCAGGTGCAACTCGCCCATACCCGAGATAATGGTCTGACCCGTCTCTTCGTCGGTTCTGACGCGGAAGGAAGGGTCTTCCTGAGCCAGCTTGCCCAGAGCGATACCCATCTTCTCCTGATCGGCCTTTGATTTGGGCTCGACCGCTACGGAGATGACCGGCTCGGGGAACTCCATGCGCTCCAGAGTAATGGGGCTGTTCGGATCACACAGGGTATCCCCTGTAGTCACACCCTTGACCCCAACCAGAGCGGCAATGTCACCGGCCAGTACTTCCTTGATTTCTTCACGGTTGTTGGAGTGCATCTGCACCATACGACCGACGCGCTCTTTCTTGCCCTTGACCGGGTTCAGTACGGCGTCACCGGATTTCAGCATGCCGGAATAAACGCGCACGAACGTCAGGGTACCCACAAAGGGGTCCGTAGCGATCTTGAACGCCAATGCGGCGAAGGGTGCGTCATCTTCGGCAACCCGCTTTTCAACGGTCTCGGCCTTGTCATCCAGCACACCTTCGATCGCCTTCACCTCGATGGGGCTGGGCATGTATTCGATGACGCTGTCGAGCAGGGCCTGGACACCCTTGTTCTTGAAAGCAGAACCACAGTGGGTCAGCACCAGGTCATTGGCCAGGGTGCGCGTGCGCAGACCCAGCTTGATCTCGTCCTCGGTCAGCTCAATGCCTTCGAGGTACTTCTCCATCAGCTCGTCATTGGCTTCAGCGGCGGCTTCGACCATCTCGTTGCGCGCCTCTTCGGCTTCGGCCTGCATGTCTGCGGGAATGTCTTCCAGCTCATACGTCATGCCCATGTCGTCTTCACTCCAGACGATCATCTTCATGCGCAGCAGGTCGATAACGCCGCGGAACTCTTCTTCCGCGCCAACGGGCAACTGGATCGGTACCACATTGGCACCCAGCCGCTCTTTCATCTGATTGACGACCCATTTGAAGTCGGCACCGGCGCGGTCCATCTTGTTGACGAACACCATGCGCGGCACTTCATACTTGTTGGCCTGACGCCAGACGGTCTCGGTCTGCGGCTGCACACCGGACGAGCCGCACAATACGACGACTGCGCCATCCAGAACCCGCAAAGAGCGCTCGACTTCAATGGTGAAGTCAACGTGCCCGGGCGTATCAATGATGTTGATCCGGTGCTCGGGGAACTGCTGGTTCATGCCGCTCCAGAAACAGGTGGTAGCAGCAGAAGTAATGGTAATCCCGCGCTCCTGCTCCTGTTCCATCCAGTCCATGGTGGCTGCACCATCGTGCACCTCACCAATCTTGTGAGACAGTCCAGTGTAGAACAGGATACGTTCGGTCGTGGTGGTCTTGCCCGCATCCACGTGCGCGACAATACCGATGTTGCGGTAACGATTAATCGATGTCTTGCGAGCCACGATTGAATCCCCTGTAGTTTAGAAGCGAAAGTGTGAGAAGGCCTTGTTGGCTTCGGCCATGCGGTGCACGTCTTCACGTTTCTTGAATGCCGCACCCTTGCCTTCCACAGCGTCCTGCAGTTCGCCTGCGAGGCGAAGTGCCATGGACTTTTCGCCCCGCTTGCGAGCGGAGTCCACCAGCCAGCGCATGGCCAGTGCTTCACGGCGCTCAGGACGGACTTCAACGGGCACCTGGTAGGTTGCACCACCAACACGGCGAGACTTGACCTCAACCATGGGGGCAACGGCTTCCAGCGCGGATTCGAACACCTCTACCGGATCCTTGTCCTGACGTTCCTGGATCTTGTCCAGGGCGCCATACACGATCCGTTCTGCGATGGATTTCTTGCCGTCTTCCATCACGTGATTCATGAATTTTGCCAGTGTCTGATTGTTGAACTTGGGATCTGGCAGGATCTCCCGTTTTGCGACGATGCGTCTTCTTGGCATGATAAGCCCTCACTCAATAGGTCTTCAGGACAGCCCGGTACACAACGGAGAGTTCAGTTCCGCTCGACCGGCCTTACTCTTATCTCTCGGCCATTATGGCGATGAAAGATGTCATTTCTTCGGTCGCTTGGCCCCGTATTTGGAGCGACCCTGCAGGCGATTCTGCACGCCGGCACAGTCCAGAGCACCACGCACGGTGTGATAACGCACACCGGGCAGGTCTTTTACCCGGCCGCCGCGAATCAGCACTACCGAGTGCTCCTGCAGGTTGTGACCCTCACCGCCGATGTACGAAGACACTTCGTAGCCATTGGTCAGGCGAACACGACATACTTTACGCAGTGCCGAGTTCGGCTTTTTCGGAGTCGTTGTATAGACCCGGGTGCATACACCACGGCGCTGCGGGCAGGCCTGGAGTGCACGTACGTCACTCGGCTTGACCTTGCGCTTGCGCGGTTTACGCACCAGCTGGTTAATGGTTGCCATTCAGCCTTTCTCCACTTTCTTTAGCTTCTCAATATACAAATTGCCCCGGACCAGACCGGCCCGGGACAATGAAGGACGCGAATGATAGGGCTCGACTATTTTATAGTCAAGCTCGCCGCGTATTTGCTTACTTGTTCAACGCCTCGCTCAGGGCTGCTTCCACATCACTGGCGCTCATGGACGGACGGTCATCGCCCGCCAGACGCTCGTCACGCTTGCGCTTGCGCTCGGCGTGATAGGCCAGACCGGTTCCGGCAGGAATCAGTCGACCCACGACCACGTTCTCTTTCAGACCGCGCAGATAATCACGCTTGCCGGTGACGGCACCTTCGGTCAGTACCCGTGTGGTCTCCTGGAAGGAGGCCGCGGAGATGAACGATTCGGTAGCCAGTGACGCCTTGGTGATACCCAGCAGCACGCGCTCGAACTTGGCCGGCAGCTTGCCATCCACGTCCGCCGCTTCGTTGGCTTCCAGCAAGGCAGTCAGCTCAACCTGGTCACCCTTGATGAAGCTGGTCTCGCCCGGCTCGGAAATCACCACCTTGCGCAGCATCTGCCGCACAATGGTTTCAATGTGCTTGTCATTGATGCCCACACCCTGGAGGCGGTAAACCTCCTGGATTTCGGTGGTGATGTACTTGGACAGTTCTTCAACGCCCAGCAGACGCAGGATATCGTGCGGGTTCATCGGACCTTCGGAGATCAGTTCGCCCTTCTCGACATTCTCGCCCTCGAACACGCTGAGCTGGCGCCACTTTGGAATCAGCTCCTCGTAGCCGTTCTCGCCATCCTGCGGGGTAATCATCAGGCGCTTCTTGCCCTTGGTTTCCTTGCCGAAGCCGATGGTGCCGGTAGTTTCCGCCAGAATCGCGGGCTCTTTGGGCTTGCGTGCTTCAAACAGGTCCGCAACGCGCGGCAGACCACCGGTGATGTCCTTGTTACCCGAAGACTCCTGGGGAATACGGGCCAGAACGTCACCAATGTTGACCTCCTGACCGTCGCTCAGGCTGAGCAGCGACCCGTCGGGCAGGAAGTACTGCACCGGCTGGTCGGTATCACCGAACTTGATGTCCCTGCCCTTGGCATCCACCAGCTTCAGCATCGGCCGAATGTCCTTGCCGGCAGTGTTACGGTCTTTCTGCGGAATGACCTCGATGTTGGCGACCCCGGTCATGTCGTCGATCTTGGAGTTGATGGTTATGCCATCATCCATGCCGACGAACTTCACCTTGCCCTTCATCTCGGAGATGATCGGGTGAGTGTGCGGATCCCACTTGGCCACCGGCTCGCCGGCGCCCACTTCCTGGTCTTCCTTCACGGTCAGCGTGGCGCCATACGGCAGCTTGTAACGCTCGCGTTCGCGACCGGACTGATCGACAACAGACAGGATTGAAGAGCGTGATGTAGTCACCAGCTCTCCATTGGTGCGCTCGACCGTCTTGATGTTGTGCAGCTTGATACGACCACCATGCTTGACCTGTACCGCATCCACGGCAGAGGACGAAGACGCTGCACCACCGATGTGGAAGGTACGCATGGTCAGCTGGGTACCCGGCTCACCGATGGACTGGGCGGCAATGATGCCGACCGCTTCACCGATGTTGACCAGGTGACCACGGGCCAGATCACGACCGTAGCAATTGGCACAGATACCATGGCGCGTCTCACAGGTGATTGGTGAGCGTACCTTGATCTGATCAATACCCCACTCATCGATCTTGCGCACCAGGCGCTCGTCGACCAGGGTATTGGCCGGAATGGCCACTTCGTCGGAGCCCGGGATCAGCAGATCCTCGGAGATAACCCGACCCAGCACCTGCTGGCCGATGCCGACGACGATATCGCCGCCTTCGATGATCGGCTCCAGCGTGATGCCGTTGCGGGTACCACAATCGGTCTCCGTCACGACAACATCCTGCGCCACATCGACCAGACGACGGGTCAGATAACCCGAGTTGGCGGTCTTCAGTGCCGTATCGGCCAAACCCTTACGGGCGCCGTGTGTGGAGATGAAGTACTCACCCACCGACAGACCTTCACGGAAGTTGGACTTGATCGGGTTCTCGATGATGGAGCCGTCAGGCTTCGCCATCAGGCCGCGCATACCGGCCAGCTGACGGATCTGGGCCGGGGAACCCCGGGCGCCGGAGTCAGCATAGATGTAGACGGAGTTGAAAGACTCCTGCTCCACTTCCTTGCCATCCCGATCGACGGTCATCTCTTTACCGATCGACTCCATCATGGAGCGGGCGATGGTTTCATTGGCGCGTGACCAGATGTCCACCACCTTGTTGTACTTCTCGCCCTGGGTCACCAGGCCGGATTCGTACTGTTCCTGGATTTCCTGCACTTCGGCCTCGGCCTTGCCCAGAATCTCCAGCTTGTTCTGTGGAATCTCGAAATCGTTCACGCCAATGGAGGCACCACTGCGCGTGGCATAGTGGAAGCCCATGTACATGATCTGATCGGCAAAGATGACCGTCGGCTTCAGACCGGCACGGCGATAGCTTTCGTTCAGCAGCAGCGAAATCGACTTCTTCTTCAGTGCCCGGTTGACCAGTTCGAACGGCAGGCCGTCCGGCACGATGGTGAACAGCAGTACACGACCGACTGTCGTTTCATACAGCTGGGTACGGGTTTCTTCGTGATCTTCATCGCGAATCACTTCCTTGACCCGAACCTTGATCTTGGCCTGCAGGCCGACCTTGCCGGCACCGTAGGCGCGCTCGACTTCGGGCACATCGGCAAACACCATGCCTTCGCCCTTGTCGTTGATGCGCTCACGAGTCATGTAGTACAGACCCAGGACCACGTCTTGCGACGGCACGATAATCGGCTCGCCATTGGCCGGCGAGAGGATGTTGTTGGTCGACATCATCAGGGCACGCGCTTCGAGCTGGGCTTCCAGGGTCAGCGGAACGTGCACGGCCATCTGGTCACCGTCAAAGTCGGCGTTGTAGGCGGCACAAACCAGCGGGTGCAGCTGAATGGCCTTGCCCTCGATCAGTACCGGCTCGAACGCCTGGATGCCCAGACGGTGCAGCGTGGGTGCGCGGTTGAGCAGCACCGGATGCTCGCGAATGACTTCGTCCAGAATATCCCAGACAACCGCTTCTTCGCGCTCGACCATCTTCTTGGCCGCCTTGATGGTGGTGGCCAGGCCGCGCAGTTCCAGCTTGCTGTAGATGAACGGCTTGAACAGCTCCAGCGCCATCTTCTTGGGCAGACC
>NZ_JAIUMC010000133.1 GCF_022565775.1 Natronospirillum sp.
GACGAGTTCTCGAACTCCAGCGAGCGGGCTTCAACCAACATGCAGACCCAACTGGAAGAAACCGATCAGGTGGCCACGGCCATCAATGAGCTCTCGGCCTCTGCAAGTGAGGTGGCGCAGCGCGCGGCCCGGGTCAGTGAGGTGACGCACCAGGTGGCAGCGGATGCCGACCAGTCAGGCCAGCGCGTTGCCCGCTCCGCGCAGAGATCCGAGCAGGTCAACGAATACATGGGTGCTACCCGGGAGCGCATCAGCCAGTTGGCAGAACTGACCGATGAGATTGGTACCGTACTGGACGTGATTCGCAATATCGCCGAGCAAACCAACCTTTTGGCTTTGAACGCAGCCATCGAGGCCGCGCGTGCTGGTGAGCAGGGCCGTGGCTTTGCTGTAGTTGCTGACGAAGTGCGCTCGCTGGCCACCCGGTCCGCGGAATCGACCGACCTGATCAGTGATGTCATCGACCGGCTGCGAGGCGCTGCCAACGAGGCCATCAATGCTTCCGAGAGTGCCTCTGAACTGGCCTCCCAGAACAAGAACAGTGCGCTCGAGGTCAATCAGGAAATCCAGGACATGGTCAGCCAGATTCAGGATCTGACCAACATGATCTCTGAAATCGCCGAAAACGCCCGCGAGCAGGAAGGGGTTACCGAGTCTGTGAGCAGCAGTGTGACCCGGATCAATGACCTGGCGCGCGACAATGCGGAGTTCGGGGAAGTGATTGCGCGCAATGGCGAAACCATCCGGCATGCGGTCATGAAGACTCGCGAGCAGGTGGATCAATTCAAAATCTGACCTGAACAAGCCTGCGTATACTCTGGCTCAATGATTATTCAGGTGAGTCAGGTGTCAGTAGGTCCTACAAGCAGGGTTCGCAGTGGTCGCATCGGAAGATTGGGCCAATTGGGTCGTTTGGCGGGTGGAATCGCCGGCGGTGTATTGTCCGAAGGTTCTCGACGCTGGCGCCAAGGCCAGCGTCCGGCGCTCCGTGATCTGCTGCTGACGCCGGGCAACCTTGGCCGGATGGCCGATCAATTGTCGCAGATGCGCGGTGCCGCGATGAAAGTGGGGCAACTGCTGTCCATGGACACCGGGCAGGTTCTGCCTCCCGAGTTGTCGGACCTGCTGGCCCGCCTGCGCTCCGGGGCCAATGCCATGCCGCGCGAACAGCTTCGCACCGTATTGACCAAGGCCTGGGGCCCGGACTGGCAGCATCAGTTTGCCGAATTCAACTATCGCCCGCTGGCGGCCGCATCAATCGGCCAGGTTCACAAGGCCATCACCAAAGACGGCACTCATCTGGCTATCAAGGTGCAGTATCCCGGTGTGCGGCAGAGTATCGACAGCGATGTCGACAATGTGGCCTTTTTGTTGCGGTCCTTCGGTCTGCTGCCCAAGGGTCTGGACGTCCAGTCGCTGCTGACCGAAGCGAAAGCCCAGTTGCATCGCGAGGCGGATTACCAGCAGGAGGCCGCCGCCATGCAGGCCTATGGAGAGCGATTGACGGATGCGCAGGACTTCCTGATCCCGCAGGTCAATACAGCCCTGACGACTGATACCGCGCTGGCCATGCAGTTCATGTGCGGGGATACCATTGATACGCTGGTCGGTTCGCAACAGTCTCTGCGCAACCGAGTGACGGAGCAGCTTTTCATGCTGCTGTTCAGGGAACTGTTTGAGTGGCAGATGGTGCAGACAGACCCCAACTTTGCCAATTTCCTCTACGACAGCAGTTCGCGGAAAACCGTATTGCTGGACTTTGGTGCGGTGCGCGAGTACCCGGTCTCAGTCGCTGAGGGGTATCGACGATTGCTGCAGGCCGCGATAGACACTGACCGCGAGGCACTCAATGTGGCTGCGGAACAGATCGGCTACTTTTCCAAGGGCGTGTCAGCGACACAGCGCGCAGCCGTGCTGGACATTTTCCTCCTCGCTACTGAGCCTTTGCGCCACCCGGGTATCTACGACTTTTCCGGTTGTGACCTGGCAGGGCGTATCCGTGAAGCGGGCATGCGCCTGAGTTTTGAGCAGGAATACTGGCACTCACCGCCCATGGATGCCCTGTTCCTGCATCGGAAAGTCGCCGGTCTCTATCTGCTGGCGGTGCGTTTGCAGGCTCAGGTCGACATGCGCCCGCTCAGGCAGTGGCTGGCGGAGTCGGCAGAGATCGCCTGACTTGTGGTATAATGACAAAAACACGGCTGGTTCACTGTTATTTATGTAGTAGAATTACAGCCCGCTGACTTATACCGACCAAGGAGCCGTTTTACTCATGCGCAAAACAAAAATAGTCTGCACCGTCGGACCTGCCTCTGACAGCAAGGATGTTCTGACCGGCCTGGCCCGGGCAGGCATGGATGTCATGCGCCTCAATTTCTCGCACGGTGACTTTGCTGAGCACGGCGGCCGAATCGAATTGGTGCGCGAAGTCGCTGCCGAAACCGGTCGCAACATTGCTGTTCTGCTGGACACCAAAGGCCCGGAAATCCGTACCATGGAAGTGGCCGGTGGCAGCGTGATGCTGAAGACCGGTCAGACGTTTACATTGACCACCGATCAGAGCGTCAAGGGCGATGAGACCCGGGTTGCGGTCACTTATGAGCACCTGAATCGCGATCTGGCACCGGGCAATATCGTCCTGCTGGATGACGGCCTGCTAGAGCTGCGGGTGAAGGAAATCAAGGGCGGCGATGTGGTCTGTGAAGTGCTCAACAACGGCGAACTGGGCAACAAGAAAGGGGTCAACCTGCCGGGTGTCAGCGTCAGTCTGCCGGCGCTGTCCGAGAAAGATCGCAAGGATCTGGTGTTTGGCTGCGAACAGAATGTCGATTTTGTTGCCGCGTCGTTTATTCGCAAGGCCTCCGATGTGGAAGAAATTCGCGAGCACCTGCGTGTCAATGGTGGCGAGTCCATTCGCATTATTTCCAAAATCGAAAATCAGGAAGGCATCGACAATTTCGATGAAATCCTCAAGGCATCTGACGGCATCATGGTCGCACGTGGTGACCTGGGTGTTGAAATACCGGTAGAGAACGTCATTTTTGCGCAGAAACGGATGATCCGTAAGTGCAATCTGGCGCGCAAGCCGGTGATTACAGCCACCCAGTTGCTCGACTCCATGATCAAGAACCCGCGTCCGACCCGGGCTGAAGCCGGGGACGTTTCCAATGCCATTCTGGACGGTACCGACGCGGTCATGCTGTCCGGTGAGTCGGCCAAGGGCGACTATCCGGTCGAATCGGTGAAGATCATGGCGCAGATCTGCGAGCGCACCGACAGTGATATGGCGCAGTGGCGCCCGGATCATGTAGAGCACTTTACCGGTGACCTGGCTGTCACCGAATCAGTCTGTCGCTCTGCAGTGGACGTGGCGACCGTGCTTGAAGCGCGGGCAATTGTCGTGTCTTCGTTCTCTGGCAAATCGGTGCGTTCGGTGCGCAAGTATTTCCCCAAGGCCAATATGCTGGCGCTCACCACCGAGCCCAAGACGCTGCAGCAACTGTGTCTGACCAAGGGCGTTCAGTCGGAACTCGTGGAAGAGTTTGCCGATTCCGACACCCTGTTTGGCGAAGCCAAAAAGCGGGTAGTAGCGGCTGGTCTCGCAGGGCCGGGTGACAAGATCGTGATTGTCTCCGGTGCGCTGGTGGCCAAAGGTTCAACCAACAGCATCTCGGTGCATCGCCTCTGAACACAGAAAAAGGGCAGCCTGGGCTGCCCTGAAAGGTTGGGGTTCTTGCGTGATTTCAATCGGCAACGGTCACCGTTGATCAGTGGCCGCTTGCAAACTGCGCTTCTTCCGTAGAGCCCTTCATTGCCGTGACAGATGATGTGCCACCCTGAATCACGGTGGTCACGTCGTCGAAGTAGCCGGCGCCCACTTCCTGCTGATGTGAGGCAAAGGTATAGCCTCGCTCGGCAGCCGCGAATTCCGGTTCCTGAACCTTCTCCACATAGTGCTTCATGCCTTCGCCCTGTGCATAGTGCCAGGCGAGATCGAACATGTTGTACCACATGTTGTGAATACCGGCCAAAGTGATGAACTGGTAGCGATAGCCCATCTTCGACAACTCTTCCTGGAATTTGGCGATTGTCGCATCGTCCAGGTTCTTCTTCCAGTTGAACGACGGCGAGCAGTTGTAGGCCAGCAGCTTGTCCGGGTACTCGGCATGAATGGCCTCGGCAAACCGGCGCGCTTCGTCCAAGTCAGGCGTTGCTGTTTCGCACCAGATCAGGTCGGCATAGGGCGCATAGGCCAGACCGCGCGAGATGGCCTGTTCGATGCCGGCATGAACTCGATAGAAGCCTTCCGGTGTGCGTTCACCCTGAATGAAGGCCTGATCATACGGATCACAGTCGGAGGTGATCAGGTCAGCCGCATTGGCGTCTGTGCGGGCCAGAACAATGGTGGGCACGCCCATAACGTCGGCTGCCAGGCGCGCTGATACCAGCTTTTGCACAGCTTCCTGCGTCGGTACCAGGACCTTGCCACCCATGTGGCCACACTTCTTGACCGAAGCAAGCTGGTCTTCGAAGTGTACGCCGGCAGCGCCATTGCTGATCATGTTCTTCATCAGTTCGTAGGCGTTCAGCACGCCGCCAAACCCGGCTTCGGCGTCCGCAACAACGGGCAGGAAGTAGTCGATGGCGTCTTCTTCCTTCATCTTGCCATCGCAGATGCTCTTCCACTGGATCTCGTCGGCGCGCTTGAAGGTGTTGTTGATGCGGCGCACCACGGTGGGTACCGAATCATAGGCATACAGCGACTGGTCCGGGTACATGGTTTCGGAGCTGTTGTTGTCTGCCGCAACCTGCCAGCCTGACAGGTAAATGGCCTCGATGCCGGCCTTGGCCTGTTGCATGGCCTGACCACCGGTCAGTGCGCCCATACAGTTGACGTAGCCCTTCTTCGCCTGGCCCTTGTAGACCAGATCCCAGAGCTTTTCGGCGCCGCGACGGGCCAGGGTGTGTTCGGTCTGTACGCTGCCGCGCAGGCGCACCACATCTGCGGCGCTGTAGGGGCGTTCAACGCCTTTCCAGCGGGGATTCTCTGCCCAGTCTTTTTCCAGGCGCTTGATGTCGAGTTCGCGTTGAGTGCTTGTCATGTTGGGATGCCTCATCCTGTGGTCTTTCTGTTTATCGTTCTGCCGATAGGGGTCTGGCGTCCTGTCGAATTATTCTGGCAGGTCACTGGCCCCTTTCTGCCGGGATGCTTGCCACAGTACGCCTGGCCGGTTAGGGTCGGAAATTGTCCTTTGCTATGTTCGGTATAACGCCGATGAATATATCCCGCCACGACCTGAACCTGCTGGTATATCTGGACGTGTTGCTGCGCGAAAAGAATGTCACGCGCGCGGCCGACCGGCTGAGTATCAGTCAGCCGGCGATGAGCAATGGTCTGAAACGTCTGCGCGAGATGTTCAAGGATCCGCTGCTGGTCAGAACCTCCCGCGGCATGGAGCCGACAGCCCGCGCCTTGACGCTGCAACCGGTGATCCACGAGATTCTGATGCAGTTGGAGTCGACGCTGCAGACGGATGAGGCCTTTTCACCCGGCACAGAGTCTCGGGTGTTTCGGGTTATGGCCAGTGATTACGCGGCCACCACGCTGCTGCCCGAGCTGCTGAGTCGCATTCAGCAAAAGGCGCCCCGCCTGATTCTGGATATCATGACGCCCAGCGATGTCGACTTCCGCGATGTCGAGGACGGCCGTATCGACATGGCCATCAACATGTTTGATGACCTGCCGCTGTCGTTCTATCAGAAGAACCTCTGGCATGACCGTTTCTGCTGTGTGCTGCACTCGGGGCACCCAGCCGCCGAAAAGTTCGATATCCAGAGCTACCTGACATCCGACCATGTCTGGGTGAACAAGACCGGGTATGGCGTTGGGGTGGGAATCAATCTGGCGGATGTGCAGAACATGGGGTGGGTGGACCGCAGCCTGGAACAATTGGGCTACCGTCGCCACATCAAGCTGTTTGCGCGGGATTATCATGTGGCCATGCACATGGCGACCAGTGCCGGGCTGATTGCCACGGTGCCGGTGCGTATTGCCGAGCTCTATCGCAATTGGCCGGAACTCACCATTCTGCGGCCGCCGTTCAAGATTCCGGATGTCGAATTGAAGATGGTCTGGAGCCCGCTGCTGCACCACGACCGGGCGCACGTGTGGATGCGTCAGCAGGTCACGGAGGCGGTGGAGAGCCTGCGGGCGGAGTAGGTTGCGACTGGGAATGCGGCAATTCAAGTGCCGAGAAAACCGCCTGATGGCGGGGTATGCTGCCCGCAGACACGCAAAAAACGTCATCCCTGACAGCTCGACTCCGCAGATTATCAGG
>NZ_JAIUMC010000134.1 GCF_022565775.1 Natronospirillum sp.
CATGAGCAGCGCCGCCGGCAGGCGGGTACAGATCAAGGGCCAGGTGCGTTCCGACCGGGCCCAGTGGCGGGACCTGGCGCTGACCAATGCCACCGAGCAGCTGGCCATGCACATCGCGCGCAAGGACAGTGTTGAAAAACGCTTCCTCGAACTGGAAAGCCGACTGCAACTGGGCGAGCCAGTGCAGCGCATGGAGTGTTTCGATATTTCGCACAGCCATGGTGAAGCCACTGTGGCCAGTTGCGTGGTGTTCGATCGGCAGGGGCCGGCGCGGCGTCAATATCGGCGCTTCAGTATAGAAGATATTCAGGCTGGCGATGATTATGCGGCCATGCGCCAGGCGCTGACCCGCCGTTACAGCCGCCTGCTCAAGGAAGAGACTCCGCTCCCTGACCTGATCGTGATCGACGGCGGCAAGGGGCAGTTGGGGGTGGCGCGCGAAGTGATGCAGGAACTGGGTATCAGTCACAGCCGTCTGCTGGGCATCGCCAAAGGTGTTACTCGCAAACCAGGCCTGGAAACCCTGTATCTGGATGATGCGCAGCACGAAGTCGCACTGGAAAAGCATTCACCGGCGTTGCATCTGTTGCAGCATATACGCGATGAGTCGCACCGTTTTGCCGTGGCCGGCCACCGGGCCCAGAGAGACAAGAAGCGCAAACGCTCACTGCTGGATGACATTCCCGGTGTCGGCAACAGCCGACGCAAGGCGCTGATTCGGCACTTCGGCAGTGGTCTGGCGGTCAAGAGCGCCAGTGTCGCCGAAATCAGTCGGGTCGAGGGCATCAGCCGCAAGCTGGCGCAGGCGATTTATGACCATTTGCATGGCTGACTGGCCGAGCAGATCTGGACGCTGGCAGACAGTGCAATTAGCCTTGAGTCAGGTATACTCTCGCCACAAAATCGGGCAGAGCAAAACTCGGCGTTGGGACGCCCGATGTCGCCCGTAAAATATGACAGAACAGGTGCCTTCAGGGTATGAATATTCCAAACATTCTGACCAGTTTCCGCATTTTCATGATTCCGGTTTGTGTGGGCGTCTATTACCTGCCGGTTGACTGGGCCTACATGGCGGCGGCGACTGTCTTTTTGTTGGCCGCCATTACCGATTGGCTGGATGGGTATCTGGCGCGCAAGCTCGACCAGTCCACGCCGTTTGGTGCCTTTCTCGATCCGGTGGCCGACAAGCTGATTGTGGCTGCCGCATTGGTGGTGCTGGTGGAGTCCTATGCCTCTCTGTGGCTGACCCTGCCCGCCATCGTCATAGTGGGGCGCGAAATTGTCATCTCGGCCCTGCGTGAGTGGATGGCCGAGTTGGGCGAACGGGCCAGTGTTGCTGTGTCGATCATTGGTAAGTTGAAGACCGCGGTGCAGATGGTGGCGATCACGGTATTGCTGGCTTCTCCACCCGGAGAGTGGCTGGGTACCATCGGGCTGGCCATGCTGCAGGGCGCAGCCGTGCTGACCTTGTGGTCCATGTTTGTCTATCTGCGTGCTGCCTGGCCCACACTTCGGTCCTGACATCCTGCTGTAAGTACCTAAAATTAAAGGAAAAACCCAACCGTCTGGTTGACAGCATCGGGAATTGCCTTACAATGCGGGGCTCGCTGACAGGC
Organism: Natronospirillum sp.; assembly: GCF_022565775.1. GTDB lineage: Bacteria > Pseudomonadota > Gammaproteobacteria > Pseudomonadales > Natronospirillaceae > Natronospirillum. The sequence goes on from NZ_JAIUMC010000134.1 coordinate 1,617, forward strand.
GAGGCTGGATGGCAGAGTGGTTATGCAGCGGACTGCAACTCCGTGTACGCCGGTTCGATTCCGACTCCAGCCTCCATTTTTCTTTCCGGCGGACGTTTCCCAGGCCCGGCCCGAGTGGCGAAATTGGTAGACGCAAGGGACTTAAAATCCCTCGGCCTTCGGGCCGTGCCGGTTCAAGTCCGGCCTCGGGCACCATTACCACTGTCACGTTAATCCTCGAACCCCTTCTAGCCTCTCGACTCTCCTTTCTGCTTCAAGCCGACCGACTTTAGTGCGATTCAAGAGCATTTGCTCCAACTGATCGATTGACTCGTTGAATAGCAGTAATCTTGGCTCGATTTGTCCCGATAATCTATTTCCAGCAGTCTTCAATTAAAAAAATATTTTCCGATACAAGGACTAGTATTGGGGATGCAAGTGCGTGCTTCCTCAAAACAATCGCAAAAATAACGAGGCTGGAGTATATGCGCAACAATCTGCCTGTGACCGACCAGGAGCGGACATTCAGTCCGGACACGCGATTGGTGTCCTCGACAGATCTGGAAGGCCGAATAGTCCACTGCAATGACCACTTTGTAGCGATCAGCGGGTTCACACGAGAAGAACTCATAGGACAACCGCACAATGTCGTGCGCCACCCGGATATGCCCCAGTTGGCTTATCAGGTGATGTGGGAGCACCTGAAGGCGGGCAAACCCTGGATGGGGCTGGTCAAGAACCGGTGCAAGGATGGCGGCTACTACTGGGTCGATGCCTATATCACGCCAGTGACAGAAAACGGCAAGATTGTGGGCTATGAGTCGGTGCGGTCATGCCCGTCAAAAGACGCTGTGCGTCGCGCGGAAAAGCTTTATACCCGCTATGCCAAATACAACGGCAAAAAGCAGGCTGAACAGCCCACAATAAAGGACAGCGCCTGGACCATTCTTCCGGAACACTGGGCAACGCTGGTCGCTTTGCTGCTGGGTGGCGTAATAGCACTGTCCGGCATGTTGGCGTTGTCTGCATTGTTGCTGGGTGCGACGGCTCTGGGCAGCGCGCTGGCACTGACCTGGCGCCAGCGCCAGCAACATGCACAACTGCAGGCGCTCTTGCCGAGTGCGTTCAGTCACGAACTGGCGGCGCTGACCTACACGGACCGGGGCGGACCGGAAGGTCGACTTAAAGTGGCTCTGATGAGCACCAGGGCGCATCTGGATGCGGTGTTGACGCGCATAGACGAGTCGGCACGGCATATGGCGGACAGTACACGGACGGTCAAGACACTGGCCGATGATACCAACGACGTCATAGCCTCTCAGCAGAGTGAAACCGAACAGGTGGCCACCGCCATGGAAGAAATGTCGGCCACCATCAATGATGTTGCGTAAAACGTCCAGCAGACGGCATCCAAGGCTGAAGAGTCAAAAGACCTGGCGACCAATGGTGTCGCCATTGCGCATCGCAGTCGCGAGGGCATACAGGCTCTGAGTGAGCAGGTCCACCAGATCAGTGATTCGGTGCAGGCACTGGCAGACCAGACGGTCAGCATCACCTCAGCAGCGGGTATTATCGAACAGATTGCCGAGCAGACCAATTTGCTGGCGCTCAACGCGGCCATTGAGGCAGCGCGCGCCGGGGAGCAGGGCCGGGGCTTTGCCGTAGTGGCTGATGAAGTACGCAATCTGGCCCAGAGAACGCAGTCTTCCACTCAGGAAATCCACAAGATCATCGAAGCTCTGACCCGGCAGGCGGAATCCTCTGTGGCGGTCGCGAAGCAGGGGCAGCATTCGGCGGAAGAGGGCGTGCAACTGGTCATCAAGACTGAGGAGACTCTCCAGGGCATCATGTCTTCTGTGCAGACCATTTCTGACATGGCAGACCAAATGGCGACCGCAGTGGAGGAGCAGGCTCATGTGTCGGAGGACATCAACAGGCAGATCATGCGAATCTCGGAGAAGGCGAGCGCCAGCCGCAGCAAGTCCGACGAGTCGGCCGAGCAGGTCGAAAACCTGACTGCGGTGGCCCACGACCTGAGTGAACTGGTGGTGCGCTTCAAGCATTGACGCTGATCGTTCACCGCGCCGGGGCAGTGACCCTCGTTGTTGCGAGCACTGCTAGAAACCAAACAGCCGCAGTACCTGCGTTACCGGCATGACCCGTTCACCGTTGCGATAGACTTCGCCCTGACGCATTTCAAGGTGGGTTTCAGCTTTGCCGCCTTCTACCGTGACCAACGGCATGAAGCGCAGGGACAACAGAGTGGTGCGGTACATGGTGGCGGCAGCACGCTGGATCTGTTCTTCCGTGCGTATGATATTCTGTTCTTCTGCCAGAGCACGGGCGTCGGCTTCGGCACGCCATTCGCTGATGCGTCGGATGGCCCCTAGTGAGGCCAGCAGACTGAGTCTGATCTCGGCGTTTTCCAGCAGGTCAACAGGGTCGATCAGGGTGCTGCCGGTGCCACTGGGCAATTGCAGATGCATAGCCCCGGCCAGGTCATAGGCGTTGCTGTCTTCATAGAGGCGAAAGGCCAGTCGTTCGATGTTCACGGTTGGGCCGGCGGCCAGTAGTTCGTCCGAGATGCGCAACAGGCGGTCCTGGCGCTCCGGAGTGAACTGGCGATCGGCGGAACCCGTGGCCAGCTCCTCCAGCAATGCCATCCAGGCATCAGCGTCCAGGTCGGACAAGGCCAGACGCAGCTCGCCGGAATACCAGTCAATTTGTTCCACCAGGCTTTCGCCAAGCGTGACTTCCAACCGGTTGTCGATGCGATCGCCGGAGCGGTTGAACTCCGTGATAATGATGGCGTCTTGCAAGCGGGTGCCACTCACATCCGAAGACAACTCCAGGCGATCGGCTGTCAGCCGGGAGCGAGAGTGCCATTGGTCAGGGCTGTCAAAACTGAAATCGAATTCGGTGGTGGCATTGTGCAGCTCTCCCTGAAAGTCGGCTTCGCCGACCACCAGTTGCCTGATTTGCGCCGCCAGGGTCAGCTGCTGGGCTTCCGGCCGCCATTGAAAATCACCGTCCCAGGCGCTGAGATCAACCTGAAGCGTGCCCGCTAACGGGTCTTCAAAGGTGCCCTGAACCGCATCACCCTGCAGCGAACCCAGGATGGTGCCGCTGGGCTTCAGGCCGGCGCGCAGGTGCAGACCGTTCCAGGATTGTTCTGCCCAGGCCAGCACCACACCGTCGGGTGTAAAGTGCGGCCCCTGGCTGATGCGCGCTGTGCCTTGCAGGGTCAACCATTGTGGCACCCGGTCAGGGGCGGACAGGCGGGCCAGATCCAGCAACGGATGGCCAGCCGGCAGCCGCACACGCACATCGTAAACCAGATTCCCGTGGTACAGGCCCGGCTCATAGCGCAGCCCCTGCAGGTCGATGTCTTCGATCAGTGCCAGTTCCCCGGCCAGTTGCTCGACTTCGGTTTCGAGCATCTGTCCGGTATACAGGCGAGCGCCGCTGTATCCGGCCAGCAGAACCAGCACGATCAATGCGAGTATCAACAGCAAACGCTTCATATCAGGGACCTCCAATGATCCACTATTCCTCGCGCGACTGAGGCTGCATCAGCTCGGGCAGAGGCGTCTGCTCGGTGACCTGGGGCGCAACGGTTTCAGCAAAAAATTCCAGCAGAATCACGAACAGGGCCAACAGCAGAGCAATGCTGAAGGCCCTCTTTACCGCACTGAGGCGCTTGCCTGTCAGGCGCCAGACCAGGTATCTGACCGGCGGTAGCAACAGCAGGGCGATGGCCAGCAGGACGGCACCAATCCATTGCCCGGCAAGCAACACCAGCACGCCGCCCGCCAGAAACAGCAGGCCGAATGTGAAGCCCAGCAGTATACTGGCAAACGTCATGCGCGGATCACGATCGTCGGCAAGGGGATCAGTCACGATCGGTAACCGCACCCTCCGACGCCGAACTCACCGTGCGGGCATATTTGGCCAGCACGCCACGCCGATAGCGCGGCTCGGGGCGCTGCCAGGCCTTGCGCCGGCGTTCCATCTCGGCGTCGTCTATTTCCAGCCGCATTTCGTTGGATTCGGCATCAATTGTGATGGTGTCGCCGTTGTCGATCAGACCAATGGGCCCGCCTTCGTATGCTTCGGGCGTCACATGACCCACGACAAAGCCGTGACTGCCGCCGGAGAAGCGACCATCGGTTATCAGCGCCACCGAGTCGCCGAGGCCGCGCCCCATGATGGCCGAGGTGGGGCTCAACATTTCGCGCATGCCCGGCCCCCCGCGTGGTCCTTCATAGCGAATAACCACCACATCGCCGGCTACGACTGTGCCATCAATGATGCGTGCCTGAGCTTCTTCTTCCGAGTGAAAGACACGGGCAGAGCCCGAGAAGTGGGTACCTTCCTTGCCGGTAATCTTGGCCACCGCACCCGTTGGTGCCAGATTGCCGTAGAGAATACGCAGGTGGCTGTCTTTCTTGATCGGCTGGTTCAGGGCATGAATGATGCTCTGGCCGTCCGGGTAGGGCTCGACGCTGGCCAGGTTCTCGGCCATGGTCTTGCCGGTGACCGTCATGCAGTCGCCGTGCAGTAGACCTGCCTCAAGCAGCATCTTCATCAGGGGCTGGATACCACCGATCGCGACCAGCTCCGACATCATGTAGTGGCC
>NZ_JAIUMC010000135.1 GCF_022565775.1 Natronospirillum sp.
CGGGACCAGTGAGCGGCGGAAACAAGGCACCACTGTTTGCGGCCTGTTGCCCGGATCCCGTTGATCTCTCCGCAGGCAGCGTGCCCCGCCATCAGGCGGCATTGGCACCAGATATTACTCTGCGCCCATCTTACGCATGCGTGGCCAAGGGCCACAGCCTACAATTACGGCCTGTTGCCTGGATCCCGTTGAGCTCTCTGCAGGCGGCGTGCCCCGCCATCAGGCGGCATCGGCAACAGGTTGAAGACTTGCCACCCAACCTCAACCGCCGGTCAGCAGGCCGGCAATTCTGAAGCCGCCGGCATAGGTGCCGGCCATGGACCCCAGTGACGCAAAGATGAATACCAGCAGGGTGCGCGACACCCGGTTCTTCCACCAACCGGTGAAGTGCGCCACGTCTTCCCGGAGATGCGAAAAGTCATGCACCCGTGGCTTGCGCACGAAGATCTCCACCGCCGCCGCCACAAAACCGGCCCCGATGGTCGGGTTCAGGGACGTGAACGGAGCCGCCAGAAAACTGGCCGCAATGGTAATCGGATGGGCGCGGGCGATCAGGGCGCCGATGGCCGTCAACGTGCCGTTGATCAGAAACCAGTCGGTCACCAATTGCCAGCCCAGCTCCGAACTGCGACTGAACCCGATGACAAAACCGGTCAGTATCAGTGCTGCGATGACCCAGGGAATATAGCGCGGCCAGCGACTGGGTTTGGGCAGTGCATTCAGATTGCGCAGTCGGGGCTCCGGGTTCTCGCCTTCCGGCGCCTGAGCCAGACTGTCGCGCATGCCTTCGAGATGACCCGCACCCACGACTGCCAGCACGCGTTGCTTCTCACCCTTGTCATTCTCCTGCAGCAGACGCAGCGCCATATATTCGTCGCGCTCTGTGATCAGCGGCGTGTAGATGGCCTCGCTGTCCTCGGCAAACTCGCGAAAGGTCGATGTCAGAACGTCGCCTTCCTTGAGTTGTTCAATGTCTTCTTCGGTAATTTTCTCGCGGGAGATCACGCTGCCCAACAGACCCATGATCAGGGCAGAGCGCTGCCACCAGGGTACGTTGCGGTATACCCGACGCAGAGTGATGCCGACATCCCGGTCGATCAGCCATAACGGCAGACCGGCTTTCTTGGCCTCGTCGATGGCGGCCTTCATCTCGGCGCCGGGCTCGATACCGGACTCCTCAGCTACCCGCTGCTGGAAGGCACCGAGCGCCAGGTTGGCGGCAACCAGACCGGCTTTGCCCTGTTTGACAACCTGGAACAGGTCAAGCTTGGCCAGTGCATCCGGATCCGTCATCGACTGGTACCGACTGGGGCACAGCTCTATCGCCACTGCGTCGAAGTCGCCGGACTGAATCAGAGCTTTTACTTCTTCTGCGCTGGCGCGTGATACATGCGCAGTGCCGAGCAGTGTGTATTCCGTTTTCTGTCGGCGCACCAGATGGCGCGGGCCCTGGGCGGGCTGAGTGTCTGAAGATTCCGATGCAATGGTGGTCATAAGCCTTCCGAGCCGATGCAAACATCCTTGGACGTTGCTGTTTGTTAACAATTATGTACGTTATTTACGGGAAACCCTGGTTTGTCGAATTTGGCGCTTCTGTAACCCAGTGTTTACGATTGACACTCGTTTGCAATGGACTGCGACAGGGTCAAACGGTGCAATGCGATGCCTTTAAGACTTAAATAGAGACTACGCATGCACAGTTACTGTGAGCAACAGAAGGTAGCGGATTATGACTGACCAGGCACAAGAAAAAAATATCAATCCGTTGGGTACGGACGGATTCGAGTTCGTCGAGTATACAGCAGCGGACGAGAAAGGCATTGCCGATCTGAAAGACCTGTTTACTACACTGGGGTTCACCGAGGTGGCTAAGCACCGGTCAAAACAGGCCTGGCTGTACAAGCAGGGTGATGTGAACTTCATCATCAATGCCCAGCCGCAGTCTCAGGCGGAAGAGTTCGCCCGCGTGCACGGCCCCAGTGTTTGCGGCATGGCGTTCCGTGTTGCAGATGCCGCTCATGCACTGGAGCATGCCGTGTCCAAGGGTGCGCAGAAGTTCCAGAGCGAAGTGGGCCCGATGGAGCTGAATATTCCCGGTGTCTACGGCATCGGTGAAAGTGTGCTCTATTTTGTCGACCGCTATGGTCGCGACAGCATCTACGACATCGACTTCGTCTTCTACGACGGCTGGAAAGAAAAGATGGGAGGCCATCAAGTCGGCCTGCATACGCTGGATCATCTGACGCACAATGTTCATCGCGGGAATATGGACAAGTGGGCCGGCTTCTATGAAGACATCGGAAACTTCCGCGAAATCCGGTATTTCGACATTGAAGGCAAGCTGACCGGTCTGCTGAGCCGAGCCATGACAGCGCCCTGTGGCAAGATCCGTATTCCGATCAATGAATCGCACGATGACAAGTCACAGATCGCCGAGTACCTGCGCGAATACAATGGCGAAGGTATCCAGCACATCGCCCTGAGCACTGATGACATCTATCAGACCGTGCGCGATCTGCGCAAGCTCGGCATGGACTTCATGGATACGCCGGACATCTACTATGACAAGGTGGAAAACCGCGTTCCCGGCCATGAAGAATCGCTGGAAGATCTGCGCGAGCTCAAGATCCTGATTGACGGTGCACCGATGAAGGACGGCATCCTGCTGCAGATCTTCACCAAGACCGTCATCGGCCCGGTGTTCTTCGAAATCATTCAGCGCAAAGGTAATGAAGGCTTCGGCGAAGGCAACTTCAAGGCTCTGTTCGAATCCATTGAAGAAGACCAGATTCGCCGGGGAGTTCTGAGTGATGCGTAAGCCGATCAGCTTTCCATTGCGCCAGGGCACGGCCTCGCGTCAGGCTCATGCGGACTTTCCGGAAGAAGCCATCTACGAGCGGGAAGCCGGTCGCAGTGGCTTTTTCGGCCCCGCGACCCATTTCCATCACCGGCATGCCCCGACTGGCTGGAGCGACTGGACAGGGCCTTTGCGGCCCCGGTCTTTCGACCTGAACCGCCTCGAAGGCGCGGCCAGCCCGTCGCCCTGGGAAGCCCCCGAGTTGCTGGGCAATGCCCATTGCCGCTATCGCCTGTGGCACTGTGCCACTGCCATGCCGTTTCTGGCACGCAATGCCGATGGTGATGATCTGCTGTTCATTCACAGTGGTGAAGGCGAGTTGTTCTGTGATTACGGCCATCTGACGCTGCGCGAAGGCGATTATTTCGTGCTGCCGCGCTCAACAGCCTGGCGTCTGGAGCCGTCGTCGCCGATGCAGATTCTGATGATCGAAGCCACCAATGGCGGCTATCAACTGCCAGACAAGGGGCTGGTGGGCAATCATGCTATATTCGATCCGGCCTGTCTGGATGTACCGGAAATCAACAGCCGTTTCCGGGATCAGTATTCCGAAGACACCTGGCAGGTGCAGGTCAAGCGCCACAATCAGGTGTCTGTGATCACCTATCCGTTCAATCCACTGGATGCAGTCGGCTGGCATGGCGACCTGGCGCCGGTGCGCCTGAACTGGCGGGATATCCGGCCGCTGATGAGTCATAGGTACCATCTGCCGCCTTCTGCGCATACTACCTTTGTGGCGCCGCGCTTTGTGGTCTGTACCTTTGTGCCGCGGCCGGTGGAAAGCGATCCAGGCGCATTGAAACTGCCGTTCTACCACAACAACGACGACTATGACGAAGTGCTGTTCTATCACGCCGGTGATTTTTTCAGCCGCGACAATATCGAAGCCGGTATGGTGACTTTCCATCCAGCCGGCTTTACCCACGGGCCGCACCCCAAGGCCTTCAAGGCCTCTCAGGAAAAACCCAAAACATTCGCCGATGATGTGGCCGTGATGTTGGATACGCGGGATGCCCTCGACGTGGCCCCGGCGATGCACGGGGTTGAAGATCCGGACTATGTGAACAGCTGGCAGGAGAAATCATGAAACTTGCGACTCAATACAATGGCACCAGAGACGGCCGCCTGGTGGTCGTCAGTCGCGACCTGACAGAAGCTGTCGCGGTGCCGGATATCGCACCCACATTGCAGGCCGCGCTGGACAACTGGAGCACTTTGGCGCCGCAGTTGAAGAAAGTTTACGCCGAGCTGAATGCCGGCCGGATCACCGAGGCTGTGCCGTTTGCCGAGGCCGAGTGTGCTTCACCCTTGCCGCGGGCCTACCATTGGGCGGACGGCAGTGCCTATGTGAATCATGTCGAACTGGTGCGCAAGGCCAGGGGCGCCGAAATGCCTCCCAGTTTCTGGGAAGACCCTCTGATGTATCAGGGCGGCTCGGATGACTTTCTGGGGCCGCGTGAACCCATCGACTGTTTGTCTGACGAATGGGGTCTGGATTTCGAGGGCGAAATAGCCGTCATCACGGATGACGTTCCGATGGGCGTGCAGGTCGAGCGGGCAGGCAAGCACATTCAACTGCTGATGCTGGTCAATGATGTGTCTCTGCGTGGCCTTATTCCCAACGAACTGGGCAAGGGTTTCGGCTTCTATCAGTCAAAGCCGGCCACGGCCTTTTCGCCGGTGGCGGTTACCCCGGATGAGCTGGGTCCGCACTGGGAAGGCAGCAAGGTGCACCTGCCGCTGCTCTCCACCTACAACGACAAGGCCTTTGGCTGCCCGAACGCCGGTGAAGACATGACGTTCGACTTTGCGCAACTGATCGCGCATGCGACACGCACCCGCCGTTTGGGTGCAGGCACCGTGATCGGTTCCGGAACCGTGTCCAACAAGCAGGGTACCGAGCACGGGACCTCTATCAAAGAGGGCGGTGTTGGCTACAGCTGCATCGCTGAAGTGCGGATGATCGAAACCATTCGGGATGGCAAGCCTGCCACCCCCTTCATGACATTCGGCGATCGTATTCGCATCGAAATGCGTGACGAAAACAACAACAGTATTTTTGGCGCCATTGACCAGCAGGTGGTGAAAGTAGCCGCCGGAGTGCCTAAGTCAAGGTAATCGGAGGTCTGACCATGGGTAAACAGAGCAAATACGTATCACGACAACCGGATGCAACGGGTCACATTGACTGGCCCGAGGAAGAAAACCGGATCTGGCATGACCTGATGGCCCGCCAGAAGGTGAATTTGCCGGGCAGGGCCTGTGACGAGTACCTGCAGGGACTTGAGATGCTTGACCTGCCGGAAGACCGGGTCCCACAGTTGGAGGAGGTCAATCGGGTTCTGCGCGAGGCCACTGGCTGGGAAACCGCTCAGGTGCCGGCGTTGATTCCGTTTGACGAATTTTTCCGCTTGCTGGCCAACCGCCAGTTCCCGGTGGCCACGTTCATTCGCACGCGGGAAGAGTTCGACTACCTGCAGGAACCGGATATCTTTCACGAGATTTTCGGCCACTGTCCGCTGCTGACCAACCCGGCCTTTGCGCACTTTACCGCGCACTATGGGCAACTGGGTCTGAACGCTCAACCGAAGGAGCGGGCCTATCTGGCCAGGTTGTACTGGTTCACGGTCGAATTCGGCCTGCTGGAAACGTCTCAGGGGCGGCGTATCTATGGGGGAGGCGTACTGTCTTCACCCGGGGAGACGCTGTATGCGATGGAAAGCGACAAGCCCGAGCGCTACCCGTTGGAGGTTCTGGATGCGCTGCGCACCCCGTATCGTATCGATATCATGCAGCCGATCTACTATACGCTGAGCAGCGTCGAGCAGTTGTTCGAGATCGCCGACATGGACATCATGAAGTATGTGCACCAGGCGATGGAACTGGGCCTGTACGAACCCAGGTTCCCACCCAAGAACGCGGCCTGAGGCTCTTTTAAAGGGTGAAGGGGTACGGGCAACAGGCCGCAAACAGTGGTGCCTTGTTTCCGCCGCTCACTGGTCCCGGT
>NZ_JAIUMC010000136.1 GCF_022565775.1 Natronospirillum sp.
AGATCACCCCGGCCAACATGTATTGCCTGATGTCGCTGTGGGCCGATATCGAACCAATCCGCCAGATCCGGCTGCACCCCGAGTTCCTGCCCTTTGCCCAGCGGATTGGCCTGGTGGCGGCCTGGGAAAAGTACGGCTGGCCGGATTTGCTGGCGCCTCAGGCTTCCGGCACCTCACCATCCTGCATGGGGCACGATTAGCGAAGGTATCGTTACGCCTTTTGACGCAGCCAGTTTTCGACCGCCAGCGTAGAGACTCGTGAAAACTCACGCACATTGTCAGTAACCAGCGTCAATTCTTCAGCCAGAGCATGGGCGGCGATCAGCAGGTCGTTGGGTCCGATAAGCATGCCCTGGCGTGTCAGGTCGTCGCGTAGCTGCGCGTACCGGCGGTCGGCCGGTGAATCAAGAGGCAGCACCTCTATGGCAGAGAGCAAAAGCTCGACCCGGTCGGCAAGCTTGCTAGCCCCCGATTTGGCGGCGCCATAGCGAAGTTCTGCAGCAACCACAATACTGGTGGCGATGCTGTCCTCGCCGACGGCCGCAATACGGTTTGCTACTGCACCCTGCGGATTTCGGATCAAATCGGAAATGATGTTGGTGTCCAACAGATAGGTCGGCCTGCCACTCACAGCGTCACATCATCCTGTGCGGGCAGGTCTTCATCGACATTCGGAAAGTACTCTTTAAGCGGCGTCATGGTCGAAAGCAGAGCCAGCAACCGACCCTTGCGCACGGGCTCCACGATTAGCCGGTCACCCTCCTTGCGGATGATGGCCTCCTCTCCCTCAAGTTCATACTCGCGAGGGATGCGCAACGCCTGATTGCGCCCGTTGCGAAACAGGCGAACATGCCGCTCTGATGTAGACATTGACGCATCCTCCGTGGCGAGTATAGGCCTAAGCATATGCCACCATATGCATCATGTCAATGGCCCTTTGATTGAGACCCTGAGAATCCGTGAGAAGCCACAGATCCCAGGAGATGCAGGGTTCGAAGGCTCCTCAGCGCTCCAGCACAATGCGCCGGAGGGCGATTTCCACGCTGCCCTCGCCGCCATTTTCGATCAGGCGAATGGCGAGATTGATCTGCTGGTTCGACGCGGCGGTAAGGGCGGGTCCAGCATAAAGCTGCCATTGTGCAGAGGAGGTTGGCAAGCGCGTGGCCCAGTTTAATGACCCGGGCGCAGCCGGGCGGCGAACCAGGCGACGCCGATCAGGTTCATGGCCGCACCATCCGACAGGTCTGGCGTGAACAAGTGCCGCTCCGTCGCCGGGTCAAAGAAACGGTAGACCGGAACCGAGCCCAGCTGTTCGGTGGCAAAAGCCCCGAACGCTGGTCCACCGTCCGCCCAGCCACTGTCCGGGCCGGAAAGCGCAGCCTGCTCGGCCGCATCCAGCGTGTAGATTCGATCACTGCCATCGGTGCGGACAAAAACCCGGACTTCGGAGACCGCCGGCCGCAGCATCTCGTTGGGAAAATCGATGCCGGCATAGTCAAGGCCCTCCTGGTCGATCCAGAGGCGTGCCGTAATCGAACTGCTGGTGAATCGATCCGGACCATCCGCAGACCGAAGCCGGAACACCACCGGCATGTCATCGTCCAGGTCGTAGGCATCCAGGTCCTGCTCGGCGAAGCTGACTGTCCGCAGGTCGTCCAGGCTGAGGTCGATCACCTGCATCTGGGCTGCGCTGGGTTCGGTGTAGATGGTATCCGGATCCGGCGTCCGACCCGGCCCACCCGGGTTGTAAATATCAAAATAGCCGGGGACTGCGGAGGTCGGGATCTCGACATGGGTAAGCCGCACCATCGCAGTTTCATCACCCTTAAGAACGATGTCAAAGTAGTTGTCGTGATCCTCGACGTAGTAAGCACGGTCGGCGGGTTCGTCTACCGGTTCACCCACCTCGGCCAGGCCAAGCACTGTCAGGCTGCCGTCGCCAAGATCGTAGGTGACACCCTCTTCATCAATCAAGACCGGCTCGCCTTCGGCATCCAGCGCGTGCAGCCTGAAAAACCGCGGGAAATCATCGGGCAACAATCCGCTGACTCCGTCGGGCGAAAAGCCGCCCGAGGTAAACAGGCGCAGCCGGTACTGGGCATCCTCGCCGAAGTGGGAGTAGGCATCATTCGGGAACGAATTGGCCAGGGCAGGCGGAGGAAAATCACCGACCGGCGAAAAACGGGTCAGCTTGGCCCCGACCAGGGCGGGTCCGGCTTCGTAGGGATTGCTTGAGGGGGAAGATAGCCCGACCATGGAAACCGGACCCTCCGGACCGACCGCCTTCGGTTCGATCTTGGCCGCCACGATGTCAACCTGTACCGGGTGCACGGACCCGGGCTGGCCAGGCGGGATTCGATTGCCGAATTCGCCGAACACCACGATGACATGACGCTCGTTGTAGTCGTAGTTCGGATTCAACGCCGCCGCCACCGGTGTCACAACCTCGCCGGTATTGAGCGTGATCGCTACCGCTTCGGGCGAGACGCTGCTGGGCAGCACCGGCCAGCTGAAAACGATCGGCATGGCATCGGCCAGGCAGACGTAGCTACCAAAACCCGCAAAAGCGATTCCCAGCACGGAACCCGCAGAGGTGATATTGCGCAGGGGCGGCATGGGATTCAGTTGGGCCCAGTCCAGGTTGACACCGGCGCCGGCGTCGATGGCCGCTTGCAGATTGGCACCGGTCAGCCCCGGCACACCCTGGATTCCCTCGAACCCAAAGCCGGCCGAGAGAATCTTCAACTCGCTATCCCACAGGTCAGCGTTGATCAGCACGTCACGCCGAAGCTGCTGGTAAGCCGGGAACTGCGTGGGATCGGGCAACTGGCCAGCAATCTCGAAGCGGTCATGAAACAGGCGGTCCCCGCCACAAGCTGCTATCGAGAACCCACCCCTCTGGACCACCTGGCTTCCACGGCCGTCGTCGGAGAAGGCCGGGGCGACTAGCGTCAGGCCCAGGCAGGTGATCAAGGCGCTAAAGGCGCTGGTGTGAAGTTGCATCTGAAACCCTCCAAAACTGCGATATTGAGCTGCCTTCTGAACCCGGCATGGGGCATCGAGCTCCAGGCCACCGGCTCTGCCATTCCGAGCCCTTGACGTCGCCAACCTGAACCCACAACGATCATAGCCAGAACGAAATCAGGCGCCATACCATGAACTGGGTATACTGGCGCCAGCAGGGGCGGGGCAAGCGCGTACAGAAGCGAATCAATGGCCGAAGAGTTCATCCCCCTGCGCATCCTTCTCCTGGAGGACAACCAGGCGCTGAGAGAGCGTTTTGCCCGAATCATGGATCAGTGGTCTGGCGCATGCCTTGTCGCCTCCTGCGCAACACTGCAACAGGCACTGGAAGTACTGCAGACCACTTCCGTGGATTTGCTGATCGCAGACCTGGACTTGCCCGATGGGCATGGTGCGCAGGCCATCCGCCGCTTGCGCGAGCTGCATACCGAAGCCGAGGCCATGGTGATTACGGCCCTGGCCGACGAGAACAGCGTTCTGGACGCCATAGAAGCGGGCGCGGCCGGCTATTTGCTCAAAGATGCCGAGTCCTTCGAACTCATCGAAGCCATAGAGGAACTCCGCGCCGGGCGCTCACCGATCTCCACCGCCATTGCCCGGGTTCTGGTCCGGCGCATGAGCAAGGCGGCACCCGAAGGCCAGGCGCCCAGGCTCACACCCAGGGAAGTGGAAATCCTGCAGGGGATCGCCAAAGGGTTTACCTATGCGGAGTTGGGCGAATGGCTGGGCATCTCTCACCAGACCGTGCCGGTACACATCAAGAACATCTATCGCAAGCTCAGTGCCAACAACCGCTCGGAGGCCGTGTATGAAGCCCAGCGCTGGGGGCTGTTGAGATCATGATGCGCAGCCTGGGCTTCGCCGCGCTGTGGGTCATGATCGCGATTGTGGTCACCATGCCGCTTTGGCTGACGCTGCCTGTACCTGAGGACGCGCTCGCCATCACCTCGGCTAGCCGCATCGGAGACAGCATCGAACATCCCGTAGCGCTGCCACTAACAGTTCGGCCCGGCTCAGCGCCTGCCCGCTATCGCCTCAGTTTTCAGCTGGACAAGGTAGCCAGCGTCTACTTCTACATTCCGCTAGTGCGAGAACGGGTTACCGTCTCGCTAAACGGCGTCCCGATTGCGGACTCCGAGCATCGCACCGCAATGGCCGGCCTGGCCTCCGGCATTCCAATCATGATTCACCTGCCAACAACGCTGTTGCAGGAAGGCCACAACGATATCCTGATCCAGCTGGAATCCCGCGGCTTCACGCCGGCCTATCTGGCCACGGCCTACGTTGGCGACGCAACTGAACTGGGGCCTCGCTATCGCCTGCGGATATTTATCCTCGAGCATCTCAAGATGATGGTCCTTGCCGGCCAGTTTCTGATGATGCTGGCAGTGCTTGTGGTCTGGGTTCACCGGCCTGGCGATAGTCTGTTCAGCTGGATGGCACTTGTACTTGGCCTGTCCATGTTGCCTTATCTGGGCCTGGTTCGGGACCTGCTGCCTCAGGTCCTTGCCCTGGTACCTTTCATCTCGTCAGGGAGCCTGGTTGCGGCCATCAGCACGCTGATCGTGGTCATGCTGCTGGCGGGTCGCTCGCCGCCGAAATGGCTGAAACGGATGGCGCTGCTGCTGCCGGCCGGCATCATGGCAATGTCATTGGTTGGCTTTTTCCCTGAACGGCTGCTGGTGGCGGCAAACAGCCTGCTGGCCATCGCATTCATACTGGCCAGCCTGGTCTTTCTGGCCTGGGTCGCCGGCAGAGAGCGACACGCCGAGGCCTGGTTACTGCTGCTCCCGCTGTCAATGGTCATTGTCGCGGCCATCCACGATCTGGCCACCGTCTTGTCGTTTCTGGATGGCCCGGTGTTTCTATCCGTCTACTATCGACCCCTGTTTCTGATCGCCTTGGCCATGATCCTCATGCGCCGGCTGGGCACCAGCCTGAACCTGTTGGATGGGGCCAATGCCTATCTGACCGAGCGACTGGCAGACCAGGAGCGTCAACTCAACCGGCTTCATGAGGAAGAGCGAAATCGCTCGACCGCGCGGGTGCGATCCGAAGAGCGACAGAATCTGACCAGCAATCTTCATGACGGATTGTCCGGCCATCTGGTTTCCATCATTGCGCAGTCGGAGCGCGAGCAGGTGTCGGCGATCGGTATGACCGCCCGCGAGGCACTGGAAGACCTGCGCCTGGTCATCCATTCTCTGGACATTAACGACAATGAATTACCCCTTGCGCTCGCCGGGCTGCGTGAGCGACTCGAACGACAGCTCAGGCGACTGGGCATCGAACTGCAATGGACCATGGTCAGGCTGCCGGACATCTACGGAGTAACGCCCACCCATGCATTGAACCTTTTGCGCATCATTCAGGAAGCGATCACCAATGCAGTCAAGCATGGCCAGACGCGGGAGATCCGGGTGCAAGGTAGTGAAGGCACCAACGGGGGAGCCCTGATCGTCGTGCAAAACACGGGAATACCCTTTCCCCAAAACCCCAATCGTCGCGGCATGGGTCTGGACAGCATGCACCGGCGAGTAGCAACTCTTGGCGGCAGAATCCGGATTGAAGCCGTAAGGGAGGGAACGCAGGTTGAAATTCACCTGCCAACCAGGTTGCCTGACGTGGCCCGGGACCCGGAGCAGGCGTTGAATTATGCCCTTTCCGCTTGCCCCTGAAAGTCCTCATCGGTCTCCGATATCAAAACTCGACCTTTGCCGAGTTCTCCGTACCTGATAAAAGCCGGGCAGTTCCTTAACCCAGCGCTGCCCATGTCCAGATTGCCTGGCCCTCGGCCGCTTGCGTCATGCCAAACGGCAGGATCGCAAGCAGCGAG
>NZ_JAIUMC010000137.1 GCF_022565775.1 Natronospirillum sp.
GCGCCTTGCTCTCAGAGCGCTCAGTGGCTCAGAGCAGTGTCGAATTAACCAGACAGGACAATAGGACTGATTTCCATGTCATACTTCGACCATGACAGACTTCACTGCAGCACAAAACTGGACCCGCTACCTGGTGGGCGGCGCCGTTCGCGACCAGCTTCTGGGTCTGGGCGTCAAGGATCGGGACTGGGTGATCACCGGCGCCACCCCTGAACAGCTGACCCGACAGGGCTATCGACAGGTCGGGGCTGATTTCCCTGTGTTCCTGCACCCGGAAACCGGAGAAGAGCACGCCTTGGCGCGTACCGAGCGCAAGTCCGGCAGTGGTTACCAGGGCTTCATTTGCGACTTCTCTCCAGACATCACACTGGAAGAAGACCTGCGACGGCGTGACCTGACCATCAATGCCATGGCCATGACCGAGGATGGCGATCTGGTTGACCCCTATGGTGGACGGGCTGACCTGGAGGCTCGCGTCCTGCGCCATGTCTCGCCGGCCTTTGCCGAGGACCCGTTGCGGGTGGTGCGGGTGGCGCGCTTCGCGGCCCGTTTCAGCTCGCTCGGGTTCGCCATTGCACCGGAAACCCGGCAGCTGATGAAGCAGATGGTCGACCAGGGCGAACTGAGTGATCTGACGGCGGAGCGGGTCTGGCAGGACATGGCGCTGGCGCTTACCACCCAGCACCCCTCGGAGTTTTTCTACACGCTGCGGGAACTGGGGGCACTGGTTGTTCTGTTGCCTGAACTGGACCGCTTGTTTGGCGTTCCGCAAACCATGCGCTACCACCCGGAGGTGGATACCGGCATACACGCGATGCAGGCCCTGGACAAAGCCGCAGAGCTGACCTCACGGCTTGACGTACGTTTCGCTGTGCTCTGTCATGACTTTGGCAAGGGCGTGACACCGCGCGACCTGTTGCCTGGCCACCAAGGCCATGAAGAACGTGGGATCCCGCTGATCGAAGCGGTCTGTGAGCGGCTCAAAGTCAGCAAGGCCTTGCGTCGACTGGCCGTGCTGACCTGCCAGTGGCATACCCACTGTCACCGCCTGCCAGACCTCAGACCGGCCACAGTGCTCAAGATGCTCGAGCCTTTCAAACCCTGGCAGGATCGGCAGATGCTGGAGGGATTCGCTTTAGCCTGTCGGGCGGATGCCAGAGGCCGAAGCGGATTCGAGGAAACTGCTTATGCACAGGCCGACTGGATTCTGGAACTGGCAGAAGCAGCCAGCCAAGTCGAAACGGGCCCACTGATCGAGGCAGGCTATCAGGGCCCTGCCCTTGGCGAGGCCATCCGGCAGGCGCGCATCAAGGCCATTGGCCGCGCCTTGAAAGCGATCCGCAGTACTCAGCAGCAACACCAGTGACTGTCTTCAGGCAACGCACTGCCTTCAGTGCTCTGCCTTCTGTCCACCGTCCTCTGCACCCCAGGCCGGCAACATGTCCTGCGGGATTTCGAGCACGTTGAGAATGCGCGCAACAATAAAATCGATCATGTCTTCGACCGTCTGCGGCTTGTGGTAAAAACCCGGGCTGGCCGGCAATACCATGGCACCGGCATCCGTGGCGTGCAGCATGTTCTGCAGGTGCACCCGGGAGTACGGGCTTTCGCGCACCACCAGAATGACCGGCCGGCGCTCCTTCAATCCGACATCGGCACAGCGCTCGATCAGATTGTTGCTGGCCCCGGTGGCAACCGCAGACAGAGTGCCGGTACTGCAGGGACAGACCACCAGAGCCCGCCAGTGGCCGCTGCCGCTGGCCACTGGGGCCGTCCAGTCTTCGCGCCCGAACACTTTCAGCAGGCCACTCCCGACAGCCCATCGTGATTCCAGTTCAGCCTTAATGGCTTCCGGCTTGGCCGGCAATGGCTGGTCCGTCTCCAGTGCAGTCACCATCAGCGCCGCCTTGGAGACCATCAGATACACGGGCTGCCCGGCACGCAGCAACACCTCGCAAAGGCGCAGGCCGTATTGTGCACCGGACGCACCGGTAATCCCGATGGCAATCGCTGCCGGCTCGCCTGTGCGGCTCATGAACGGCTCTCCTGATCAGATTTCGAGGGCCTTTCGCGCAGACGCATCAGGCCTTCTTGCGCAGTAGAAGCCACCAGTTGGCCCGAACGATTGAAGATTTCACCGCGCACAAACCCGCGGGCATGATCGGAAATGGGGCTTTCAGCGACATACAGTAGCCAGTCGTCCAGCCTGAAATCCCGGTGGAACCAGATGGAGTGGTCCAGGCTCGCAATCTGCAAATCACGCTCCAGTATGGAGATGCCATGCGGCATCAGAGCCGTCTCCAGAAAGCCGTAATCCGAGGTATAGGCCAGCATCGAGCGATGCACACTCAGGTCATCGGGCAATGCCGCCGTGGAACGAATCCACATGTGCCTTTTGGCAACTCCCACACGTGGCCTGAACGGATTCTGGTTCTCGACAATGCGGAACTCGACCGGGCGCTCTGCGGTAAACTGTGCCCGTACCCGCTCCGGGATTTCTTCGGCATGCTGCCGGTACAGGCTCAGTTCGCTGTGCAGGCTTTCCGGGCCGGGCACACTGGGCATTGAAGTGGCGAACGACATCCCTTCCTCGGGCTTCTGGAAAGACACGGTCATGACCAGCATCGGCTTGTCATACTGGCTGGCCACCACTCGTCGGGCGCTGAAACTGCCTCCGTCGCGAATCACTTCCACGGCATAATGGATCGGCTGATTGACGTCGCCAGCACGCAGAAAGTAAGCATGCAGCGAGTGGGGCACTCGGTTTTCAACCGTATAGGACGCTGCGGACAGCCCCTGTCCAATGACCTGGCCACCAAACACCTTCGGAAACCCCAGATCCTGACTGTGGCCCAGCCATTCAAACTCTCCAACTGCCTCCAAGCTGAGCAGATCAATCAACTCTGCGACAACACTTCGCATCTGAATCCCCATTTTTTGTCAAATATTTGAACTGTTTCGCATCATTAAGTGTACAGTCATCACATTTCGGGCAAGTCACAGCTACCACTTGTTTCTTGACAGACTATAGTCCAATCTTACATAGCACCAATGAGAGGATGTGGACGATGTCAGCACCTGCTTTGAATCCAAGAAGCAATGCCGACCTGGAATGGAATCTTGATAAACTCCAATCCCGACAGAAAGCTCGGGAGTTTGTCCTGCATTTCGAAAGCCGGCTTTGCATATACAGTGACTCGGTAGAGCAATTGTATACCAATTACACGATCAATTTTCCGAGTCGTGACAATGCGCCGTTGGTAATACTGCCCAACCCCTATGCGTTCCATGATACTTACAGCAGTATCAATTCCGAAGCGGTTCGCGATACGGGTTTGTTCATCATTCCTGGCGAAACCATTGGCAAACGGGGTCTGCATATTGTGCAGAGAAGCCGCAAGACCAATGCCCTGTCGCCGGCCATCCCCTTCCGCAATGCGCTGCGCAAGATTCTGTCGAGCCAGGCCTCCGACGACCCGTTTTTGCCGGTGCTGGTAAAAGGTGACCTGCGTGAATTCGATTCAACCACCCCCTGTCTGCACCTGCATCGTATACGCCTCAATCAGTTGGAGCGGATTTCCTCGTTTCAGCGCAACAGCGTCAAGCGGGCCATCAACGAGAACCTGTACAACCTGTACCGCAACTCGGCCGACATTCAACTGAGCTGACCCCGAACCAGCTCGGGGTCAACATGGCGAAACGTCAGGTTGATCCGCTCACCGACCCTTTTCCGGGTTTTGGGCAGGCTGTGCTCCCAATAGCGCTGTGTATCGCCACGCATGACCAGCAGATCGCCATGGCCCAGATCCAATCCCATGCTCCTCCTCTCATGTCCAGTACACCAGGCCTTGCGCTGACGCAGTCTGAAACGTCTGCTCGCACCCAGTGACACGGAAGCAATAACGGGCGCCGGGCCCAGTTCCGGTTCATCATCCGCATGCCAACCCATACTGTGCTCCCCGTCAACATACCGGTTGCAGAGCACCGAGTTCAACGGTGCGCCCACCTGTTCCGACAGCCGCCGGGCCAACTGATGCAATTCAGCGGTCCAGGGCTCGGGTGAGAACCAGGTTCCGGAATAGCGGTACCGGGCGCCTGCGTCTCCCATCCACACCTGCAATCTGGGTTGCAGCACCGGCTTGCCAAACAGCCGGATAGCCTCCTGCTTCCAGGGCAAACAGGAGAGACAGTGGCTGAACAACTTGTCGGCGGCAGCGACTGTGAGATAATCGGCCACAGATTCTATATCAGGGTGTTCTACTGACAATGGCAACCTCAGCGAAAAGTGCACTGGACTGGCTCAAGGAGCATAATCCGGATGAAGCGACGGTCCAAGAGATGATCGAAAAGCTGAACCAGCGGATCGATGAATCGGGCCTGCCCGAAGACAAACTGCAAGGCAGCTTTGAAGCCCTCTCGGTGCTCGAGGCACACCAGGCAGGCGTGAGTCCTGACCAACAACAGGCCGCTCCGCAGGCCGACTCCCCGATGCCAGAGCTCGACACCACCCCCCTGATCGACCACACCCATATCGCGCCAGAAAGGCCGGCAGAGGAAAAGCGGGCCCTGTTCGAGCAATTGAAGCAGGAGCTGGGTGAGCGGCCAACCAAATAGGCGGGCAGCCACCCGGTTCCTGAGCGCTAACCTAGCCGTTATCGGGAACCCGATTGTCGGAAGATCAGTTGGAGATTTCGACGCCTCCAAAAAGGCAGGTGCCTTTCAGATACAGCCGCGGTGGACTGTCTGCTTCGGGCTTGCTGGTTCCGTCTTCTATGCCGCCAAATACGGGGATGCCGGACACGTGGATATCCCATTCTTTCGGCACTTTCAGCTCGATGCCACCAAACGCCGCAAACACCTCAATGGTAGCATCGCCCTGCAGCTTACTGTTACGCAGATCGATTTCAGCTCCGCCAAAAATAGCCGTTATTACACCGCCCTTAAAGTTGTCCGAACTGTTGTTCATTTCGAGCCCGGAGAACACCACAGTGGCATCGAGATCATCATGAGAGACCGACTTGCCGCTTTGCTTCGAGCGTCGAATCAGCAGCGACAGCCCGAAACCGATGATGGCGATGGGCCATATCAGTTGCCACACATTGGCTTCAATAATGTCGAGTGAGTTCAGCAACAGAAGCGCGCCTATCGCGATAATCGCAACTGGAACGATGAAAGCACGAGGGTTGTTGGCGAGGCTGATCAAGCCCACCACGATAATCAGCAAGGGCCCCCAGTTGCTGATCAAAGTGGAGACATCAATGATGCCGAGTGCATTGAGTAGAAAAACAGCGCCTACAGCAACCAGCAGGCTGCCAAACAACGTCCTTGATGTCGATTTCTGCACAGTAATCCTCGCCATGACGGCCTCCTTAAATGAGACTACTTTTATATGAAAGCAGTACTTACATCAAGATCAAGATTGGCGAAGGGCGTGCCCTGCCCCGAGCGCGGCCAAGGCCGGCGCCTACAGCGTGGCTCATTTGTAGGCCGTGGGCTTGCCCACGTATGGGCGTCCGCAGGACGCCTTGATGGGGCCTGCGGCCCAGTGCGCGACTCACGTCGCAGCCTACAATTGTGCCTCCGTTGTAGGCTGTGGCGTGAGTCACGCATGGCGGCGCAGCCGCCTTATGATGGGGCCTGTCGGCCCAAAGCGGGGCTTACGCCCCTGGCCTACAGGGGTGGGGTAATCCCCCAAAAACCAAAAAACCCGGCACTGGGCCGGGTTCTCTGGTTCTATTAGGCGCTTGACGATGACCTACTCTCGCATGGGGAGACCCCACACTACCA
>NZ_JAIUMC010000138.1 GCF_022565775.1 Natronospirillum sp.
CGGCTATGAGGACATCATGCAGGCGGTAGAGATTCTCGGCGACATCATGGACAACAAGCTCTGGGATGACCCCAAGTACCGGCAGCGCAACGCAGTGACGTGAGGGGGCTGATGCCACATTCCTTGTAGGCCAATGGCGTAAGCCATGCTCGGGGCCGACAGGCCTCCAATAAGGCGGCTGCGCCGCCATCGGCCAAGGGGCTGGCCTCCTACGGAACATACAGCCACATTCACCGTGGGAGCGCCGGTCCGACGCCTCGGTCCCGTTGCGCGATGGGGCCGCAGGCCCCCATTTTTCACCGCCGCAACGGTTTGAGTTCGTCTGCGAGCAGGAAGGCGAGTTCAAGCGCCTGGTCGGCGTTGAGGCGCGGGTCGCAGTGGGTGTGATAGCGGTCGGCAAGATCGGCTTCGCGAATATCGAAGGAACCGCCGACACACTCGGTCACATTGCGCCCGGTCATCTCGAAATGCACCCCACCGGCGTGCGTACCCTCTGCCTGATGAATCTGGAAGAACTGCTTTACCTCGGACAGGATCGCATCCACCCGCCGCGTCTTGTAGCCGTTACCCGCCTTGATGGTGTTGCCATGCATCGGGTCGGATGACCAGACCACATTGAAGCCTTCCTTTTTGACCAGCCGCAGCAGGCGCGGGAAATGCTCGGCGATTTTCTCGGCGCCCATGCGCACGATCAGGTTCAGGCGGCCGGCGTCATTGTTCGGATTCAGAATGTTCACCAGTTCGACCAGATCTGCATCCGAAGTGGTCGGGCCGACCTTGAGCCCGATCGGATTGTGGATGCCCCGGGCAAACTCGACATGTGCCCCGTCCGGCTGGCGCGTTCTGTCGCCGATCCAGATCATGTGGGCAGAGGTGTCATACCACTGATCGGTCAGCGAATCCTGTCGGGTAAAGGCTTCCTCGTAGGGCAGTAGCAGACCCTCGTGTGACGTGTAGAACGACGTCTCCCGAATCTGCGGTGTATTGTCCGGGTTGATGCCGCAGGCACTCATGAAGGCCAGTGTCTCGTCGATCTGATCCGCCATGTGCTGATAACGCTCGGCATTCGGCGTCTTGTCGATAAAGCCCAGGTTCCATTCATGCACCTGATGCAGATCGGCAAGCCCACCCTGGGCAAAGGCGCGCAGCAGATTGACCGTGGCCACTGACTGCTCGTAGGCTTTGTACATGCGCTCCGGATCAGGCGTACGGTCGGCTTCGGTAAAGTCTATACCGTTGATGATGTCGCCCCGATAGCTGGGCAGTTCGACACCCTCAATGGTTTCCGTGTCGGCGGAACGTGGCTTGGCAAACTGCCCACCCATGCGACCGATCTTGACCACCTTGCGCTGCCCGCCGAAGGTCAGGACCACCGCCATCTGCAGCAGCACGCGAAAGGTGTCGCGAATCTGGTCGGCATGAAATTCATGGAAGCTTTCGGCACAGTCGCCGCCTTGCAGCAAAAAGGCGTCGCCGTTGGCCACTTCGGCCAGGTCGGCACGCAACTGTCGTGCTTCGCCGGCGAAAACCATGGGCGGGCGGGTACGCAGGCGGGATTCCACATCGGCCAGGGCCGCTGCATCGGGGTAGTTGGGCATCTGTCTGACGGGCTTGTCCCGCCAGGAGCTGGGGCTCCAGGTCATTCCATTTCCTTGCTGACTGTCATTGGGTGTGTGATGACGCTGAGAGATGCTGTTTCAGCGCACTCAGCGGGTGTGGCAATGTGGCGCCGGACAGGCGCTTGCTCTGCGTGCGGCAGGAATAGCCGGAGGCCACCAGGCGGTCCTTGTAGGCCGGGTTCTCCACCAGCGTCCGCCAGGAGAGATCATAGATGGTCTCGCTGGTTTGCCGGTTGCGCGTCTCATGGCCGAAGGTGCCGGCCATGCCGCAGCAGCCGACGCTGAGCACTTCCAGCTTGAGACCTGCAGCCGAAAACACCTGCTGCCACTGGCGAATACTGGGCGCTGCATTGGTACTTTCGGTGCAGTGGCCCAGCAGATAAAACGTCTCGTTTTGTGCGGCCCGCGACTGGAAACGCTCCAGATGCTGTGCCAGATACTCCTGCGGCAGGTGCACATCCGGCACTGCAGCGTCGCCAAGTAGTTTGCGGTACTCGGAGCGAAACGCCAGCACCATGCTCGGGTCGACGCCGACAAAGGGCACATCATGTGCGGACAGGCCGCGCAGCCAGAGTGCCTGCTGTTTGGCGGCTTTTTCGAAGGCATTGTGAAAACCGTGCACATGCAGCGGCTTGCCGTTGGGCAGGAAGGGCATCACCAGTGGGTTGAAACCGAGGGCACGGAAGCTGTCCAGCATATCAAGCACGGTATCGGTCTCGAAGAAGCTGGTGAACGCATCCTGCACCAGAATCACCGAGCGCTTCCGGTCATCTTCCGACAATTGACCCAACGTCTGGACGGAGGCCAGGGGTATGCCGCGCTGGCGCAGAGCCTGCTTGAGATTGGTGTCGCTCAGCAGCGGGCTGTCGACCATGCCGGCGCCATGCTCCAGCAGCCAGCGTACCGGTCGACTGCGCATCGGGATATTGTACAGAGGGCGTGCCTTGGCCAGCCAGGGCACCACATATTCGAGACCACCGATCAGATAGTCCTTCAGCGGGCGCAGGTGGCGGCTGTAGTAGACCTCCAGAAACTGTGCACGGAAGGTCGGCACATCCACCTTGATCGGACACTGGCCGGTGCACGACTTGCAGGCCAGACAGCCCATCATGCTGTCATGAATCTCCTGATTGAAATCCTGCTCATTGCGGGTCAGAGTGCGCCAGGCACGACCGGGCAGGCTGAACAGGAAATTCTGCGTTCGCGCCCGGTCGGTCAGCTCGGTGCTGTCCAGGCCGTGGTCACTGAGCTGGCGCAGCCATTCGCGCACCAGCGAGGCTCGCCCCTTGGGGGTCTGGCGGCGGTCGCGGGTCGCCTTCCAGGACGGGCACATATAATCGTTCGGGTTCCAGTTGTGGCAGGCCCCGTTTCCGTTGCAGTACATGCCGGCGGAATACTGATCCCACATCTTTACCGGAATGGTTCTGTCCAGTTCGCCGCGGGTGGTCACTTCGTCGATTTTCAGCAGGGCAGTGTTGTCATCCGGCGTGGCGATCTTCCCCGGGTTCAACTGGTTGCGCGGGTCGAAGGCTGCCTTGATTTGTTGCAGCGCCGGGAACAGGTCACCAAAAAACGCCGGTGCGAACTCGGAGCGTACGCCCTTGCCATGCTCGCCCCACAGCAGACCGCCATAGTGCTTGATCAGCGCCACCACCTCTTCGGTGATCTCGCGCACCTTGAGGGCCTGTTCCGGGTCCTTCATGTCCAGCGCCGGGCGCACATGCAGCACCCCACAGTCGACATGACCGAACATGCCATAACGCAGATTGCGCCGGTCCAGAATCTCGCGGAAACCCATGATGAAGTCGGCCAGGTTCTCCGGCGGCACGGCCGTGTCCTCGACAAACGGAATGGGGCGCGCTTCACCCTGCACATTGCCCAGCAGCCCGACCGAGCGCTTGCGCATGGCCCAGATCTTGTTCACTTCGCCGGTGCCACGCGCCACGGTATAGCCGGTGCATTGCCCGGTTTGGCCTTGCACCTGCTGCAGGTGCTGCTCGATCACCGCCAGTTTGCTGTCCAGTTCTTCGTCGCTGTCGGCGGTGTATTCGACCAGATTGACGCCACTGATTTTGCCGGCACTGGCTGGAAAATAGTCGGACACCGACGACCAGACGAAATCGCCCTGGGCCAGTTCAAGCACTATGTCATCCACGGTCTCGATCGATGTGGGGCCTTGCGCCATCAGCGCTCGCGCATCCCGCAGCGAGGTTTCGAAGCTGTCATAGAAGACATTGACCAGCGCCGATGTCTTCGGAATGGGCAGCACATTCAGCCGGGCTTCGGTGATAAAGCCGAGCGTGCCCTCGGAGCCGCACAGGATATTGTTGAGATTGAAGCGGCCTTCCTGGTCGCGAATGTGAGCCAGATCATAGCCGGTCAGACAACGGTTCAGCGGCGGGAAGATGGCGTCTATCTCGGCCTTGCGAGTGTCGAAGATGTCGCGCACGGTGCGGTGAATGGCACCAACTCGGCTTTCATCTGCGCAGCGTTCGGCCAGTTCTTCCTCGGTCAGTGGGCCGGTACGCAGAAGAGTGCCATCGCCGAGTACGGTTTCCAGTTCCAGAACATGGTCCCGGGTCTTGCCATACAGTACCGAGCCCTGACCGCTGGCATCGGTATTGATCATGCCACCCAGGGTGGCGCGGTTGCTGGTCGACAGTTCCGGCGCAAAGAAGAGGCCGTGGGCCTTCAGCGCCTGGTTGAGCTGGTCCTTGACCACACCGCACTGCACGCGTACCCAGCGCTCTTCGACATTGATCTCGAGAATCTGGTCCATATGGCGCGAGGTGTCGACCACAATGCCATCGGTCAGTGACTGACCATTGGTGCCGGTGCCGCCACCGCGCGGGCTGAGCACGATATCTGCAAAAGGGGTTTGGTCGGCCAGCCGGGCCAGTATGGCGATGTCCTGTGCATCCTGCGGATAGACGACAGCCTGCGGCAAACGCTGATAGATGGAATTGTCGGTGGCCAGCACCGTGCGGTTGGCATAGTCGGGGCTTATTTCACCCCGGAAACCCGCCTGCGCAACGGCTTCCAGATAGGCTTGATAATGGTCGGCGGGCGATGCAACGTCGGCCAGGCTGGGTAGCATGATGGTAGAAGCCACTTCTTGTGAAAGGGACGCAGTAGTTTACTGAAAAGGGGGTCGAAAGCACAGTTGCAAGAGCAGAAGGCCGGCAGAACGCATAAGGAATTGTCGGCGGTGGACAGCAATTTTGGTCGACGGTAGACAGTCGACAGAAAACAGTAAATTTAGCCCTATTGGAGCCTTCAGCTATTGGCCGCTTTTTCTGTCTACTGTCGACTGTTATCTGTCTACTGAACTATCGTGATTCAAACAACGCCCGCAAAATATCATTCCGCCGAATCTCGCCCAGCAGCTTGCCGCGTTCGATAACCGGGTAGATCTTGGGTTTGGGGCCTGACATCATCTGTGCCAGTTCGACGATGTCCATACCGGGTTCTACACTGAGTACCGGGGAGCTCATCACGTCCTTGACCTGCTTGGTTTCAGACCGATGATAGCGGCTTTCCAGCATATAGCGCAGGCAGTCCTGTTCGGAGACAAAGCCGATCACTTTGCGCGTGTCATCGACCACGGCGCAGCCGGGAAGGCCGATTTTGAGTAGCAGGCGAACTGCTTCTGAAACGGCGGCATCACAGTGGATCGTGGTGGTGCTGTGCACCATATAGTTGGCTACGGTTTTTTCGTCAGTCTTGATCATCGCGTTCTCCTTTCGAACATCTGCCGAGCCCGGGCGGCGCTTCTGATGGCACCTCTCAAACCCTGTTATGAGAATAGCAGCTTTTCCTGTGTGGCTGTAGCGCAAAGCATTTTGGGGCGGCTGCGCTACCATCGGTCAGGGGCTGGCCTCCTACGGAACATACAGCCACGTTCACCGTGGGAGCGCACCCCGTGCGCGATTGGGGCCGCAGGCCCCCATTTAAAGGCGGCTGCGCCGCTATCGGCCAGGGGCTGGCCTCCTACGGAACATACAGCCA
>NZ_JAIUMC010000139.1 GCF_022565775.1 Natronospirillum sp.
AGCACCAGAAGACCACGGCACTGGCGGTCGAGCACATGCTACGGGATTGGGGTGTGCGTGTGGAGCGGGCAGAAAATCCAAGTGAGCTGCTGGAAAAAGTGGAAGAGGCTCAGGCTCAGCACACCGGATACGGCGCCGTCATCATTGGCCTGACCCGGCACCTGATGAACTCCAACCAGTACCGCGAAATGATCCGCAAACTGGAAGTGGACTGCGACTGCCGGACCCTGATCCTGACGCCCACACTGGACCACCAGGATGCCATGTTGACGCCACTCGCCAGCGGACACATGACCAAACCTGTCTGCCGGGAGCCCATGTACGACGAGTTGTTTGTGCTGCTACATGGCGAGCAGCGGGGTGTAGCGCCGCGACATATTTGGCACCGTCAGGCGCGATATTTGGCATTCAGATTCCCTTCCGCATAGGGCAATAAAATTCAAAATACAGCAAATCAGTTTGCGCGTCAGCGGCTAGCCAATATGTTGGCTGCTGGATACAGATCTCGCGGGGTCACCCGCCTTGCAGAAACACCCAGGTTTAACCCTCCCGCCTCCAACGCAGCCGCTACCAGTTCAGAACAGAACCATCGGTCCTCGTTGTGCCAGTTTGCTCGAAAAGGCAGGGCGAAGACGCCACCCCAGTCATAGGGTTTGCCGAGCTGATCCTGCAGGAACAACCGGCAGCTATCTGCATCAGGGATCGCTATAGCGACCGTTTCAACACGTGACCAGGCCCCACCAAACAGGTCGGCACGGCGATGGATCACGCCGCGCCGCGTCAACGCCTCGTAAACGATGCCGTCGACCTCGATGGCGACATGGTTGAACGGGCTCATAGTTCCGATTCTGATGACCGCCGCCACCAGGCCGCCTGAGCGGCAGAAGTGAATTTTCACTGGCATGCTTCTCACTTAATTTTCGCCGCCGCAATGAACAGCTGATCCAGCTGCTCGGGCGTCATATTGAGCTGAGCTCCAACGTAGTCCACGAAGGCCGATCGACGGATAAAGCCTGCTTCCTGCCAGGCAATCTTCAGCTGAGGGTCATCGCTACCCGCCACAACCGCCTCGCACTGATCGAGTAGGCCCGCATCAAGCAGTGCAGCCTTTGCCTGGTAGCGCGTTACCTGCATCCGTTCACGCCGCTTTCTTAGCGCCCACTCTTCGTGGGTTTCGACTGCTGTTTCTTCTTCCGGCATCAGTTCCTGGCTCTCGGTGTCCATCAGCGGATCTCCTAAATGTTGCCTTGTTGAGCATGGCGGCAAGCGCCTGGACAGCGCTGCCGTGCCGGGCGTGATTCACCCAGCTGTGAAGGTTCTGGCGGATTTCCGCCAACTCGATATCGCCACGGGAGTAGTCAGCCTGCCATTGCTTTAGCTGGCGCCGAAAACGGCGAAGGCTGGCGCGGCGGAGGCGGCGACTGTCAGGCCACAAATGGAAGCCAAGGAAGTCCAGCCCCCTGCCGCCGGCGTGCGATACGGGGAACACTGAGGTCTTGTTGTTGGTGCTGAGCGCCAGCTCATCCTGCAACCACCGCTCCGCATCAATGCGCAGAGCCTGCAGGTGGCGCTTATCCGGGTGCACCACCACGAAATCATCCATATACCTTATGTACCAGCGTTCGCGCTTTCGGCACTTGATCCACTGATCAAAGGCATCCATATAGATGTTGGCGAAGAGCTGGCTGGTCAGGTTGCCGATCGGCAGACCCTTCCCAGGGCGCCCTGGCTCGCTGTAACTGCATACAATGTTTTCGATAACGGCCATCAGCCGGCCGTCGGATATCCGCTTGCGCAGCAATCTCAGCAAGATCTCATGATCAATGCTCGCAAAGTACTTGCTGATATCGGCCTTGAGCACGTGAACCCTGCCATGCCGCCTGAGGCAGTCGCGAAGCATCTGCTGGGCCTTGTCTGCACCGGCATGCGTGCCACGCCCAACCCTGCAGGCATAGCTGTGACCGATAAATCGAGCTTCCCAAATCGGCTCTATTGCCGTGACGATGGCGTTCTGAACCACCCGGTCACGGAACAGCTGCAGCGCCGTTATCTTCCGGTGTTTGGGCTCCGTGACGTAGAAGCTGCGATAGGGGCCGCAGCAATACTGCCCCCATATCAGCTCGTTCTGCAGCTGGATGAGATTGCCCTCCAGGTCGCGCTCGAAGTGGCGGCAAGGCCAACTTTTCCGCTTGCCCTTTCTGGCCTTCATGTAGGCAGCGTACAGAGCTTCAAATGTGATGATTTCTTCAAAGATTCCGTTGAATGTCTTGGCCATTCCTTTTCCTTGTGAGGCGAGTACTGCAGGCCTCTCCGTGCTAGATACTACGCGCAGCACTCTGAATATATTTCGGCTCCTGCCGTGGAATTGGCGTCCTTTCAGCTGGGCACTGGGAGCACGGCCGTAGCCGTGCAACTTCTGGCCACTCACGAGCTGAGAGCGGGGGCGAAACCCGATGTTGTTGTTCGAGTTCGTGCGCGCGTTGTTGAGGTTCAACGCGCCCAGGCCGGCATTCGCGCCATTGTTGCGATTGCCGCCACGATACGGGAGCCACTTAACGCCAAGCCCTTCCATTTATCTTCCCTGCCCCTTTGAGGCCGCCTGTCGCCGGACTGCCTCCTGTTTCATCCACCGCATCCACTTGCCGAGGTAGCACCCGATCTGGTCGTTGTGGCGTGACCAGACCTCGTACTGCTTGAACGGCAGAAAGCCCAACTCTTTGCTCAGGCGGACCAGCGAGCGCAGCAGATCCAGCTCCGAATCCAGATCCTGCATAGTGGTCTTTTTGTAGTAACGGCGATTACACACAATGACTAGGCGCAGAATGCTGTACATGCACTGCCGAATCTCAGCCGACAACACATGCTTCTCGGACTTCGGGAACTGCCGCAAAGCGGCGTACCCGTAGCGGATCATTTCCTCCACCTTCAGCCTGATTTGCAGGTCTTCCTGGTTCATGAGCCTAACTTCCTAACGCCCTGCTACCGCAGGGCAAGCAGATTTCAGGGTTACGGATTACGGATTGCGAAAGCGGGGGCGAAACCCGATGCTGCTGCTCGAGCCCGTGCGCGCGTAGCTGAGGAACAACGCGCCCAGGCCGGCACTCGCGCCATCGCTGCGATTGCCGCCACGAAACGGGAGCCGCTCACCAGTAAGCGATGCCCAAAAGCTACCCGCCGGATCAGCGGCACCCTTAGGTACGACGAGCGCCCGCTTCAGCGCCTGATCAGCACCAACAGTTGACATACCCGCCCAGTTTGAGCCCGAGGAGGCGGGCATATCCCACAGCGTGTCAGCGTATCCGGACTCGCTCGGGATCGCGTTATCGGGACTCAGGAGCACCCGCGCATCCACCATCTTCATGCCGGATAGCCATTCCCAGACATTGCCCACCATGTCCGCAATACCCGCCATAGTTTGATCATGCCTCCATTGCACAGGCCCCGAGCCTGTCAGCGTATTGCCCACGCCAGAAGTGTCACCAGGCACTCCATTGTCCTGGCGCGTCCCGGTCTCCCAGCGGTTATCGTGATGGCGGCCATGATTGGCGTTGCCGCGCGGCTGAAATCCGTTTGCCATGCACCACAGCGCGATTGCAGCCCAGTCCCAGACCGTCATGAGATCAAAACCTGCGCCGGCCTGCTGGCACGCAGCACGAGCGGCATCGTAGGTAATGCTAACCCGAGGCGCTAGGCCCGGCTGGCTGACAGCCTCGCCATTGATCACAGCCGCCTGATACGCCCCCACCCAGATCTCCGCATCCTGCTGGCCATCAAAAAGAAAAGCCTCGTGCACGCCGGTACCGAGCTCACCGCCGGGCGCAATATCTTCACAAAGGAACTTGCCCTGGCGCACGAAATAGCTCGGCTGCCCGCTCGCCGTATAGAAGACAGTCATGCGGCCGCCGCTCGCGGCCTCGACAGAGCGACGAAGCCCGTCCAGGAGCGCGGGGGCTTGGGGGAGCGCGGCGTCAATGGCTTGCTCGACTTGGTCCAAACCAGAGATCTGCGCGGCCTGATCCCGAAACGCCTGCGCCTCTCCAGCCTTTGTCGTCGCAGTGGCTGCGCCAGCTGCCGCAGTATTGGCAGCCGCCAGACTCTCGTCACGCATACCCGATACAGCAACTCGATCCAGCTCAGCCTCCTGAGCAGACTCCGTAGCTGCAGCGGCACTCTCGCCAGCACTTACAGACGACTGGCCAGCGCTTTGCGCGTCCTGGGCCACTTGCTGCACGACTGATGAGACGTAGTCTGCCTGCTCCTGCAGCTGTTGCCGGTGCGGCTCCAGGGCCTGTGTAAAGGCAAACGCCTTGCTATCAAATACCTCGCCCGGATCTGTGGGGCCCGGGGCGGCCGGTAGGGGTGTGCTTTGGGGTGCGGACATCAGGTTAATCCCTCCACTTCGATGGTGCAGTCAGATACAGTTGGGCGCTTCAGGACGATGTCGAAGCTGCGGAAAAATCCGTACACGACGGTTTCCCGGCGGGCGTCATCGCCGATGAACACGGTAGGGGTTGCTCTCAGGTTGGCGAGCAGTTGCTGAATCCACGCGACCTGGCTCGTGCGCACGCTGACTTCGTAGTTTGCGCGCTTGCTGAATTCACGCTCGACGACGTCGAAGACACCGAACTGGTCACGCTCTTTGCGGCTGAAATCCAATATGCCGACACCGGTCTCAAACATCGTGTCACCGATCCGGCGGACCTGACCGGCAACCAGCTCGCCCAGGCGCGAGACGCCTTCCAGGCCAAACACCACAACCCGCAAGGTAGCGCCGCGATAGGGTGGCAGGGACGACAAGACATACTCGGATTTTATGCCTCGCGTCAGAAAGAAGTGGCTATACCAGCCGTCTACACCCGAGCTGTCTTGCAGAGGTATCACGCCCGTGTCGTAGACAACCGTGTCGTCATCCAACAACTGAATCTGCACGGCCGCCCCACGCACCCCGAACAGACCAACGCCATCGATGAGATCCGGGGCTGCGATTGAGACAACCAGGTCTCCATCCACTTCTGTATACGTGCCAATCTTGCCGTCAAACATACGCAACGGATTGATCACGCCCAGCCGCAACCAGGTTGGCGGCTCCAGCTTGGCACCCACATCCGGCCGATCATTGTTATCAACCAGCGCTTCATAGTTCGCAGACTGATAGGTGTACCTGTCGCCGGTCATCACAGAGGGGTTGACCTGCTCCAGGAGCTCATTTGTCACCGTGTCGACAATGCGGTAACCGCCGCCAGCCCGAGCCAGCGCGATTGCATAGTCATCGCTGTAAAGCAGCCGACCTGTGAGCGCATCAAACGCCGCTGGCAGGTTCTCTATAAAGGTGTAATTTGCGGCCGCAAACCGGCGATAGCGGGGCTCTCCGGTCGCTTCAACAATCACGCTGTTGCCGTCTTGGGCCAGTGAAAGTGACAAAACTGAATTGCCAGCAATGCCCGCTGGGGCA
>NZ_JAIUMC010000140.1 GCF_022565775.1 Natronospirillum sp.
CCTGTGGTATCGGGAACACATAGTGTGCCGACCAGCACGGCCTCGCCGGATTGGAACTTGATTTCCTGTTGATGCATCTTGATGCCTTTGGCAGCTAGCTCTTAGTCGATGGTGTCACAATCAATGACTCTGACCCCTTTGATCCTTTGATCATCAACCGGGGCCCACTGGCTGCTGCGGTGCCCCCTCTAATCCTGGATCTTCGAAAACTCCCGATCCAGGTTGTACCGCTTGGAGGTGACGTAACGCTCCATGGTTTCCACCCGGTTCAATACGTCATCCAGCCTTTCGCGGGCGGTACGCAGGCGCTCACTCGGGGTTTCCGGGTACCTGAACATGCTGCGTGGGCGGTCCTGGTGGGCGGTTTCGTCATACTCGGTCTGCGGCTTCACCTTGAGCTTCTTTGGGCGCTTGGCCAGCAAGACGCAGGCGGCCAGATAGCCGAAAATCGCCAGCGAGGTGAACATCAGCAAGGCGCCAACAGCGATCAGGCGCAGTATCCAGGGCTCGATGTTCAGGTGCTCGCCGAGCCCGGCACACACGCCGCCCAACCAGCCCTTTCTCTTGTTACGGTAGAGGTTCATGCCGTAACCCTGGCGCCTCTTTTCCCAAAAATCGTCGAACTGTGACATGACGTCGTCTCCTACTGTTGGCGCTGGCGGCGCCAGTCTGGCTGGCGCTCATCCAGAATGGATTCCAGTGTAGTGATGCGGTCAGCCAGGGTGTCGGCGGTGCGCAGCAAGGCGTCCAGTTGCTTCTGGTCGGCCTCACCCAGGCCGCCGGCGGTTTTGGATTTGTACTTGTAATGCAAGCCAATCCAGATCGGCATCACGACCACCATGAACAGGATGGTGGGCACGAACAGGAACTCGAAAAAATGCATGATTCACTCCTTTTGGTCGGCCGAACAGGCAACCCTTATTGTTCGGCTTTGCCGTCACGTTTCAGGTCAGCCTTCAGGCGATCCAGCTCGGCGTTGATGCCTTCGTCCTGTGCCAGGCTGTCGATTTCGCTGGCCAGTTTCTGGCGGTCGTCACGTCCCAGATCCATGGACTCCAACTCGCCTTCCATATTATCCATGCGGCGCTCATAGAGCTCGAACTTCTCGAAGGCGTCCTCCAGCGAGTCTTTATGCAACTCACGCCGTGTTTTCATACGCGTGGATACGGTCTGCTGGCGCATCACCAGAGTCTTCTGCTTGGCCTTGGCGTCATTCAGCTTTTGCTGCAACTGACCGATTTCCGAAGACAGTTGCTCCATGTGCTCGTCCAGCGCGGTGAACTCTTTTTCTACAATAGCCTGTTCGTCCAGCACGGCCTGTTTTTCTGCCAGGGCGGCACGGGCCAGGTCTTCGCGGCCTTTTTCCAGCGCCAGGCGGGCTTTCTTTTCCCACGCACCGGCTTCGTCCTGCAGGCGGCTCAGGCGTCGCTGCGCTTCTTTCTTGTCGGCGATGACGCGGGCGGAACTGCTGCGCACTTCCACCAGGGTTTCTTCCATCTCCTGAATGATCAGGCGGATCATTTTCTGCGGGTCCTCGGCGCGGTCCAGCAGCGCATTCAGGTTGCTGTTAACAATGTCGGATAAGCGGGAAAAAATGCCCATGTCAGATCTCCTCAAGTCAATGGTCTTTGGTCAGAGCGCCGCTCGAACTGAGCGGATGATGCACTGTCCTGTGCTTGTAGTTATCAGTAATCGTGCCAGTTTTTTAAGCTATTGATTTCACTATATTTTCCATTATTAACGGACTCACGCATGGCTATAAATAGCGTAATACGCTAAATTGGTTAGCCAAATACACTAGAAATACAGATCATGAACGAACATACCCCCCAGCGGCTGATTGGCGAAAGCTCAGCGCTTTCAGATCTGCTGGACCAGGTGTCTCAGGTGGCGCCGCTGAACCGGCCCATACTGGTTATTGGCGAGCGTGGTACGGGCAAGGAACTGATTGCAGAACGCCTGCATTATCTGTCCCAGCGCTGGCAGCAGCCCTTTCTGAAGGTGAACTGCGGGGCGCTCAGTGACAGCCTGCTGGACGCCGACCTGTTCGGCTATGAACCCGGCGCCTTCACTGGCGCCACGCGGCTGCACAAGGGCCGTTTCGAGCGCGCCCATGAGGGCACCTTGTTTCTGGATGAAGTGAGCAACATGTCGCAGGCGGTGCAGGAAAAACTGCTGCGGCTGATCGAAT
Source organism: Natronospirillum sp. (assembly GCF_022565775.1). Taxonomy (GTDB): domain Bacteria; phylum Pseudomonadota; class Gammaproteobacteria; order Pseudomonadales; family Natronospirillaceae; genus Natronospirillum. The sequence continues at coordinate 2,192 of NZ_JAIUMC010000140.1, forward strand.
ACGGGGAATTCGAACGTCTGGGCGGCCAAACTAAACTGCAGGTGGATGTGCGCATAGTGGCGGCCACCAACGAGCACCTGCCTGATCTGGCCCGCAAGGGCCGGTTTCGGGCCGATCTGCTCGACCGGCTGGCCTTTGATGTGCTGACGCTGCCGCCGCTGCGGGCCCGGCAGGATGATATTCTGATTCTGGCCGAGCACTTCGGCATTCAGATGAGCAGTGAACTGGGGTGGCCCATGTTTCCGGGTTTCTCGGACCGGGTGCTGGCGCAACTGTGCCAGCATCCGTTTTGGGGCAATGTGCGGGAGCTGAAAAACGCGGTAGAGCGCAGCCTGTATCGCTGGAACCAGCCTGACAACCCCATTGACCAAATCGTCCTCGACCCCTTCGATTCACCCTGGCAGCCCGAGGGCCGGGAAGCCGCCGATCTGGACGATAGTCTGGGGTTCACTGACCAGGTAGCGCGCCTGGAAGTCCGGCTGCTGCAACGTGCGCTCGATCAGAACGACCGTCATCAGGGCCGCGCCGCCCAGAGCCTGGACCTCAGCTACCACCAGTTTCGTAATCTACTGCGCAAGCACAATATAGCAGCCAAGGCGTGAGCGGTGTCTTCTCTCGGTCAGCACTTGAACCCACCCAAATGCTGGTTCAGCTTCACGGTCTGCTCACTCACCTGATGACTGTTGTCGGACACCTGTTCCACCTCATCGCTGACCTTGTGGGACAGATCGGCCAAGTGGTCGATATTGCGGCTGATCTCGGTGCTGGCCTCTGATTGTTTTTCCACGGAGGTGGCGATCTGAGAGGCCATGTTGTTGATCTGATCCATGGCATCGAAAATCGTCGACAGCGACTCCTGGGCATCGGTGACCCGGGCTACACTGGTTTCGCTGGACGCCTTGGCCAGCTCTGCGGTGGACGCACCCTGTTCGGCACTGGCTTTCAGGCTGGCAATTCTGTCTTCGATATCGACGGTGCTTTCCTGGCTGCGGGCGGCCAGGGTTCTGACCTCACTGGCGACAACGGCAAAGCCTCTGCCTTGATCTCCGGCACGGGCGGCCTCAATGGCGGCATTGAGCGCCAACAGGTTGGTTTGCTGGGCGATGCCCCTTATCTCCGTCATGGTGCCGGCGATGCTGTCGACTTCGCCATGCAGTGAGTCCATGGCGCTGCTCATTTCCTGAATCTGGTCGGCCAGACTGCGCATGGTGCTTACGGATTCTTCCATGGCCTGTTTGGTATGCCGGGCATTGTCCACCACATGCTCTGCGGAAGAGGACGCGCTTTGTGCATTCAGAGCGACTTCTCGTGAGGCTTCGCTGTTCTGGTTCACCGCCTCGGCAATGGATTCGATCTCGGCACGCTCATCTGTCACCAGTTGTCGGCTGACTTCGAAAGATCGCTCCATGCGCACTACAGCGGACCCGACCTCCGTTGCCACGCCGTCAACGGCCTGCATGGACGTCTGCAATTTGCCCATGAAGGTGTTGAAGTCATCGACCAGGCTGCCAATCTCGTTGCGCTGCTGGATTGCGAGTCGCCGCGTCAAGTCGGCTTCACCCTCGGCAATGTCGTGCATGGCGTCGCGCAACTGCACGATGGGCCTGCTGATCAGTATCTTGATCAGAAAATACAGAACCAGCCCCAGCGCCATTGCCAGCAGCGCGGTGCGCACAGTGGCGATTGTATTCACTGTGAGCAAGCGGCTGGAGAGGAATTCCGGATTGGGGCGCAGATAGACCACCCCGATGGGCTCGTCGCCTTCTTCGGCAATGAACAGCGGGAACTGGTTCAGTGCTTCCAGGTCTTCCGGCCGGTCGGTTTCGGTGACTTCTCCAGCCTCATCCAGTTCGAACCCAAGGAAGAATTCTCCCGCCATCTGCCCGGTTTCCAGGTAGGCCCCTTGCAGAAAGTCACCAACAACGGCGGCCTGTAGGGTGTTTTCGACAATGGCCATCTCGAAATTCCACAAGGCGGGTGGCAATGCCAGGTCAAGAAACGACACGATATCCTGTTGTCGCAGGTTGGCGGCTTCCTGCCACTGGTTTTTGGACAACTGATATTCAAGAACCGCGCTCGCCGCCAGCAGCAGCGTGACTATGGATATGGCCCAACAATTGAATTTGAAGGACAGGGACCGGATTCCAGACCATCCCATTTTTCATACTCCCAGAATGCGGCCACGTCCGATGTGTTTTTATAGTGATGTGTGATGAGTCGGACACTGCAGATGTAGCGCATGTTTTATGCCCTGCAATAATTATAGGCAGTGTATAGGGCGCTGTCGGCGGCTATTCAATATCCGTGAGAGAAGATCGTTGATATTCTCGAATGGCTATAATGAGGCTTTGTTATATCGAGACAGACAACAAACAGATATGACCAGCCGCGTCCGCGCAAGCAGTCTGCACGGCCTGTCGCTTACCAAACACCGCCAGGGAACCACACCGACCTATGAACAACTTTCAACTCGAACCCATTCCTCACACCGGGGAGCAGATACTGACCGGTAAGTATCAGACCCCCATGGCCGTATCACGAACGGTTATCGTGCGGCTGAACCAACAGAACAGATATCTGGTGTACAGCCCGGGTGAGCCCCTGTTGCAACAGGCTGCAGAACTTCTGGGAAAGGATGCAGAAATAGTGCTGGTTGCCCCCAGTTCCGGCCATACGCTGGGCATAGCGCCCTGGCTGGCGGCGTTCCCTGAGGCACGCATCGTGGCGGCGACTGGCACAGCAGAGAAGCTGCAGAAGAACGGCATTACCGGTGCGACCTTTTTGCTGCCTGAGGCGTTGGCCGAGGAATTGCCTGAGCACATCAGTATGTTCCTTGTCCCCCAGTGCAAGGGTGGTGAGATATGGCTGACAGTGGCACTGGACGGCAAAACCTGGTGGCTGGTCTGTGACGGCCTGATGAATCTGACAGCCCTGTCGGACAGCTTCATCAAGGCCTTGTTGCAGCGGATATACGGATTGCGCCTGGGTCTCTGGATGACCCCCATCTTTGTGTTGAATGTGATCGACAAGGTGGCGTTCAAGCAGTGGTTCAACGGCTGGCTGAACGAACAGCAGCAGCCGGTGCTGATTCCCTGTCACGGGGATGTGTATGGCGAGCCCGATCTCACGCAGACCTTGCAGGCACTGGTTGAGAAGCGATTGAAGTCCTGACTAGCCCCCGCTCAGTGCCTGAAAGATAAACAGGGTGCCGTCTTCCGGCACCCGGTCGGACA
>NZ_JAIUMC010000141.1 GCF_022565775.1 Natronospirillum sp.
AACCGGTCGCGAAGCGAGCCAAAGCACTGCTTTGGCAGGTTTTTACGACCGCACAGGGATGTGCGGGCTGGCACGGTAAACAGGGAAGTCATCTTCGAGAGTCTGGTAGACACTATTCAGCCAAGCCAGCGCGCTAACGCACGCCGTGTCGAAAATGAAATCGACACTCCAGAGACCCAAATTAAACAGGACGAAGCACAAACCGATGCGAAAACTCACCATCCAACCCGCCTGGCTCTTCCACGCCGACGAACAGCACAGCTTCGACCGCACCATGTTCACCCTGCTGCGCGGCATCCACAGCACGGGCAAACTCACCGAGGCCGCCCGCGAAGCCCATATCTCCTACCGCCACGCCTGGAACCTGCTGAACCGCTGGGAAGCCTTTTTCGGCCTGCCACTGGTCAGCATGCGCAAAGGCCAGGGCACCCGCCTCTCCGCCCTTGGCGAGACGCTACTCTGGGCTGAGCAGCGGCTACAGGCCAGACTCGGGCCGCAAACAGAAAGCATGGCGTCGGAATTGAACATGGAGTTGCAACAATTGCTTGAGGGCGCGCACCCGGTACTGCGGGTACATGCCAGCCACGGTTATGCCGTCGCCCTGCTGCCTACCTTCCGTGATCAACTGGAGCTCAACCTTCAGTATTGCAGCCCCACCGATGCGTTAACCGCCTTGAACCGAGGCGATTGTGACATCGCCGGCTTCCACTTGCCCACGGACCAGTCATTTGGCCAACACATTTTCAACACCTACAAACACCTGTTGGATGCTGATCAACACTGCGTCATTCGCTTCATCACCCGCCAGCAGGGCTTGATGATGAGAGATCAAATGGACCCCCCCATCAGCTCACTGACCGACCTCACCCGCCCCGCCCTGCGCTTCATTAACCGACAAAAGGATTCCGGCACCCGCGCCCTGCTCAACCTCCTGTTGAAAAAAGCCAACATCGACGGCCAGGACATCCAGGGTTTCGAGCGCGAGGAATACACCCATACCGCCATCGCCGCCTACATCGCCTCCAACATGGCCGACGCCGGCTTCGGCGTCGAAGCCGCCGCTCGCCAGTTCGGGCTCGGTTTTCTGCCATTGGCCAAGGAGCACTACCTGATGATCTGCCGCAAGGACCGGCTGAGTGATGAGAAACTGCAGAGGTTCCTGGGGTTGCTGAAATCTCCGGCTTTTATTGAGGCGGTGAACGCGCTGCCGGGTTACCAGCCGAATCGATGTGGTGAGGTTGAGGCGCTCCCCTTTTAGCCAATGGAGTGCAAACTATCAACCCTGGAGCGTCGATATCATCATCGACACGGCGTGCGACAACGCGCTTCAACCTCCGGCCAGGCCAGCAGGCTATCGTCTGCTACGTCGATGCGGATATCGACGCCCCAAACCCTTCTGTAAACAACCCCTTCCAACCAGCACCCATTTCCCAACCGCCCCCCAGAAGTACAACCAGGTCGTTTCCAGTACATTCATTGGCCTTGCGCTTACGCATCATTGAATACCGACCACCCTAACTATAAGAGGCTGAAGGACAGACCATGGCCAAGATACCCGCCGACATAGACATCGCCCGCGCCGCCGCCATCCGCCCGATCACTGAAGTCGGTGCTGGCCTGGACATTCCACAGGATGCCCTGCTGCAATACGGCCCACACAAAGCCAAACTCAGCAGTGACTTCATCAAGAACCTCAACGGCAAGCCCGATGGCAAGCTGATCCTCGTGACCGCGATCAGCCCTACCCCGGCCGGTGAAGGCAAAACCACGACCACAGTGGGCCTCGGCGATGCCTTGAACCGCATCGGTAAAAAAGCCGCCATCTGCCTGCGCGAACCCAGCCTCGGCCCCTGCTTCGGCATCAAAGGTGGTGCTGCTGGCGGAGGCTATTCGCAGGTCATCCCCATGGAAGACATTAACCTGCACTTCACAGGCGACTTCCACGCCATAGGCAGCGCCCACAACCTGCTCGCCGCCATGCTCGATAACCACATTCACTGGGGCAATGAACTGAACATCGACCCGCGCCGCATTCGCCTGCGCCGAGTCATTGACATGAACGACCGCGCCCTGCGCCACATCATCAATAGCCTGGGCGGTGTCGGAAATGGCTTCGTTCGAGAAGACGGCTTCGACATCACCGTCGCCTCCGAAGTCATGGCCATTTTCTGCCTCGCCCGCACCCTGGCGGAACTGGAAGAACGCCTCGGCAAGATCATTGTCGCCTACGACAAGAGCCAGCAGCCAGTCACTGCCGCTCAATTGAAAGCCAACGGCGCCATGACTGTGCTGCTCAAGGACGCCTTCAGCCCCAACCTGGTACAAACCCTGGAGAACAACCCGGCCTTTATCCACGGCGGGCCCTTCGCCAACATCGCGCACGGTTGCAACTCTGTTGTTGCTACCACCACCGCCCTGAAACTCGCCGACTACGTGGTTACCGAAGCCGGCTTCGGTGCCGACCTCGGTGCCGAAAAATTCTTCAACATCAAATGCCGCAAGGCCGGCCTGCACCCGGATGCCGCAGTGGTAGTGGCCACCGTCCGCGCCTTGAAAATGCACGGCGGCATAGCCGTGGCAGACTTGAAAGGCGAAAACGTCGAAGCCGTTACGAAAGGCTGCGCCAACCTGGCCAGACACCTGCGTAACGTAAAAACCTTCGGTGTACCGGTGGTGGTTGCCATCAACCGCTTCGATGGCGATACCGAAGCCGAAATTGAAGCCATAGAGGCGGCCGCCCACGAACAAGGTACCGAAGTCATCGTCTGCACCCACTGGGCCGATGGCGGAAAAGGCGCAGAAAAACTGGCCCATGAAGTCGTAAAGCTGGCCGAAAGTGGCGCCTCCCAATTCGCCCCGCTGTACGATTCCTCCATGCCGCTCTGGGACAAGATCCACACCATCGCCACCACCCTGTACGGCGCCCACGACATCATGGCCGACAAGAAAGTGCGCGATCATATCCAGGGTTATCAGGACGCAGGCTACGGACACTTCCCGATCTGCATGGCCAAAACCCAATACAGCTTCTCCACCGACCCGGGGTTAAGAGGCGCGCCTTACGGCCATGAAGTGCCGATTCGGGAAGTACGGCTTTCTGGCGGAGCCGAGTTTCTGGTAGTGATCTGTGGCGACGTCATGACCATGCCAGGCCTACCCAGAGTGCCTTCGGCTGAGCATATTGGGTTGGATGAAGAAGGGTTGGTGTTGGGGCTTTCGTAACTTCGAGCACTGATCTGGAGTGTCGATATCACCATCGACATGGCGTGCGTCAGCACGCTTCAATCCAGCCCGCGCCTGATGGCTAATCTCTGCCTCATCATTGAGAACACCGACGCTCCATTGCTTCTGCAATAAGACGTCTCAACATGACGCAAACAGCCCACTACAAGTCGTTTTCCACCACGCCCCCGCCACCAGAGCGCCCATACTGATCAAAAACTCAACAGCCAGGGGAGCATGCTCGTATGACAACCACCCGTACTCGTCGCCGCAGCGGCGGCAGCGACGCCCGTCGCGCTCGGTCACGCAGCCAGGGCGAAAGCCTGCCCTACGCGACCCGGCAAATCCCCTGCTTCGAGGTGCTCAGCGAAGATGGCCTGGCCACCATCGAACACAACGCCGACGTCATCCTCGAAGAAATCGGCATCGACTTCAAAGGTGACGACGAAGCTCTGGCCCTTTGGAAAGAGGCCGGCGCCGACGTTCAGGACAACCGTGTCCGCATGCCCAAAGGCCTCTGCCGCATGCTGATTCAAAGCCACGCGCCACGCCAGTTTACCCAGCATGCCCGCAACCCGGCTCGCAACGTCGAAATCGGCGGCCCACACACTGTATTCGCCCCAGCCTACGGCAGCCCCTTTGTTCGCGACCTCGACCAGGGCCGCCGCTACGGCACCATCGAAGACTTCCGCAACTTCGTCAAACTCGCCTACATGCTGCCCAGCCTGCATCACTCCGGCGGTACCATTTGCGAGCCAGTCGACCTGCCGGTCAACAAACGCCATTTCGATATGGTGTACAGCCACATGAAATACTCCGACAAGGCCTTTATGGGCTCTGTCACCCATCCGGAGCGCGCCCAGGACACGGTCGAGATGGCCAAAATCCTCTTCGGCGAACGCTGGATCAACCCGGAAACTGGCCGACCCATCACCTGCATCATCAGTCTGATCAACGCCAACTCGCCAATGACGTTCGATGAGACCATGCTCGGCGCCGCCAAAGTCTATGCCCGAGCCAACCAGGCCACCATCATCTCGCCCTTTATTCTCGCCGGCGCCATGTCACCGGTCACCGTTGCCGGCACCGCTGCCCAGACTCTGGCCGAAGCCCTCGCCGGAATGGCTTTTGTGCAACTGGTCAACCCGGGTGCACCAGTGGTATTTGGCAGCTTCGCCAGCTCGATGTCGATGCAATCCGGCGCGCCGACGTTCGGCACCCCCGAACCTGCTCTGGTGCTCTACACCATGGCACAGCTGGCCAGACGCCTCGGCGTACCCTTCCGCTCCGGCGGCGCCCTCACGGGCTCCAAAATACCCGACGCCCAGGCCGCATCCGAGAGTGCCAACACCCTGCTGCCCACCGTGCTCGGTGGTGTAAACTTTGTGCTGCATACGGCAGGCTGGCTGGAAGGTGGTCTCGCCATGGGTTACGAAAAATTCATCATGGACGCCGACCAGGCCGGCATGATGCAAACCCTGCTCAAAGGCGTCGACCTCAGCGAAAACGGCCAGGCCATGGATGCCCTGCGCGAAGTCGGCCCAGGCAAACACTTCCTCGGCTGCAGCCACACCCAGGCTAACTTCGTAAACGCCTTCTACCGCTCCCCCATCACCGACAACAACAGCTTCGAGCAATGGGATTCCGAAGGCAGCCTCGACATCGCACAACGCGCCAACAAACGCTGGAAACAATTGCTGGAAGAATACGTCGCACCGCCAATGGACGAAGCGGTGGATGAGGCGTTACAGGATTACATGAACCGAAGGAAAGCCGAGTTCCCCGACTCCAACATCTGAAGCGAATACCTCGAGCGTGCGGGCCCATGCCGCGTCGGCATTGGAGCGTCGATATCACCATCGACATAGCAGGCGACAGCCTGCTGGCCCAGCCAATAATTGAAGCGCACTGGCACACATCATGCCGGCGATAACATCGATACTCGCAGGTATTGATCGGGTTGAAGTAGCAGGATTGCGCCTGCTACTCCTCCCACACCACCGGACGTGCGGTTTTC
>NZ_JAIUMC010000142.1 GCF_022565775.1 Natronospirillum sp.
TCTGTCTTCTGTCTTCTGTCTTCTGTCTTCTGTCTTCTGTCTTCTGTCTTCTGTCGACTAGATTCCAACGAGACTCATGAACTGCCGCTTGCTGACTTCACCCTGCACCGTGCGGGTGCCGTCCTGGGTGCCGTCCGGCTGATAGAACAGAATGGCCGGCGGGCCGAACAGCCCATGCTCATCCATCAACTGCTTGTGTCCGTCATCAAAGCGGGTCACATCGATCTGCAGCCAGCGATAGTCGGACAGGCCGGCTTGCACATCCGACTGCTCGAAGATGCGCCGCTCCATGACGCGACACGACACACACCAGTCCGCATAGAAATCCAGCATCACCGGCTCACCGGCATCCGCCGCCTGCGCCAACTGAGCATAGAGCTCTTCTACCGAATCAAAGCGATAGAAGGGCGCTTCTGCAGTAACGGTACTGCCGTTGCCACTGGCTTGCGGTATCGGGCGCAGCGGATCAGTGCCACCGCTCAGCATGCCCCAGAGGGCAGCCACACCGTATACCAGCAACACAACACTCACTGCCTTGCGCAACTTGCCAGCCGATTCACTGAACTTCTCCAGCGCACCCAGCCAGACAGCGTAGCCAACCGCCAGCAGCCCCCAAAGGCCAAGACTCAGCACCGGGTCGAGCCAGCGCGTTACCAGCCAGATGGCGACCCCGATCAGCAAGACACCGAACAGCACCTTGATCTGCTGCATCCAGGGGCCGGTTTTGGGCAGCCAGCGGGCGCCGCCCACTGCAACCAGAATCAACGGTACACCCATGCCCAGACCCAGCGCGAACAGCGCTGAAAAGCCCAGCAGGGCATTGCCGGTGGTAGAAATATAGATCAGGCCGCCGGCCAGCGGCGCAGTCACACAGGGCGACACCACCAGGGCCGACAATGAGCCGATACCGGCCACCGAAGGCAGGCCACCATGCTGTATGCGATTTTGCAGGTTGGTCACGAACTGGGCGATTGGACCCGGGGTCTGCAGATTGACCAACCCGAACATGGCCAGGCCGAGGCCGGCAAACAGTATTGCAAATACGGTCAGCACCCAGGGCTGCTGCAGCGCGGCCTGGATATTGCCAGCGGCGCCCAATGAGGCAGCCACCACGCCCGCAAGGGCATAGGTCAGGGCCATGGCGCCGACATAGGTCAATGCAATCACCAGGGCGCGTGGCGTGCTGGGCCGATTCTCACCCAGTACCAGTGCACTCATGATAGGAATCATCGGCAGCACACAGGGGGTGAAGACCAGCCCGATGCCCAGCAGGAAGAAGAGCCCGACCGCCAGCCACATGGAACCGCCAGCCAGAAACTCTGCCAGCCCGCCACCCGTCAGGTTGGCCGGGCCGGAAAGAGTGCCTCCGGTACTCCCGCCGGCAGCATTGAAGGAGCCTGCGACGGCACCATTGCCGCTGTCGGTACCACCAGTGATTTCATTGGCAGGGTCGAAGGTGACGGTACGGGTTTGCGGCGGGTAACAAAGGCCTGCCTCGGCACAGCCCTGATAGCGGACCTGAAAGTCTATCGGCCCCTCGGCGTCAACCGGCAGGCGCAGGGTCAGATATTCGTAGTAAACCGGCATGACCTCGTCAAAGGTCGGGTCATACAGCTCCACATCATGGTTGGAGATCTGCATCTCGCCATAGCTGCCGAGGATATCCTCGTCGACATCCGGCGCCAGGGAAATACTGGTCATCTCGCGATACATGTAATGCTCGGGCTGAATGAACCAGTCTACCACCAGTTCGCCGCCATCACTGTGGAACGACATCTGCAAGGCTTCATCAACCGGCAGAAAGTCTTGGCCGGACGCCGGCAGGGCGCTGAACAGGGCCAGAGCAAGGGTGGTCAGCAGGGCACTAGATCGCATGTATCGGGTTCCGTTCAGGAGGCGGTTCAACAAGGCTAACGTGAGCCGTGTCCAATTCTAACAAGTCTGGCCGGAGATCGCTCTTGTCGAAAGTAAATACAGTGTTTTGCAGCATGCTACACCGTCGGCTAACATGCGCTGTGACCCAAGTCTCAGAAAAAGGTTCCCATGCTGGATTTGCAAGCGTTGCGTGTACTGTTGACCGGCGTGGCCAGGGCCGAAGCCACGGTGCCTTATCAGGGCGTGATCAAGGCCCTGCATATCCCGGCTCCTGCCATGCAGACGCTGACTCAGGGGCTGGAAATTCTGCAATGGCAGGATGCCATGCTCGAACGGCCGCCGCTGGCAGCCGTTGTGGTGCAGAAAAAGCAGCCCTATCCGCGCCCCGGGTTCTTTCAGGCCGCACAGGCGCTGCAAGTCTACCAGGGGCCATTGGAGGGAGCAGAGGCCCAGATGTGGCACCAGGACCAGCTGGAGCAACTCTGGCACGCCGTGGCCGAGACCCCATTGTAGGCGCCGGCCTTGGCCGCGCTCGCGCCGCAGGCCCCTTGTTCAATCGGCCAGGGGGCTGGCCTCCTACGGAACACAAGCACCGATCGTGCAGTAGGAGCGCCGGTCCGACGCATCGGCCCCGCTGCGCGATGGGGCCGTCAGGTCCCCCATCTTTGCTCCTGCCCTCCCATCGAGTAGAATACATAGGCCGCAATCGATTGCATGGAATCCAGATTTATGTCCCAGAAGCAATGCACCTTCAACGAAGAAGCCACTCAGGCGCTGGCCAACTGGCGTCAGCAGGTATCCCAGGGGGCGCTTGAGCCCTTTTCTGCAGCGCAGCAGATCGTACGTCGATTCGGCGCTCATTTCAGCGCCGATGGCGACTGCTATCTTGGCTTCTGGGCGCCCGAAGTGCCGGCTGAACACCAACGCGTCGAAGACCTCTGTCTGGAAATCATTACGCCGCTGGCCGAGGTGGATTTCACGCAGGAACAACAGTCCTTCAAGGCCCGGGTCGAGCACCTGCCGGTACTGCGTGATGATGACTACTGCTGGGCGGTGATCAGCGGGATGCAGGCCGGGTCGCGCAACCAGTGCGGCAGTTTCTATTGGCTTAAGTTTCGCGATGCAGAGGGGCAGTGGCAGGTCGTGCGTGACCCTTTTGCCCACTCGCTGCCCTTTGGCGCAAGCTCCCCTGCAGAAGCCTATGACATGACCGCCTTGCATGAAGGCCGCGTTGATCAGACTTATCTGGAACAGGTAAAAGGCCGGGAAGAGCCGGATGGTCTGGTGACCCAACTGGGCCCGGTCAACATCCTGCAGCTGCATCCGGGCACCTCCACAGCGGAGGGTACGCTGGCCGGTCTGACGCGCCTCTACAAGCGACTGGCGAAGAAGGTGGAGAAAGGTGAGCCACTGACACCGGCGGAACGCGCCTATCTGGAGTATGACGCCGTCCAGTTGATGCCGCTGGAGCCGACCATCGAGTTCGAGTCAGGCGACGGGTTCTGGAGTATGAAAGCGGATCAGAAAGGCAACGCTCAGGTGAGCGTGCAGGCGCCCGCCATGACCAATTGGGGCTATGACGTCATGAGCCTGGGCTCTCCGGCCGTAGCCGCCACGGTAACGGCCAGCAAGCGGCCTGAAGAACTGGTGGACCTGATTGCCACCCTGCATACCTTCCCCGGGCAACCAATCCGGGTGATTTTCGACATCGTCTATGGGCACACCGACAATCAGACCGTGGCCTACATGAATGACACCTGGTTTGCCGGCGCCAACATGTACGGGCGAAACCTGAACTATCGGCACCCGGTGGTGCGTGCCGGCCTGCTGGAAATGCAGCGGCGCAAGAGCAACTTCGGCATTGACGGCCTGCGGGTCGACGGCGCCCAGGATTTCAAGATCTGGGACCCAGTCGCAGAGCAGCTCTACCATGACGATGAATACCTGATGGCCATGAGCGACCTGCCGGTCGAAGTCGGCCCGGCCCGCTATCGGCCGTGGATGATCTTCGAGGATGGCCGGCCCTGGCCGCGCGACGACTGGCAGCTTTCATCCACCTACCGGGAGGTCACCCGTCAGCAGCCCGATGTAGTGCAGTGGGGGCCGCTGACGTTCGCTCACAACACGCCCTTTCTGTTTTCGTTCTGGGTGAGCAAATGGTGGCGCTTGCGTGAGATCGCTGAGGTAGGCAGCCACTGGATTACCGGCTGCGCCAACCACGACACATTGCGTCGTGGCACCCAGGTGGACCCGACAGAGGCCATTAACACCTACCTGGGGGACACCCTGCCGGATATTTTCCGCAAGGCCTACAACAATCCAGCCTCGCACATGCTGGATTACGCCATGCTGCCCGGCATCCCGATGGAATTCATCAACGGCAGCCTGGAAGCCCCCTGGAGCTTCATGCGCAATATCGACGACCGATATGGCGTCAAGGTGATGGCCGAGGAAGCCTATTTCACCTACTGGGCGGTGACCGAGGAAGACTTTGGTCGTCGCCAGCACTTCAAACGACTGAAAAAGCGGGGCTTCCGCAATCTGTCGACGCTGCGCGGCTATCTGAACAGTCTGATTGCCTTTGTTCGGGTGACCGACTATGACCTGGCCGCCATTCTGCGTCTGTTGCAAGCCAGCGAAGAGGACTTCTCCAAGCTGGTGAAAGATGTCGCAACCCTGAAAGCCATTGCCCGCGACTGGATGGACGATGTGCATGACTACTGCAACGTCAGCCACTGGCAGGATGGCCTGGCCGATGCGCCCAGTGCGCTGTTTCGCAGTGTGCGTGCTTTCCGGCGGGCCCGACCCGAACTGCGCAATAATCTGCAGGAGGGCGATTATTTCGATTACCTGCATCCCAGTGAAGGGGCAGTGGTGTTCTGCGGGTATCGGCAATTGAAGGACACAGGCGAGGACATATTGTTTGTCGCCAACATGGAGGGATCACCGCGCGAGATCACCCCGGCAGAATTGCCCGTACCGAATCTGCCGCAGGACGGCTGGCAGGTAGCTCTGTTGACACCCGGACTGCCGCAGGCCGACTTCAAGCAGCCGCTGTTTCTGGGGGACAGCGAAGGCGTAGTGTTCATCCGCAAGCGGTAGGATTGTTTGTCGGACCGCACCGCCTACAAATGAGGCACCCTGTAGGCGCCGGCCTTGGCCGCGCTCGGGGCCGCAGGCCCCTTCAAATCGGCCAGAGGGCTGGCCTCCTACCGTGGGAGCG
>NZ_JAIUMC010000143.1 GCF_022565775.1 Natronospirillum sp.
CCCTATGGGGCCACTTCGTGGCCCATCGCGCACGGGGTGCGCTCCTACTGTGTCAATCTCTACCTCTGCGCGGCCAAGGCACGCGCCTACAGGGCGGCACTGCTGTAGGCGCTGCGGTTCGACGTCTCGACTTGCCTGCGCTCACCGTCGACTGTCCTCTGTCGACTATATTCGTCAGTGAAACCGATCGAGCACGATTGTCTCCTGCGCCTCCATCAGCGCCTCGGCGCGCAGCATGTGCTCACGCATGATCTGGCGCACGGCGGGTTCGTCTTCGCGTTTCAGCGCTTCCAGCAACTGCATCTGATAGTGCTTGCCGGTTTCCCAGAGCTCCGGGTTGGGCAAGTCGTAGATGTCGTGGCACAGGCGCAAGTTCTTCAGCAACCCGAGCAGAAAGTGGCAAGTAAAGGACAGGATCGGATTGGGGCAGAGGGACACCAGAACCTCATGAAAGCTCAGCTCTGCAAGGCGAAAGTTGTGCTCTTCCTCCTGCGTTGTCGGCGGCGCATGGTAAATGGTCATGGTGGTTTGCAGCCGATCGAAATCTTCCTGTGTCATGCGCCCCACCACACTGGCCGCCATCTCCGGCTCCAGGTGCACCCGCAACTGGTAGATGTCGTGGATGGTGATGTCCTTGAAATAGAAATAGTTCGAGAGCAGCGACATGGCGTGATCAGGCGGCACATCAGCCACGAAAGCGCCGCCGCCAGGGCCGGTGCGAGTGACCACCAGGCCTTGTGATTCGAGACCCTTGAGCGCCTCCCGGATGGTGCCCTTGCTGGCGTTGAACTGCTCCAGCAGGTCCTTCTCCTGCGGCAGACGGTCTCCCGGCCGCAGTTGGTGTTCAGTGATCCAGTCCTTCAGTGATTCCATGACGGAATCGGAACGCTTGCGCTCCTTTCGGGGCGCTTTTTCCGGGCGCGGGGCTGGTCTGGTCATGATGTCGGGTGGGTACCTCAGGCTGGTGACTCACCCGCCGGATGATAACATGCCACCTGCTGCCCGTCCTGACGCCGGGTGTCCAACTCCGGGTCGCTTTGCCTGCACTGGTCCGACGCTGCAGAGCAACGGGGTGCAAAGGCGCAACCGGTAGGCGGATGAAAGGGGTCGGGCAGTTCCGCATTGACCTCTTCATCGGGCAGTGTGCCGTCGCGCGCGCCGGGCACGCTGTCCAGCAGCAGCCGGGTGTAGTGGTGCTGGGGGTTGTCAAACAGCGCCCGCGTAGGGCCCGTCTCAACGATGCGCCCGAAATACATGACCGCGACCCGGTCACACAGGTTGCGTACCACACCCAGATCGTGGCTGATGAATACATAGGTCAGGTTGAACTCACGGCGCAGATCCTGCAGCAGATTGAGCACCTGGGCCTGTACTGACACATCCAGTGCCGAGACCGGCTCATCCAGCACCAGCACCTCCGGCTCGGCCGCCAGAGCGCGGGCGATGCCGATACGCTGCGCCTGACCGCCCGAGAACTCGTGGGGATAGCGGTGCAGAAACTCAGGCCGCAGATTGACGGCCGCCATCAGTTCCTTCAGGCGTTCGGTGCGTTGTTTCTCTGTCATGCCACGCAGGTAGTAGAGGGGGGCAGAGAGAATCTCGCGGATCGTCTTGCGCGGGTTCAGGGAGCTGATCGGGTCCTGAAACACATACTGGATCTTGCGCGCCAGCACCGTGCGCCTGATGGGCTTGCCCGGCTCGGCCAGAGGCTCCTCACGCAACGTGATGCGGCCTTCGGTCGGGGATTCCAGTCCCACCAGCATACGTGCCACGGTCGACTTGCCGCAGCCGGATTCACCGACAATACCCAGTATCTCGCCCGGCCTGACCTCGAAAGACAGGCCGCGCACCGCATGCACAGCCGGCAAGGGTCGACCCAGCAATGAGCGCCCGCCACCAAATTGCTTGATCAGGTCGGTGACCTGCAGCGCCGTATTCGTGGTCTCAACAGGGGCGCTTGTTTCGCTAGCCATAGTCATGCGCTTACCTCCCGCGCGAAAATGCAGCGTGCGTGATGGCGTTCGTTCAGGGTGTCCAGTTCAACAGGTGCAGCCCGGCATTGATCCGTGACCTGATCGCAGCGGTCGGCAAACTTGCAGCCCACCGGCAGATTGCTGACCTGTGGTGGCAGGCCGGGGATCTCCGCCAGTCGGCCACCCTCATAGTCAACACTGGGTACACAGCCGATCAGGCGCTTGGTGTATGGGTGCGCCGGTCTGGCCAGTATTTCCTCGACCGGGCCGATCTCGACAATTTCACCGGCGTACATGACCGCAACCCGATGGCAGATCTGCTTGACCACACCGAAGTCGTGGGTGATGAACATCAGGCTGGCCTGTTTCTCCTCACGCAATCGGTTAAGCAGTTTCAGTATCTGCGCCTGCACGGTGACATCGAGCGCCGTCGTCGGCTCATCGGCAATGATCAGTTGCGGATCATTGGCCAGCGCCATGGCAATACTGACGCGTTGCCGCATCCCGCCCGAGAGCTGGTGCGGATAGGATTTCGCCCGCCGAGCTGCGTTGGGCATGCGGACTTCCTCCAGTCGTCGGACGGCTTCCTGCCAGGCGGCCCGATAGCTCAGCGGGCGATGCGCCCGAATGGCTTCGACCAGTTGGTCACCGACCGTGAACAACGGGTGCAGAGTCGACAATGGGTCCTGGAAGATATAGGCCAGTTCACCGCCACGATAGCCGCGCAGTATCGGGTCAGAGACACCGAGCAGGTTCTGGCGCTGATAGTTGACCTGTCCGCTCTGGATGATGCCGGGCGGGGAAGCCACCAGGCCCAGCAGCGACATGGCGGTAACCGACTTGCCCGAGCCGGATTCACCGATGATCCCCAGACACTCACCGGGCTCTATATGGAAGGTGGGGCCGTTGACGGCCTGATGCACCTGACCGTCCAGATGAAACTCGGTGCGCAGGCTATCGACTTCCAACAGGCCTTTGGGCTCTCCCTTTGGCTGCTGGCGCGCTGCAGGAGCGGTGCGGGTGCGGGCTGCCGGGCGGCGCAGCGCGCCGGCTTTGAGTCGGGGGTCCAGAGCATCTCGCACGCCGTCACCGAGCAGATTGATACTCATCACCAACAGGAAGATCATCAGGCCGGGAATGGTCGCGACATGGGGGGCGGTCGAAATCAGCCGCCGACCTTCGCCGAGCATGGAACCCAGATCAGCCTGTGGTGGCTGGGCGCCAAGCCCGAGAAATGACAGGCCGGCTGTTTCCAGAATCATCCAGCCGACCGTGGTCGACATGGTGATCACGATGACCGGCAGCACATTGGGCAGAATCTCGGTGAGCAGAATTCTGGCGTGCCCCTTGCCGGACAGCAGGGCGGCATCGACAAACTCCCGGTTGCGCAGGGTCACGGTGACGCCGCGCACATTACGCGCAAAGAAGGGGATATTCACGATGGCGATGGCATAGAGCGCATTCAGCAGACCAGGCCCGAGCACAGCGACAATGGCCAGGGCCAGCAGTATATAGGGAAAGGCCATGACCATGTCGATACCGCGCATCAGGATGTTGTCGACATGGCGCCCGAAGTAGCCCGCCAGAATACCCAGCAGTGAGCCGACGGAGGCCGCCACCAGTGTGGCGGAGATACCGACTGACAGCGATACCCGGGTACCCCAGAGGATGCGCGCCAGGATATCCCGGCCCAGGTGGTCGGTGCCCAGCAGGTGGCCATCCGAGCCGGGTGGCAGCAGGCGATTGCCCAGTGCGGTCTGATTCGGGTGATGGAGGGGCAGCCAGGGCGTGATCAATGCCAGAATACAGACGGCGATCAGAACAATCAGGCCTGCTGCTGCCAGTCGATTGCGCAGCAGCAGTTTCAGCGGAGAGGTGCGGCTGTGGCGCTGGCCGAACCAGCGGGCGAGGGGCAGGGCATTACTCATACTCATGAAGCGACTCATGCGGTGACCCTCGGATCCAGAATGAATTGCACCACATCGGCGAGCAGGTTGAACACCACATAGGCTGCGGCCACGACCAGCACGCCTCCCTGCACCAGCAACAGGTCGCGCTGGGAAATGGCATTGACCAGCATGCTGCCGATACCGGGCCACTGGAAGACCGTCTCCACATAGACGGCGCCACCGAGCACGAACCCGGCCTGAATGCCGATCACGGGTACCACGCTCACCATGGCCGCCTTGAAGGCATGGCGGTAGATGACACGGCGTTCATGCAAACCCTTGGCGCGGGCAGTGCGGATATAGTCCTGGCGCAGCACTTCCAGCATGCTGGCGCGGGTCAGGCGGGCAATGACACCGGTGGCGATAAAGGCCAGCGTCGAGGCGGGCAGAATCAGGTGGCGCAGCAGGTCGGGCAGGTCGTCTCCGCCCCACATGGAGTACATGCCACTGGCCGGCAGCCAGCGCAGATCAACGGCGAAGAACATGATCAGCAGCAGGCCCAGCCAGAAGGCGGGCATGGATATGCCGATCAACACGACAAAGGTGATCATCTTATCGGCCAGGCCGTACTGGCGGCTGGCAGAGATAATGCCGGCCAGCAGGCCGAAGAGGGAGCACAGCACCAGAGCGGTGCCGGCGAGAATCAGGGTGGCGCCAAAACGCTCCGAAATGATGTCGAGCACTGCGCGGTTCTGGGCATAGGAACGACCGAAGTCACCCTGCAAGATATTGCTCAGCCAGGTGACATACTGCATGGGCAGGGGTTGGTCCAGCCCCAGTTGGACATTGATGCGGGCCACATTTTCCGGGGTCGCGTAGGCGCCCAAAATGGCCTGTGCCGGATCACCCGGAATCAGGGCCATGATCAGAAAAACGATAATGCTCAGCCCGAACAGCACCGGGATCATGAGCAGCAGGCGCTTGCCGATGTAGCGCCAGAGCTGGGTATGCATGACAGAATCCTCTGCTGAGGCGGCTATCGCCGCAAGCGCAGGCAAGCCAGCGCCTACAGGGACGCCACCCTGTAGGCGCGTGCCTTGGCCGCGCTTCTATCCTCTAGGGTTTGCTCACATCCCGCAGTTCCAGCAGGAAGGACGGCTGCAGACGGAAGTTCTGTACCTGATCCGTAGCCACGGCATTTTGCTGCCAGTTGGC
>NZ_JAIUMC010000144.1 GCF_022565775.1 Natronospirillum sp.
TGGTGCCGACGACTAGACTCGAACTAGCACGGGCTATGCCCACCACCCCCTCAAGATGGCGTGTCTACCAATTCCACCACGTCGGCACTGCAGACCGGACTGAACCAGGTTCAGATTGGTCCGATCAAGCGGGCGCCTATTCTACGTCAGGAAACGCCGGATCGCCAGTCTCCTGTGGCGTTGGCGCCGATTCTTCCAACAAAATACTGTCATCAATCTGAATTTGCCCTTCGTCGGACGCTCGGTTGGACGCCACAACAGCCAGAACCAGGCTGGTGCCGAAGAAAGCCGTCGCCAGAAAAGCGGTTGTGCGGGACAGAAAATTGGCACTGCCAGCACTGCCAAACACACCCTGAGAGGCGCCACCACCGCCGCCGAATGCCGCACCGGCGTCAGCCCCCTTGCCGCGCTGCAGCAAGATGAAAACCACCATGGTAATAACCAAGGTGACATGTATCGCAAGAATTATGGCTTCCATTTCTGTACCTTATCGGGCTGCTGCATTGCAGATGCCAGTGAATTCATCAACTTTCAGGGACGCACCTCCGACCAGACCACCGTCTATATCCGATTGCGCCATCAGTTCTGCCGCATTGGCGGCCTTCATACTGCCACCATAGAGGATTTGCAAACCGGCAGCCATGTCGGCATCGGTCTCGGCCAGAAACGCGCGCAATTCCGCATGCGTTTCCTGAGCCTGCTCGGGTGTCGCTGTTTTTCCGGTTCCGATGGCCCAGACTGGCTCGTAGGCAACCACCAACTTGCGGAAACCCTCGACACCGACCACGTCCAGCACTGTACCCAACTGACGCCGGCAGACTTCGCCGGTGATGCCCTGTTCACGCTCCTGCAGAGTCTCGCCGATACACAGCACCGGGGTGACCCCGGCAGCCAGCGCTGCAGCCACCTTGTCAGCCACAATATAATCCGTTTCGCCAAACAGAGTACGGCGCTCTGAGTGCCCGGCCAGCACATACTGACAACCGAACTCTTTCAGCATGCCCAGAGACACTTCACCCGTGTAGGCACCGGAGGCTTCCTTGTGGGCATTCTGAGCACCCCAGGCGATGTCGGAACCCTGCAAGGCTTCCTGAACCGCCGGCAGGAATACAAAGGGGGCAAAGATCGCCACCTGGCGTCCTTCAGTATTGATTCCGGCCTTGAAACCAGCAAGCAACTCGGCCACTTCTGACCGGGTGCCGTTCATTTTCCAGTTCGCGGCAATAAAAGGTGTACGCATGAATAACCCCCCGAAAATGCGGCGCGTATGGTAACCATTTTACGTGGGTGACACAAGGTAAGGGGTCATCTATTGACCAATCCCGAGCGCCACCTGAACTTCCTCGGCCAACTGCTGGCAAAGCCGGGCAACCTGATCGCCGTCCTCACCCTCGATCATGACCCTCACGACTGGCTCCGTGCCAGACGGACGCAGCAGTACGCGGCCCCGTTCACCCAGTTCCTGCTCGATTCGCGTCACGGCAGCCTTGACGCCCTCATGGTGACCGATGGCCGAGCGGTCCCTGACCCTGACGTTGATCATTTTTTGCGGAAACTTGCGCAGCCCAGAGGCCGCCTCGGCCAGAGAGGTGTCGGAGTACTCCAGAGCCACCAGCACCTGCAACGCCGCGATGATGCCGTCACCGGTACTGGTGTGATGAGCGCAGATCAGATGACCGGACGCCTCGCCACCCAGACACCAGTCGCGTTGCTTCATCTCTTCCATCACATAGCGGTCACCGACCTGGGTGCGAATCAGTTCAATGTCGTCTCTGGCCAGGGCTACTTCAAGGCCCAGATTGGCCATCAGTGTGCTGACCACACCGCCGGACAATTTGCCTCGCCGCTTCAGATGGCGAGCCATGATGTAGAGCAGTTCATCACCGTCAAGCAATCGGCCTTCATGATCCACCATCATGACGCGGTCGCCGTCGCCGTCAAAGGCAATGCCCAGATCGGCATGGCGGGCCAATACTTCAGACTGCAGGGCCTTCGGGCTAGTGGAGCCCACTTCATGATTGATATTCAGACCATCCGGAGCGCAGCCGATACAGTGTACGGTGGCACCCAGCTCACGGAAGACCTTGGGTGCCACGTCATAGGTTGCACCATGCGCACAGTCCAGAACCAGGCTGCGGCCACGTAGCGACAGCCCGTGGGCCGTGCTTTTGCAGAACTCCACGTAACGCCCGACCGCATCATGAATACGATGGGCCTTACCCAACTGATCCGAGGGCACAGTCTGAAAGTCACGGGCCATCTCTGCCTCGATGGCATTTTCTACCGCATCAGAAAGCTTGGTACCCTCGGGCCCGAAAAACTTGATGCCATTGTCCTGATGCGGGTTGTGGGACGCCGAAATCACAATGCCGGCATCGCAATTGAAAGTCTGGGTCAAATAGGCAATGGCCGGAGTGGGCATGGGCCCAAGCAACAGGATATCCACACCGGCAGCTGACAATCCGGCCTCCAGAGCCGACTCGAACATGTAACCCGAGATGCGGGTATCCTTGCCGATAATGATCCGGCTTTTGCCCTGCCGCGCAAACACCCGCCCAGCGGCCCACCCCAGTTTGAGCATGAATTCCGCATTGATCGGGCCATCCCCAACCGTCCCGCGAATACCGTCCGTGCCGAAATACTGTCGTTTTTTCATAGTCTTCTCCTTAACCCTACTCGGCCCTGGCCGGGGCATCGGTAACTGCATGCCATACCTTTATGGCATCGACCGTGTCCGGCACATCATGCACACGGATAATATGAGCGCCTCGCTGCACCGCCAGCAATGCGGCCGCGACGCTGGCGCCCAGCCTCTGATCGACGGCTTTACCGGTGATTTTACCCAGCATCGATTTGCGCGACAGGCCCACCAGCAAGGGGTGTCCAGCTTCAGCCAGGTGCGGCAGGGCGCGTAACAACGCCAGATTGTGCGCCAGCGTCTTGCCAAAACCGAACCCGGGGTCGAGCAGAATGTTCGCTGCATTCACACCTGCCGAAACAGCGGCATCGCGACGCTCCTGAAGATAACCGGCAACCTGGTTGACCACATCGTCATAGCGGGGGTCCTGCTGCATCGTGGAGGGCTCGCCCTGCATATGCATCAGGCAAACTGGCAGGCCGAGTTCAGCTGCCGCAGCCAGAGCGCCATCGCGAGTCAGTGCGCGCACATCATTGAGCAGATCCGCACCCGCTGCTGCGGCAGCACGCATCAGCTCGGGCGTGCTGGTATCCACCGAGATCCAGACATCGAATCGACCGCGCAGAGTCTCCAGCACGGGCAGAACACGATCCATCTCTTCTGCGACGGAGACTGCCTGAGCCCCCGGGCGCGTTGATTCTCCGCCGATATCAAGGATGTCGACGCCGGCCTCGACCATGCCGGCAGCCTGATCAATGGCGCTTTCGGGCCTGTAGAAGCGCCCGCCATCACTGAACGAGTCCGGCGTCACATTCAGCACGCCCATGACTCGCGGCCGGTCGAGTGTCAGCCGGCGCTCGCCCCGCTGCAATACAAACCCTTTGTTGTCCATACCGGTCTTGAATCTCGAAGCAACAACAACGAAAAAGGCGGCCCACACGGCCGCCTGAACTCAGATCAATGCAAGCCCGACGCCATCAGTCACGCCGGGGCTCGCCTTCCGGCCCTTCGCCATCATGACTGTCGGCCGGCGGTTCTCGGTCATCTGAGGCTTCCGAGTCGTCATTGGCAGCGCGCGGCTCATCGTGGCCGTGAGTGCCTGAGCTGTCATCCCGTTGCGGACCACGACCTTCATCCGAACCGCGACCTTCATCCGAACCGCGACCGTTTTCATCATCAAACGGATCGTCTTGCCGCCCGAACGGCTCCTCGTCATCATCTTCCTGACGCAGGGCCCGCTCACGATCCGCCTTTGCCTTGGCCGCTGCAGACTCGTCCCAATCTCTTGGCGGGCCGGGCTTGCGGCCCTCCATGATGGCGTCAATCTGCTCGGTATCAATGGTCTCATACTCGAGCAGCGCGTCTTTCATCAGTTCCAGCTTGTCGAGGTTGCCTTCCAACAACTGTTTGGCACGCGCATAGCAGGTGTCGCAAATTTCGCGCACCTCAGCGTCGACCGCGCGCTGTGTTTCCGGCGACATCTGCGTGCCCTGCTGGTAGTAGTCAGGCTGCTCTTCCTCGTACATCAATGGGCCCAGCTTCGAGCTCAGGCCCCATTTGGTGACCATATTGCGCGCCAGCTTGGTTGCCCGCTCAATATCATTGGAGGCACCAGTGGTGACCTGGTCCACTCCGTTGATTATCTCTTCCGCCAGGCGACCGCCGTAAAGCGAGCAAATCTGGCTCTCCAGCCCCTCCTTGGTCAGGCTGTAGCGATCTTCTTCGGGGAGAAACATGGTTACCCCGAGCGCCCGGCCACGCGGGATGATACTCACCTTGTAGACCGGGTCGTGACTGGGCACCAGGCGACCGATGATCGCATGTCCGGACTCGTGATAAGCGGTGTTGGTGCGCTCCTTGTCGGACATCACCATGGACTTGCGCTCGGCGCCCATCATGATCTTGTCCTTGGCGCGATCAAACTCTTCCATGGCGACCACACGCTTGTTGGCGCGCGCTGCGAACAGGGCGGCCTCGTTGACCAGGTTCTGCAGGTCGGCACCGGAAAAGCCCGGTGTGCCGCGAGCGATGATCTTCGGATTCACATTGTCCGCCAGCGGAACCTTGCGCATGTGGACCTTGAGGATCTGCTCACGGCCGCGAATATCGGGCAACCCGACCGTGACCTGACGGTCAAAACGTCCCGGACGCAGCAGCGCCGGATCGAGCACATCGGGGCGGTTGGTCGCTGCGATGATGATGATGCCGTCATTGGCTTCAAAACCATCCATTTCGACCAGCAACTGGTTCAGAGTCTGCTCGCGCTCGTCGTTACCGCCGCCAATGCCGACACCGCGGCTGCGACCGACGGCGTCGATCTCGTCGATGAATACGATACACGGCGCCTGCTTCTTGGCCTGCTCGAACATGTCGCGCACCCTGGAGGCGCCGACACCGACGAACA
>NZ_JAIUMC010000145.1 GCF_022565775.1 Natronospirillum sp.
AGCGCACCCCGTTGCGCGATGGGGCCGCAGGCCCCTTGTCAAATCGGCCAGCGGGGTGGCCTCCTACAAATCCACCACCTGATCCGCCCAACGCTCCGTATCCTCAGGCTGGTGCGTGACGAAGATCAGATACCGCCCACTGGCCTGCACCATCTCCCTGACCCACTCCCCCGCACGCCGTCGATTCTCGCCATCCAGTGCACTGAACGGCTCATCCAGCAGCACGATCTGCTGCGGCCGCAGCACGGTGCGAATCAGCGCCACCCTTTGCCGCTGCCCGCCGGACAACTCCCCCGGCATCCGCTCCAGGTAATCGGCTATCCCCAGATGCTCACAGGCCACCAACACCTCTGACCAGGCCTGCGCATCCGGCCGACCATTGCGGAACCCCAGCTTCAGATTGGCCGCCACTGATATATGCTCGAACAGATTGTGCTGCTGAAACAGCGTCGATACGGGTCGGCGCTCCGGCGGCAGCGGCAGCAGTGAGTGCCCGTCCAGCCGCAGATCGCCCGAAGTAACCGGCAGAAACCCGCCAATCGCCTCCAGCAACGTCGTCTTGCCGCTGCCACTCGGCCCGGTGAGCGCCAGCGCCCCACCCGGCGCCAGCCGGAAGTCATGCACCCAGCTTTGTTCTCCGCGACTGACTGTCAATTGAACCGCTTCAAGCATGACGTCGATGATCCTCCAGCAACCAGAGCGCCAGCAGCGCAAACAACAGCAACAGCAACGACGCCAGCGCCGCTGCCTGCAAACGATAGGACCCCGCCAGCGCATAGATCAGCCACGGCAAGGTGCGCCAATTGTCATGGCCGAAGATGCCGAATACCGCCAGGTCGCCCAGCGCAATCACGAAGGCGAGCGCCCAGGCCCGACGCAGTGCCGGCAGCAACCAGGGCAGGTACAAATGCCGCCAGAACGGCCAGCCGTGCAACCCCAGGTCGGCCACCTGACGCCGGTAGTTGGCATCAAAATCGAACACCCCGGGCTTGAGCTGACTGTAGACAAACGGCAACGCCACCAGCGCATTGAGGCCAATCACCGCAATCCAGCCCCAGCGCAACCAGTTGACCCAGGGCATGAAAAACAGATAGAGCCCGACCGACAGCACCATGCCCGGTATCACCAGATGATGCAGAGCGCCAAACTCGGTCAGCTGCCGCGCCGCCGGGGATGTGACCCGTCGCCACAGCTCCAGCCCGCCCAGCGCCAGCAGCGTGGCCAACGTGGCTGCGGCAAAGGCAAAGCCCAGTGACCTCAAGGTAACCGGCCACAGGGTCGCCCAGGGCAGGCCCTGCCCGCCACTGAGCACGGCCACCGGCACCAGGGTGGCAATGGGCACTACCAAAAACAGAACCGCCAGAGCATAAGCCAGCCGCCCCGACCAGAGCGTCAGCGGGTGCAGCCGCGGCAACCAGGGCTGCCCCTGCGGTGGCGCCAGCCAGCGCAACCGACCAAACCGACTGAACAGCAGAAACAGCCCGCCCGCCACCAGCAGTTGCGTCCAGGCCAGAGTCAAGGCTTCCGCGGGGTTGAAAGAGAACTTGAGCGCCTGATAGATCGCTACTTCCAGCGTGGTGGCCCGCGGCCCGCCGCCCAGCGCCAGCACAATGGCAAAGCTGTTGAAGCAGAGCAGAAATATGAACCCGGCTACCCCGGGCAAGACACCGCGCAGCGCCGGCCATTCGACCAGCCGAAAACGTTGCCAACCAGACAGGCCCAACTGGGCCGATACCTTCCAGGCAGTATCCGGGATGCTCTGCCACTGGAACACCAGCACGCGCAGAGCGAACGGCATGTTCAGGAACACATGCGCTATCAAGATGCCATTCAGGCCATACAGCCGCCAGCCACTGCCCAACCAGGGGGTCAGCCAGCCGGAACGGCCGAACACCGACACCAAGCCAGTGATCAGAATCAGACTCGGCATCACAAAGCACAGCAGCGACCAGCGCAGGAACAGGGCTCGCCCGGGTAGTCGGAGATCCAACGCGACTGCCCGTGCCACCGGCACGGCCAGCGCCACCGAGAACACCGTGCTCAGCAGAGCCTGCCAGAGGGTAAAGCGGAGAATGCGGTGGAAATAGGCGTCTTCGAGAATGCTGAAGTCAGGGCGGCCCTCACTCCAGCCAAACAGCGCCATAAACGCCAACAGGGTGGTCAGCAGCATCAGTGCCAGGGCAGCAGAACCCCAACCAATACTGCCCCACCAGCCCGGAGGCCGGTGGGCAGCGGCGCCTGCAAACGCAGGCACCGCAGACAGAACACCCGAGTCAGGTTTCACTGACTGACGGCGTTGCGCCAGTTGCGAATCCAGGCCTGGCGGTTGTCACGAATCTCACTGGGTGAGTAGCCAATGCGCTCCGGGGTGACCAGAAGGCCAAACGCATCAGGCAGATCGACATCGGTGCGCACGGGCAGCATCCAGTTGGTAACCGGCAGAATTTCCTGCGCCTCATGCGTGAGCAGGAAGTTCAGGAACTCGGCGGCCAGCTCTTCCTGATCCGTGTAGGCAGAAATCGCCGCCACTTCGATCTGCGCCACATGCCCTTCGCTGAAGGCCGCCGCCTGATAGCGATCCGTATCTTCAGCTACCATGTGGTAGGCCGGCGAGGTGGTGTAGCTCAGCACATAATCGGCCTCGCCTTCCTGAAACATGCCGTAGGATTCGCTCCAGCCTTGCGTCACGGTAATGGTGCGCTCAGCCAGTGCCGCCCAGGCGTCAGCCACGCCATCATCACCGTAGATGGCCTGCATCCAGTGCATCAAACCCTGCCCGACCGTGCTGGTGCGCGGGTCCTGATAGATGATGTCGGCATCGCTTTCCAGCAGCTCTGCCATCGATGTCACCGGGCTGTCGATCACTTCGGTGTCATAGACAAAAGCAAAATAGCCATAGTCGAACGGCACATACAGGTCATCGGACCAGGCCAGGTCATCTGCCAGCGGATAGTCATCCCAGTTGACGCCGTGTGTCTGGAACAATGACAGATCGCGGGCTTCTTCGATCAGTGCGTCGTCAATGCCCAGCACCACGTCCGCCTGGGTGTTCATGCCTTCCAGACGCACACGGTTGAGCAGCGACACACCATCATCGGAGCTGACGAAATTCAGCGTGCAGTCGCACTGGGCTTCAAAGGCACTCTTGATTTCAGGGCCAGGGCCCCAGTCGCTGGTGAATGAACTGTAGGTGTAGACGGTCAGTTCGTTGGCGCTCAATGAACCTGCCAAAGCAAGGCCTGCCGCCAGAGTGAGTTTTTTCATGGAATCTCCCGGTAATTAAATTGCCGGCGAGAGGGGGAATTGTCGGCCAGAACGGCCGCACGAGGGTATCCGAGTGGATCACTTACCTATTCCATTCCCTTCGCCAGTATGAACTGGATCAGGTTCAACGGGTGTGCGCTGCGGGCATGGCCCCAGCGTCTGATCTCAGCCTGAGTTGCGCGTGGCAATTCAGGCACCCCGATGGACGGCACAAGTTTAACAGAAAGCAGGTCGGAGGCGTAAGCCCTGGTGATACCTGTAGGAGCGCACCCCGTTGCGCGATGGGCCGCAGGCCCCTTGTGAAATCGGCCAGCGGGGTGGCCTCCTACGGAACACAAGCACCGATCGTGCAGTAGGAGCGCACCCCGTTGCGCAATGGGCCGCAGGCCCCTTGTGAAATCGGCCAGCGGGGTGGCCTCCTACGGAACACAAGCACCGATCGTGCAGTAGGAGCGCACCCCGTTGCGCGATGGGCCGAAGGCCCCTTGCCAAATCGGCCAGCGGGGTGGCCTCCCACGGAAAACACGATTACCCGTGCGCTCGGGGCCGCAGGCCCCTCAATCCTCGTAAAAGATTCTTACGGCTTCGCTGACCACATCCCGCACATCCACCATACCCACAGCCAGGGTGGCCTGGATATCCTTCAGCGTAATCACCTTGCTGCTCTTGCCGGCCGCCGGGTTAACCACCAGCGCCAGCGAGGCATAATTCAGCTTCAACTCACGCGCCAGCGCCGCCTCCGGCATCCCCGTCATACCGACGATGTCACAGCCATCACGCTCCATACGCACTATCTCGGCCGCCGTTTCAAGCCGCGGGCCCTGCGTCACGCCATAAACGCCGCCATCGGCAATGGTCTTGCCCGACTCACGCGCCGCGCGGCGCAGCACATCGCGCAGGCTGTCCGTGTAAGGGTAGGACAGATCCACATGCTTCACGCTTTCCAGATCGCCCTGATAGTAGGTATGAATCCGGCCCCAGGTGTAGTCGATAATCTGATCCGGCAACACCAGCGAACGGGTCGGCATCCGGTCGATGCTGATACTGCCCACCGCATTCACCGACACGATATCGGTCGCATACAGTTTCTGCAGCGCCCAGAGGTTCGCCCGATAGTTGACCTGGTGGGGCGCAATGCGATGCGGATGTCCGTGGCGGGCCATGAACAGCACCCGATGCCCGCCCATATCGCCCTCCAGAATGGGGGCCGAGGTATTCCCGTAAGGGGTCTGAACGTCGTGCGCGTTGATAACCTGCAATCGGCTGGGTTCTGTAAGGCCAGTACCACCAAGGATGGCGATGGTGCGTGTCATGAGTTGTGCTTCTCCTTTCTGAGCATTCTGGTTTTTTTGCAGTATAACAGGTTTGCGAAGGGGCGCTGCCTGCAAGCGTCGTGTGCGTGGCCGAGGGCCACAGCCTACAACAGAGGCACCCTGTAGGCTGTGAGCCTTGCTCACGCATTGGTGCCAGAGCTTGTGCGTGGCCGAGGGCCACAGCCTTGTGCCTCTCCGGCAATGGTGATTAGCTATCACCATTGCACTAGGTAGAGCGTAAACCGT
>NZ_JAIUMC010000146.1 GCF_022565775.1 Natronospirillum sp.
TTGCTGACCACGCGGCGGCGCGGATAGACACCGAAGCAACCGGCATAGCCTTTGGCATCTACCACTTCGCGGGGGAAGAAGTCGTTCACTTCCTCCTTGGTGCTTTTCGGGTCGAACACCACCATTGACGCCTGGTAGGCGCTGAAGCCGTAGGCCCGCTCAATCAGTTCGAAGGCCTTGAACCCGGGCGGCCGGTAGGCGATCTCGCCAAAGTACATTTCGCCGTCGGCGGTCACAAAGTACTCAGGGTGAATCAGTCCGAACTTGATGTCGAAGGTCTTGATCAGTTTTTCGATCTGCTTGGTGATCGCATTGCGCCAGCTTTCCAGCTCATTGGTGGCGGGCACAAAGACCGAATAGCCGAGAGTCACATACTCGGAGATATTCATGAACTTGATCTCACCGTCGTGGATCCAGGCTTCCACCGCAAATTCCCAGCCATCCAGGTGGCTTTCCATCAATAGCGGATACTCCTCCGCCGGAATGGCGTCGATCTCTTCGATCTTGCGGATCATGCGGTGCCCCAGGCAGCCGGCTTTATCGAAGGCCTTCACATGGATAGGGTCATCGGGGTCCCCGTCGAGCTTGAGCAGCGTCTGGTTGACGCGCTTCATAAAGCGGACGATATCTTCCTTCTCGTGGGCTTCTTCAAAAATCCCTACGCGAATGCCGCCGAGCTGAGCGCGACGCTTCATCAGCGCCTTGTCGCGGAACAGAATGGACTGCCCGTACATGCGCGGATTGTCCATGAGCACCGAGTTGATGGCGCCCGACCACTCCACGGTTTCCTCGAACAGGGGGATGGCCACATCGACACCCTCGGCCTTGAGCCGTTCGGCAATTTCCAGCGACCGGTCGTTCAGGCGCACAAAATCCCAGGGAATGAACGGAATCTTGTTGGCCTCGCAGAAATCGGTGGCCCACTCGGGCGCAACCACCAGGTAGCGGCGATCAAACTTCTGGGCGGCCTTGATGGCATTGACGCTCCAGCCCAGCAGCGCAATATAGCCCTTGTTCGGATCCTTGGGGGTCTCTGTTCCGCGCACGGAATCCATGGTCGGGTCGGTCCAGCTTGAAACATCTGAAGGTGTGGGCGTTTCTGCTAGTTTCGACATAATGTGTTCTCCTTTCGCGTTGTGCATGGGGGCTCCGGGGCGCAGTCAGCGCTCCAAAGCCCAGCTGTTGCGGGCCAGGTCCATGGCCCGATTGAGTTCGTCGGTTGGAATCAGGCTCGACTCGCCCTTTTCAAGCGGGTCGTAGTGAAACAGGTACAGCCGCGAGGCGAACTCGGCGACCGGCAGCGAGGCTTCTCCGTAAAATTCACCATGCCCCTGGGTGGAGGTGACAATACCCTGGCCCCAGTTCTGCCCGCTGTCGTTGTTGGGATTGAAAAAATACACCCGCATTTCCTGATGCGGATCCAGCGCCAGGCGCTGGATGGTGATGGCGTGCCACCCCAGAAAACGTGTGGCACTGTCGGTTATCGCAATCCCCGCCGGTTGCGGGTTGATCACCGGAATGTCGCCGTTGTAAATCGGGTGATAGGCCGCGTAAAAATCGCGGATGAACCCTTCAAAATCATTGAGCATTCCGGTGGCCACAGCTACAGCTATACGAAACCCGTGGCCAACCTGATCACCGTGAAATTCGGTATTGACCCATTTGTGGGGGTCTTCGCCGCGTCCGATACTGAGCCGACCCATGGCAAAATAGATGCGGTCCAGGTGGGGCACCGTCAATAGCGACACGGCATCCACCTCTACCGGAGGCTCGGAAGCCAGGCCTTCGCCCAGTTCCCGGGATGAGAGGCTGGCGCCCTCAAAGCGCATCACCACTTCGTCGTCGCGTGCTGCCCAGGCCAGGACGCGCAGCAGCTCCGCCGGGGTGTTGTAGGCCCACATGGACAGAGCGCGGGTCGACTGGCAGGTGGGGTAGTTGCCTTGCCCGATGCCCAGTGGACTGCCCAGAACATTGAGCACATCGGCCAGCAGAAACGCGGACGCTGGCCTGCTGGTGCCGAATACGGCCCTGATCTTTTCCGCCGCGGCATCGCACAAAGGCAGTCTGATCTGCCGCCACAGTGACGGCGCTACCGGCGGCGCATACAGAATGCCCCGCTCGAGCATCATGGCCAGGCCATAGGCACACTGGCTGGTTTCGGGAAACAGCGCCTCATCAATCAGCGTATGAATCAACTCAGGGTAGCAGTGAAAGGCGTCCGCCCCGGTTTTGCTCAGCCCCAGTGCAGTGGGAATCAGCTCGTTCCAGCGCGTACGCAGGTAGCGGATAAAGCCCGGCATGTAGGGGGAAACCAGTCCCGTGCGGTGCATCGCCTGAGCAAAGCCGATGGCCTCCTGCAGCAGGGCGGCATTGTCCATGTCCACCAGGCGCGCGCTGTACACCTCAAAGCCCGGATCGTCCCGACAATCCTCGGTGGGGCTGAATAGCGCAGTCACCAGTTGTTGTGCATCCGCGCTGACCTCGCCATCCAGCGCCTCCGGCTTTTCCAGGCAGGCGGCTATCTGGGCCACCATCTGCTTGATACTGCCCACCTGCACCGGACGCTGGGCCAGAATGCGCCAGACCTCGGCCACCAGATGTTCCAGCAGGTTCTCGTAGCCCAGGTGCCGAAGCAGGTAGTGGTAAAGATTCTGAACGGCATAACCGAGCTCGTCCGGTCGCAGCCGATCGCTTTCCTGCAGATCGCTGACCACCAGATCGAGATTCATCGCCAGCACCTGGGCGAGAAAGTGATGGGCGTGTTCCGCCGAGACAGAAGGGTGCGTGTAGTCGCCCCTGGCTACCGCCAGCAGGCGAATCTGACTCAGGATTTCCACCAGGTTCGCGGTCGGTTCGCCGTGGCGCACGGTCCGCACGGCCAGAGAGGGCGCCAGCGTCCGGGGATAATCCCAGTCACTGCCACCGAAGAAGCCGGCGGCTTCAATCGCCGATACACGCTCATACAGCGCGTCCAGCCCATCGGCATTGAACATCAGGGCTCGAGCGGCATCGACCACTTCGAAAACGGGGGACACACCCTCAACGGCATTGGTGTCGGCAAGTCGCTTGATTGCAGCATCAAGCTGTTCAAAAAGCTCCCCCGACACGCTGTCATTTTGCGGGGCGGGTGCGTTTGAGTTCATCCTTTCACTGTCCGCCTAACACCGGGGCTTGTCAACCGGGCGCGGACAGAGTGCCTGGTCAGGTCCCTTGGCCAGCCGGCAACGGCTTCAGCGCGACCGCGAGCCTGACTTGTTAGCAGAGATGTCTTTGAGACCACCAGATACATACTTGTGCAGAACACTGGAGACCAAAGACTGATAAGGTAGCCCTTCTTCCAGTGCGCGACGCTGAAGCGCTTCCAGATCACGGCTGGAGATACGGATGTTGATCCGCTTGTCTTTCTTGAACGTTTCTTCTGCTGCCTTCGCGAGATACTCCCGACGATCTGCATCCAGATCCGATTCGAACTCTCCGGACTCGTATGTCTCAAGCAACTCTTGCTCTTCGGAATTCAGTTTCGTGTCGGCCATACTAACCCCCTAAAAATTTCTTGGTAGCCTTGCGACTGGTGATGATCGGCTTGAGAAAGATTTCGCTATCATTCTCGACGTATGGCACCAGCCAGGCGTAATCATCAATCCGAACCACAAAAAGTCGCTGATTCGGATACTTGTCCCTGTTGGGGTGAGGTCCATCATCAAGCAAACCACCAGACTGAAGAGCGAACAGGAGATCTTCGAAAGAAACTCCGCGCTCGCTCATCAACTGCTGGTTCTTTTCAGCATTCCAGTTAATTTGCTTCATCAGAGGAGTTTAGCAGAATGTGTGCCTATTGGCATCATGCTGCCCCGGCATTGCCGGCGCCCGCGTTCAATGCATAGTCAGGCGCCAACCGGACGATGCTCCGTGCCAGCACCTGGAGTAAGGAACAGCATAGTTGTAGGAACCGATGTCCTCGCCGTGTGCCACAGATCAATGGATCAATGGATCAATGGGGTCTGATCAATGGGGTCAGAGTCGTTGATCCTCTGACTTGCTGGAAAGGAATTGAGGCCTGCGGGTCAACATATCTATTGACCGAGGGGCGATCTCTTTCGAGATCAGGCCAGTTGGCAATGGTGTCAGCGCGACCGCGAGATACTCCCGCCAGTATTTTTGTTTACGCACTAAGCGCCTTTAGTACAGCCTGTGGCTCCTTCGAAACCACATTCAATAGAACCAGGGCAGGCCCATGAGGCGACCGGTCACCGCGTTCCCAGTGACGCAAAGTGCTAACACTGATACCAAACGCAGATGCAAATTCAAGCTGGGACATACCGAGTTTGGCGCGTACTTTCTTGACTTCAACGGGCCCAAACTCATGCACGATGGCCTTGGGAGTGTTCCCCTTGGAATATTCAATGGCCTCATCAAGACCCTGCTGTATGCTTTCAAACACGTTACTCATGTTAACCACCATATCTTTCAAGCAAGAGCTTTGTCAGTTTGCTTAATTGGTTGCGCTCAGGCTTTGAGATGTTCGCCTTTTCGCCCTTGCCAAAAACCGTCAAAAGGAACAGTGGCACACTTCCGTTGTGGTAGTAGTAGATAACCCTGGCACCACCACTTTTGCCTTTACCCTGCGCCGACCAGCGAAGCTTCCTGATTCCTCCGGTTCCCTGCATGATCTCACCAGATTGAGGGTGAAGTGCATATTCCGGCCCATCATGAACACCCATTCCGGTTTATCGTGAACACCGATTCTGGATGATCATGAGGAGGTGCGGCGCTTTTCTTGGACTGTTTTATGCTGCAATCCCCAGGCTCGCTCG
>NZ_JAIUMC010000147.1 GCF_022565775.1 Natronospirillum sp.
GAGTCGAGCTGTCAGGGATGACGTTTTTTGCGTGTCTCACAGGTATGTGCCCGAGAGTGGCGACGGTAGCATAGGCGCCAGACCATCAGGTGGCAGGCTTTTGCCCACGACGTTAGCAACTTCAGGTAATGTAATCGAAATTCGGAGCCGGAATGAGCGACACTTTCAAAGTTGTGTCCAAATACCAGCCCACCGGCGATCAGCCCGAGGCGATTGCCGGTTTGGTCAAGGGTCTGGAGGCTGGCTTGCGCGCGCAGACGCTGCTCGGTGTTACCGGCAGCGGTAAAACCTACACCATGGCCAAGGTGGTGGAAGCCGTGCAACGCCCGGCCATCATCATGGCGCACAACAAGACCCTGGCCGCCCAGCTTTACGGCGAGTTCCGCGAGTTCTTCCCCGAGAATGCCGTCGAATACTTTGTCTCCTACTACGACTATTATCAGCCCGAAGCCTATGTGCCGTCGTCGGATACGTTTATCGACAAGGACGCCTCGGTCAACGAACAGATTGAGCAGATGCGGCTGTCGGCCACCAAGGCCCTGCTGGAGCGCAAGGACTCGCTGATTGTCGCCACGGTATCGGCCATCTATGGCCTGGGCGAGCCCGAATCCTACATGCGCATGATCCTGCATCTGGTGGTGGGTGACCGGGTGGATCAGCGTGCTATATTGCGGCGTCTGGCCGAACTGCAGTACACCCGCAACGACATCGACTTCTTCCGCGGCAACTACCGGGTGCGCGGGGACGTGATCGATATCTTTCCGGCAGAATCGGAAACCGAAGCCCTGCGCATCGAACTGTTCGACGACGAAGTTGAACGCATGGCCATCTTTGATCCGCTGACCGGCGAAATCATGCAGAAGGTCCAGCGCTATACGATCTATCCCAAGACCCACTATGTCACACCGCGCGAGCAGATCCTGAGCGCCATCGACAAGATCAAGGTTGAGCTGAAGGCACGCCTGGAACAGCTGCGCGACAACAACCGTCTGGTCGAAGCTCAGCGCCTTGAGCAGCGCACCCTGTATGATCTGGAAATGATGCAGGAACTGGGTTACTGCAACGGCATCGAGAACTACAGCCGGTATCTGTCCGGTCGGGAAGAGGGTGAGCCGCCACCCACCCTGTTCGACTATGTGCCGAAAAACGCCATCGTGTTTGTCGATGAAAGCCACGCCACGATACCGCAGATTGGCGGCATGTATCGTGGTGACCGCTCGCGCAAGGAAACTCTGGTGGAATACGGCTTCCGGCTTCCTTCGGCGCTGGACAACCGGCCTCTGCGTTTCGAGGAGTGGGAGAAGTTGGCGCCGCAGTTGGTCTTTGTCTCCGCCACGCCTGGGCCTTATGAGGAAAAACACGGTGATCAGGTGGTGGAGCAGGTGGTACGGCCTACTGGTCTGATCGATCCGGAAATCGAGGTGCGTCCGCAAACCACTCAGGTGGATGACCTCTTGCAGGAGATCCATGAACGGGTGCCGGTCGGTGACCGTATTCTGGTGACCACACTGACCAAGCGCATGGCCGAGGATCTTACCGATTTCCTGCACGACAATGGCGTGCGCGTGCGCTATCTGCACAGTGATATTGATACCGTGGAGCGCATAGAGATTATTCGCGACCTGCGGCTCGGTGAGTTCGATGTGCTGGTCGGCATCAACCTGCTGCGGGAAGGCCTCGATATTCCGGAGGTGGCGCTGGTGGCCATACTGGATGCCGATAAGGAAGGGTTTCTGCGCTCCGACCGGTCACTGATCCAGACCATCGGTCGGGCGGCGCGCAACCTGCGCGGCAAGGCCATACTCTATGCGGACAGAATCACGCCGTCCATGCGCCGTGCGATCGACGAAACCGAACGGCGTCGCAACAAGCAGATTGAGCACAATCTGGCTCTCGGTATTACCCCTACTGCGCTGGACAAGAATGTGCAGGACATCATGGAAGGCACGGTCATTCCCGGAAAGTCCAAAAAGCAGACCGGCCGGCGGGAAAAGGTGCGCAAGGTGGCGGAGCAGCAGACCACTTATCGTACACCGGCAGAAGCAGCCCGACGCATCCGGCAACTTGAGGACGAGATGCACAAGGCCGCCCGCCAGATGGCCTTCGAGCAGGCTGCGGCACTGCGTGACGAGATGCTGCAACTGAAAGACCAGTTGAAAGGCCTCTGAGCAGGCCTGCAGGCGGTTGGTAGGCCCTGAACAGTAACGTATACTGCGCGCTTTGCGAAAATTCTGGAGGATGCAGGACATGGCGCTGGAGTGGTTGCTGTCCTATCTGGGGCTGGGGGTTTTTGTCGGTTTCATGGCCGGTCTGCTCGGTGTCGGCGGTGGTACCCTGATGGTACCGGTGCTGACCACCCTGTTTCTGCTGCAGGGCATGCCGGTGGAGCATGTGGTTCATGTCGCCCTGGGGACCTCCATGGCGTCGATCATCCTCACGTCGATATCCAGTCTGCGCGCGCATCATGCCCGGGGTGGCGTGCTCTGGCCAATAGTGCGTACCCTGTCACCCGGTATAGTAGCAGGCACTTTTGTCGCGACGTTTATTGCGGCACAACTCAACTCCCTGGTGCTGGCCATCGTGTTTGCCCTGTTCATGGGGTATGCGGCTCTGCAGATGATTCTGGACCGCGAGCCGCCTCCTACCCGGGAGTTGCCTGGCAGAGTTGGCCTGTTGGCGGCGGGTACCGGAATCGGCGGAATTTCTGCCATGGTGTCGATCGGTGGCGGGTCGCTGACAGTTCCCTTCCTGACCTGGCATAATGTGGATGTGCGCAAAGCCATTGGCACCGCCGCGGCTGTCGGCCTCCCCATTTCGGTGGCCGGTACGCTCGGCTATCTGGTCAATGGTCTGGCCGCACCGACAGGGCAGGACTGGGTGGTCGGGTTCGTGCACTGGCCGGCGGTTGTTGCCATTTCTCTGACCAGTGTGTTTGTCGCCCCATTGGGGGCGCGGACTGCCCATTGGTTGCCGGTCAGGCCGCTGAAACGCATTTTTGCGGTTCTGCTGCTATTGCTGGTGGCGCGAATGCTCTATTCCGTCATGTAGGTTCCCTGAGTCGGGACAGTCTGCAGCAAGGCGGTAAACTCCTCGGCACTGACCGGGTAACCCAGATAAAACCCCTGGCCGAGAGGGCAGCCGAGATCCGTCATAACCTTTTGTTGCGTTTCTGTTTCCAGCCCTTCTGCGACCGCCTGCAAGCCCAGTGTCTCGGCCAGTTGAACAATACTCTGCACAATAGGCAGGGTGCCGCCACCTTTCTCCAGTCCCTGAATAAAGGACTGGTCGATCTTCAATTGATCAACCGGGAAACGGTGCAGATAGGAGAGCGAGGAATAGCCGGTACCAAAGTCATCCAGCGCCAGGCGAACTCCCATCTTTTTCAGTCCACGCATGCTGCTGATAATGGCATCGGAATGCTTGAGCAGAACCGTTTCGGTAAACTCCAGCATCAGTCGGCCGGGTTCCAGCCCAGTGTGTCTGAGACACTGTTGTACCAGAGCCATCAGGTCGCCCCGATATAACTGGTCCGCCGCCACATTGACGGCCAGGCGGATGGGGGGCAAGCCAGCTTTCTGCCATTCACCGGCCTGCAGGCAAGCTGCTTCGAGGACGCGACTGCCGACCTCCACCATCAGACCATGTTCTTCCAGAAGGTACAGGAACTGCCCCGGGTAGAGCAGCCCACGCTGTGGGTGTTGCCAGCGCAAAAGAGCTTCGGCGCCCCGCAATTCGCCCGTGCGCAGACAATACAGCGGCTGGTAATGCAGCAGGAACTCGGAATTGCGAATCGCCTGTTGCAGCTGGGACAGCAAGGCCATCCGTTCGTGAGCGGCCTGATTCAGGGCATGAGTGAAATACTGGTAGTGACCACGACCTTCCTTTTTTGCCGCATACATGGCGGTGTCCGCCGTGCGCAGAAGTTCCTGCGCTGTATGGCCGTCTTCCGGATAGACGCTGATGCCGATGCTGGCCCCCAGCTGAAAGGCCTGGTTATGGGTATGAAAGGGTTCGCTGAGTTGATCCAGGACCTTCTGTGCTACAGACGAAGGGGCCTGAGTGTCCTTGAGTTCCGGCAAGGCCAGGACAAATTCATCACCACCCAGCCGTGCCACTATATCACCCGACCGGACTGCTGAGCTCAGTCGTTCGGCAACCTCTTGCAAGAGCAGGTCACCCGTGTGATGGCCCAGCGAATCGTTCACGTCCTTGAATCGGTCTAGATCCACCATCAGCAGAGCGATTCTGGAATCATCAGTACCAGCCCGCTTGATGGCTTTTTCAACCTGTTCCATCAGGAAGGTTCGGTTGGGCAGACCGGTCAGATGATCATGATGGGCCATGTACTGGATACGGGCCTCGGCCCGGTGGCGCTCGATGGCAATGCCGGCCAGATAAACGGCGCCGCTGACCAGTTCCAGTTGTCGGGGTGACGGGCTGGCAACCTCTTTTCGGTACACGGCAAAAGAACCCAGAACGTTACCCTGTGGCGTCATGATGGGCGTTGACCAGCAGGCGGTGAGGCCATATTGCAGGGCTGTGGCACGAGACGACTCCCACAGAGGATCACTGCTGATATCGGTGACCACTACCGTTTCCCTGCGGTACATGGCTGTCCCGCAGGAACCGACATTTGGCCCGATCTCCAGTCCAATGAAGGCCTTGTTGTAGGCTTCTGGCAAGCTGGGCCCGAAACAGGCTTCGATGCAGTTGTCTTCACCCAGCAGCAATATACTGGCCGGAGGTGCGGATGAATTCTTGGACTACAACGGAGGTAGTTTATGTATTCGTACG
>NZ_JAIUMC010000148.1 GCF_022565775.1 Natronospirillum sp.
GCTTACAGTGGTCAAAATTTTTTGGACTTGGCCTGGCAGGGCTGCTATTCGCAGCCTCAGCACAAGGAACTGTTATTTTACCGGGTGACGCGCTTTACGATGGCAACGATGGGACGCCGCCCTATGGCCCGTCTAACTGCGAGCCTGGTTGCATTAATGATCTTTTTGGCACTACCTTCGACAACACTGACCTGCTTTACAAGGCGGCTGCCGGTGATCCTGATGAAGGCAGCTACCAGGGCTCCTACTCTTTCGTCTGGGCACCCAATCTGGACGATCGTAACGGCGGAACCCTGACTTGGGACACGTCTCAGCCTGCCATCAACTGCGTATCCTGCTACCTGGCTGTCAAGGATGGCGTCCACGACCCCAGGTATTACTTTTATGATCTGAGCAGCCAATATGGCTGGAATGGCATGGATACCCTGTCATTCTCGGGTTTCTGGGCTGACGGTCGCGGTGATATTTCTCATATCTCCATCTGGGGCACTAGCAAGAGCACCACAGTCCCCGAACCCGGCACCGCAGCCCTGCTGCTGACCGGCGCTCTGGGCCTGTTTGCAGCTCGCCGTCGTCAGAACCGCGTTTCTGCGGCCTGAATGACGCTGACGGTCAGGCTGGACGCCTGATCGTTATCGCCACAATGAAAACCCGTGGATTTTTCATTCACGGGTTTTTTTGTTTTATGTCCACTCTGTAAGTCATCTGTAAGTCCTGTCCTGTAGAGTCCGCGGTGTAGCACCCAAATCAACTTGATTGGCTACACCACATTCCCAAGGACTGAAAGAGGACTTTATGAAGAAGTTAATGATGGCAACCACTTTGACACTCGCCGTTTCAGCCAGCAGTCCGCTTATGGCTGATGTGCTCAGTGAGGGTGACAACCTGGTCGGCGCTACCGTAGGGTTTGGTTTCACAACCCTGTCGAATGCCGCGACCTTTGGTGCCACCTATGAACGAGGCCTGATCGACGACATCTTTCCGGATTTCAACTTCGGTGCAGGCGCAGTAGGTGCTTACACCAACTATTCCAGCGGCCTGAACTATTCATTGAGCCACACCTTCATCGGTGCTCAGGCCAACGTTCACTATGATGCCGGCGAAGGCAATGTACAGCCTTACGGCGGCCTGATGCTGGGCTACAACAATTTCAGCTACAGCGATGATGATATCTCTGGCGCATGGGGCGGCGGCATATCCACCGGCGGCCAGGTTGGCGCCCGCTACTTTTTCTCCGATGATCTGGCAGCCAATCTTCGCTGGAGCAGTTCTTTCGGCGGCTGGGGTACTTATTCGCAACTCCATGCCGGCGTCGACTATCGCTTCTGATTCAGCGACAGCCTCAATCTGCGGGCGCCCCAAGGCGCCCATGACACCGCCGCTACTCCCCAAACCACTCCCTTCCCGATGCAAATTTGTATCAGGTACTTGTAATGTTATAACATCATCTACACACTACTGGTCCTGAAATAACAAACAACACTCGGGTCAGCCATGAGCTCAATCGACACAGCCTCGAAACTCCCAGTCACTGTATTGTCCGGTTTTCTTGGTGCCGGCAAGACCACGGTGCTGAACCATATTCTGCAGAATCGTGAAGGCCTGAAGGTCGCTGTCATCGTCAATGACATGAGCGAAATCAATATAGATGCCACTCAGGTCCAGAACGAGATCAGCCTGAACCGCTCGGAAGAGAAGCTGGTGGAAATGAGCAATGGCTGCATCTGCTGCACCCTGCGTGAAGACCTGCTGATCGAGGTCAGGGCGCTGGCAGAGGCCGGACGGTTTGACTATCTGGTGATTGAATCGACGGGCATTTCGGAGCCCCTGCCGGTGGCCGAAACCTTCACCTTTGCCGATGAAGATGGCCATAGTCTTGGCGACTTCGCCCGCCTGGATACCATGGTCACTGTGGTCGATGCCTGCAACTTTCTGGATGAATATGAAGCCGCCCGCAGCCTCGAGGAAGCTGGTGAGACACTGGGCGAAGACGACGAGCGCAATGTGGCTGATCTGCTGGTCGATCAGATCGAGTTCTGTGATGTGCTACTGGTCAGCAAGACAGACTTGGCCAGCCCCGGGCAGATCGAGCGGGTGACGGGCGTGCTGCGCAGCCTGAACCCGGAAGCCGAGATCATCCCCATTCGCGAGGGTCAGGTACCGCTAGAGCGTGTTCTGAATACCGGGCGGTTCGATTTTGGGCGGGCACAGCAGGCCC
The DNA here is from genome assembly GCF_022565775.1 of Natronospirillum sp. Taxonomy (GTDB): domain Bacteria; phylum Pseudomonadota; class Gammaproteobacteria; order Pseudomonadales; family Natronospirillaceae; genus Natronospirillum. The sequence continues at coordinate 2,219 of NZ_JAIUMC010000148.1, forward strand.
CCGGCTGGCTGAAGGAGATGCGCGGTGAGCATGTGCCGGAGACCGAAGAATACGGCATCAGCAGCTTCACCTATCAGGCGCGCCGCCCTTTCCACCCCAAAAGGTTCTTCGATTTTCTGCATCAGGAATGGCCGACTGGCCGTCTGATCCGTTCCAAAGGTTATTTCTGGCTGGCGACGCGCCCCCAACTGGCAGGCGAATGGAGTCAGGCCGGCGGCATTGCGCGCTATGGCTTCGCCGGCATGTTCTGGAAGGCCATCCCACCTGAAAAGTGGCCACAGGACCCGGAGGCACAGGCCTTTATCCGGGAAAAATGGCAGGATCCGTTTGGCGACATGCGTCAGGAACTGGTGTTCATCGGCCAGAACCTCGACAAGGCGGAAACCCGCCGCCAACTGGATGCCTGCTTGCTGACCGACGAAGAACTGGCAGCCGGCGTTGAGCACTGGCTGCGCCTGGAAGATCCGTTCCCCAGTTGGGAGGCCGCAGCATGACTCTGGCAGAAAGAACAGTTAACACAGAGGCCCAACTGCGTCAGGGCCACACACCGGCGGTCATGGCCGACATCGTCGAGGACGCGGTGAATCTGTGCGTCTGGCAGCGAGTGCTCAGCACCCCATTGCAGGAGGCAATAACCGCCATTCTGCAGCAGCAGCCGGATCTGAAAATCCAGCAGAGCGGCACCACTGATGCACTGCGCGACATCCTGTCGGTGCAATTGGGAGCCGCAGCGCAGCCGCTGACTGACGACATCTCAGAATTGCTGGACATGCTGAACTTTCTGTTCGACCACCCGGACTGGGGCATTCGACTGACGGCACTGGATCGTGCCATGTGCCCCAAGTATCACGTGGACCGAGTCAATGCCCGCCTGATCACGACCTATCAGGGCCCCGGCATGCAGTGGCTGGCCAATGACCAGATTCTCCGGTCGTCTGGCCAGAGCGGTGGCCTTGAAATTCCTCCTGATGCGCAGCTGGAACACCAGAATCTGAACACTGGCGATGTCGCCCTGTGCAAGGGAGACGCCTGGCCGGGCAATGCCGGCCGAGGGCTGATTCATCGCTCACCGCAACCGGCTGCCGGACAGGCGCGACTGCTGCTGACCATTGATCAATGCTGAACTCTGCAAACTCTACTAACCAAAAATCCTGGAGCAACTCATGACAAAATCTGCCTTCAAACTGAACACCCTGACCTCTGCGTTGCTGGCAGCCAGCCTGCTGGCCGCCCCCATCTTCGCGTCTGATGATCACGGTCATGACGACCACGGGCACGATGACCACGGGCATGACGATCATGGCCACGATGACCACGGGCACGATGATCACGGGCATGACGAGGTACGCCAGTTGGGTGCTCACGTTCACGGTGCCGCCCAGTTGCTGGTAGCCGTCGATCACGACCATGTTGACGTGCTGTTGCAGAGCCCGTCCTACAATGTGGTGGGTTTCGAGCACTTTGCGCGCCACGAGGCCGATGAAGCCCTGTTGCTGGAAGCCGAAGAAAAGCTGCTTGCCGCGCAGTACGTGTTTCAGCTGACGTCTGCCGCAAGCTGCTCGCTGGACAATGTGGAAATGATGTCCGAGCAACTGGCCGAGATGCGCGGCGAGGAGTTCGAAGTGCATTATCATGATCACGGACATGACGATCACGGTCACGACGACCACGGACATGACGACCACGGGCATGACGACCACGGTCACGACGACCACGGACATGACGACCATGGCCACGACGATCATGGGCATGACGACCACGGGCATGACGACCATGGGCATGACGACCACGGGCATGATGACGATGGCCACGACGACCATGGACATGATGACCACGGACACGACGATCACGGCCACGACGATGATCATGGCCATGAACATGCTGAAGGCAGCGTGCATACGGAATTCAACCTGGAATACCGCTTCCACTGCGACAACATTGGCGCTCTGACTGGTGTTGAAGTGACCGCATTCGACAACTTCCCCGGTTTCGAAAGCGTGGATGTTCAGTGGATCGTGAACGGCCAGCAGGGTGCAGCAAGCACTCAACCTGGCAGCCGTTCGGTGCAGTTCTGATTGCATTGAGAGGATGAACTGTCAGACTGCGCGCTTGTCTATAGGGGCGGCTGGCGCCGCCTATCGCGCACGGGGTGCGCTCCTACAGGGGGTTGTGCCTCTTTTGTAGGCGCGTGCCTTGGCCGCGCTTGGAGCCGGCAGGCTCCCTTTAAAGGCGGCTGCGCCGCCGAGCGCAGGCAAGCCAGCGCCTACAGGGGGTTGTGCCTCTTTTGTAGGCGCGTGCCTTGGCCGCGCTTGGAGCCGGCAGGCTCCCTTTAAAGGCGGCTGCGCCGCCGAGCGCAGGCAAGCCAGCGCCTACAGGGGGTTGTGCCTCTTTTGTAGGCGCGTGCCTTGGCCGCGCTTGGAGCCGGCAGGCTCCCTTTAAAGGCGGCTGCGCCGCCGAGCGCAGGCAAGCCAGCGCCTGCAGGGGGTTCTGCCTCATTTGTAGGCGCGTGCCTTGGCCGCGCTGACGTGCAGGGATGCACTAATGTCGCGGGCGCATGGATGCGCAGGAGCGACCGG
>NZ_JAIUMC010000149.1 GCF_022565775.1 Natronospirillum sp.
GGCTCCAGACCGGTCAGCTCGAAATCAATGTTCCCTTCGCGATCCGGCCACGCCAGCGTCTGGGCAACTGGCTCGCTGCTGCCTTCCGCAATAGCCATCACATAGATCGAGCCAGGCTCACCCCATTGGTTGCCGCTCTCGTGATTGGCGGTGACCTCGATGGTGGTGACACTGCCATCGGACCAGTAGACCTCGATGTCCGCATGGTGCGAACCGCGCGCCAGTTCATCGCGATCGACCGACACCTCGTACACGCCGACACCGCTGCTGTCGACTTGCAGTGGCTCAACCTCGACCCAGTCACTGTTGGTTTCAATCAACTGCACCACATTGCTGCTTGACCGGCTGAAGCGCTCGAGCGTCAGCAACTGGTCATCTGAGCGGGAGTTGAAGTGTATCGACTCACGGTTAGCCCCATTCGCAGGCAGATTGATTTCAAGCTCCCCGTCTTTCAGTGCTTTGGCCGTGCGCATAGTGACCGACAGATCCAGCATGCCATGGCCGATCGCTATGTCGTAGCTGTGATCAGCCAGGGCCTGGGTCATATACCCGTTGGCAATCAGATAGTCGATCTCGGCCGGGGTCAGGGCAGGGTTGACACCTTTGAGCATGGCAATCGCGGCAGATACATGGGGAGCGGCCATACTTGTGCCGGTTTTCTCATCCACAAAGTTGGTGCTGGTACAGGTGCCCCCGGTGTTGCATCCACGCTCGGCACTCCACACGCCCCTGACCGCATGCGGATAATAGCCCCGCCACGGTGTGTGATGAGGCACGGCGCCGCCAGGGGCAATCAAATCCATCTGGTCCGTCATGGAAGAGAATGAGCTGGGCTGGCCAAGGAAATTAACCGAACCAACCGTGATGACGCCTTCAAGAGAAGCTGGATACAGACGCTGCACAGCGAAACCGTTTCCTGAAGCGGCTACCAGAGTCACGCCTGCCGCTCTCGCTCTTTGCACGGCCTCATCCACAACTCGACTGTAATCCGACGTACCGAGAGACAGGTTAATTACATCAGCTGGCTGTTCGGGTACAGTGCCGGAATCGTTTGGCAACCCGGCTGCATAAAGAATTCCCTGGGCAATGTCGTAGTTGTCTCCATGGTTGCGGCCAAGTACTCGGATGGCCATCAGGTCGATATTAACGCCTGCCCCATAGTTCAAATCATGTCGATTGACTGAGTTGTCCGTCGTGTACTGGCGCAACTGGTAGTCATCCTGACGGATCACAATGCCGGCCACATGGGTGCCGTGCAGATTGCCAGGCTGGCCCGGGTCTTCAGGATCACCATGGATGCCTTCTTGATGCTTCCCCGAGTTATTCGGATCGGAAACAAAGTCGAAGCTGTCGTTCAACAACAGCGCATCCTGGAAGTGATCGTGATCCGCCCAGATGCCGGTATCGAGCACGGCCACACGCGGCCGGCGCTCATACCCTATGTCATCCAGAATCCGCCAGGCATCCCAGGCCTGAATAACTTCCAGGTTCCACTGGCGACCGGTGTTTTCTGTAGGCGGGGTGTCCTGACCTTCATCCCGGCACCGTTCGCCCATGGTCCGATCATCGCCCTCTTCGGCCAGAGACACACATTCAGGCAGCATCCACTCGCGGTTTTCATCGTTCACCACCAGTGGCTTGTGCTTGATCAATGGCTCAACCCAGTCGTAATTCCCGCTGGCTCGCATGTCGTGGATGGCCTGAATGGTCCGGTTCTGTGCCAGCCGCTCCCGGTACTCATCCGGCAGACCGGCCTCATCAGACTCTGTTGAAGACTGAATGCGCGCCCGGCCTTGCAGCGTGGTTGAATCCCCACCACCGATACGAACCCGTTGCACGCCCGAAGCAGGCGCCCTGCCCCCGGAGCGCGCGCTGAGCGCACCAGTCGACCGCTCTGAGGCCTTGGCCACAATCTCGCCTGTCAACATGCCGCCTGCAGGAATGCCCAGCCCAAAGAACGGGTGGCGCGGGTCGTCGGTTTCCAATGACTCCTGCTCGTCCGGATCGTAGTAGACCGACATGTGAAAATCGTCGTGATTCAGATCATCACGTACAAACTCGACCTGGCGGTGAAGACCAGAGGTGAGGTGCTCGCCCTCGGTGTTGTCAAAAACACCAAGCAAGTGCCAGCCTTCATTCTCCACATAGATGGCACACAACTTGTCGTCAGATCGGATGGAGCAATTTTGGCGAGACAGCAATTGTTCATCTTCATTCAGCAAATCAATATCCGCTCTGTCAAAGATGATCCAGTCCCCAGCCTCGAAGTATGCCCAGAAGAAATCCGCAGCATTCCGGCCACCGACCATGCGATCATCCTGATTGGCGTGCGTATGTCGGCGTCCCATGTGCGTCAGCAGCAGTCCGGGCGCCGGAATCTCCCGTGCATTCGATCGGTTCTCCAGAAACTCGGCATGGGTCTCTCGATTAGGGATGTTGTGTGAGACGGTTACCGGCACATCCAGAGTAACGCGCCCCGAAACCGAACCCAGATCAGAGCCGTCCTCAACCGCAACGGTGAACGTTTCTACTTCACTGGTATTGCCCAGCACATCATGCGCCTGCACGGTCACCGTATATTGGCCTTCGCTCAGATAGCGGCGGTCAACATAGCCACCCTGGCTGCCAGTGCCATCACCCCAGTCAACTTCTACCCAGGTGTCGATGCCAGAGTCATTGATGACCTGTGTCTCGACCATGAACCGAAATGGTGTATGGCCTGCCGTGTCTGAGGTTCGCACTCTAATTTCCGGCGGTGACACCTCCGTCAGCGTTCTGGTGCTGGACGTGATCGCCTGCTCGGACTCGAGATCACGCTCATCGATGCCGTAAACAGCAACGCTCACATGGCCGGCAGAGGACCAGGGGATTTCGATAGAAGGCTCCGAGCTTTCATACTCGCGACCATCAGAGGTGACCCAGCGCCACGAGGCATTCTCAAAATCGGTCAACACATCTGACCAGGAGCTCTCGTTGACGGTGTAGGTCGCGGTAGTAGGTGCAAGCGTTGCGCCGAGCAGGTTGTTCGGATTTACGAAACTGGCTGAAACACTGCCCTGCAAAGTGGGCGGTGTGTTTTCAGTCCAGTTGTAGGACCCGGAGTATGCCTCTGAAGTCACACGCCCCTGATCTGCCTCGGTGACCTGCAGCTCCGCAGAGGCAAACGACAGGTTGGATGTGTTCTCTTGCGAAACAGCAACATCAGCAGTCGCTCGGAAACAGGCACCATGCAGCGTATCAGAGCGTCCGCACTCTGAAAGATCGACCGGAACCACACTCATCGGAATCTGGTTGCCGAGATCCGGCTGATCGACTACCGCGGTAACTTGGCGGCCAGACTGAGTATAGATGAGCCCTTCATACGACTTGTCGACCGGCAGCACTGTGCCCTCTGTGGACCACGACAGAGACTCCACGACGGGAGCATCTGGCTCAACGATCATGGCCGACCAGGTCGCTGTGGTCTGGCGACCATAGTGATCTTGCACCGTCACATGGAGGTCGAAAGGAAACATCCCATCGCCCCGCTCGAGATCTACAAACCCCTCCGGATTGACCGTATTCCCAGACCCGGAGGCTACAATGTTGTCACTCGCAGCAAAGTTGTACTCTGCCTCCCAAGAAACACTCACAGGGCCATCGGCGTCCACAAGGATGTCGACAGTCGGAACATAATCCGAGTAGAAGAGATAGGTTCCTGACGATTTTTGAAACGCCTCTTCGGACCACTCGAACGAGATGTCTGTATTCTGTGGTCCGATTGAAACAAGGCTGTAGTCTGCCACCTCCAGCCCATGGTAGTAGACGGCCAGATCTTGGCCATCCCCGGCGTCAGGACAGGTCATATTGAGCCGACGGCCGTCATCCAGCTCTGCACCAGACGCCACGTCCTGCCAGACCAACTCCCAGTGATTGATGCCATCACCAACATCCACAAGCTCTGCTGTTACCGTGGACCCTGGAGATTCACAGAATTGCGGGCCATCGATAGTTGCTGCCAGCAGTCCAGGCGGAAGTTCTGCTTCGAAATTGAGATCCAGTACTGCACTTGCAGGCTCATCGTCGATCGTGGCCGACAGAACAAGCTCCGCACCTGACGCGATGTCAGCACAAGACAATGAGACGGAGGCCCCCACCTCCACCTCTTCCGAATCCAATGACCAGGAAGGGGTTCGCACAAATGAATCCGACTCGTAGTCGAACCAATAGCTTTCTCCAGCCACGCAGGTTTCAGCAAGATCATGGACGATTTGAATCGACGTTCGATCCTCATCCGTCGAATTCTGATCTACGCTGGTGGAAGAATCATCATCACAAGCGGCCAAAAAAGTTAATGACAGCAACAGCAAAATACCAACATCAACTCGCATCATAACCCTTCCGATTAAAGACTCCGAAAAGAAAAGGATGGTACCGCCAATAGTTTCTCTATGGAAGAGTCAATAATATGACGTGCATTATGCTGGCCTCGGTCATCGCTTGGCGAGACATTAGTAATGCTAGTCACTCATTTCTATCGACTTCTCTTGAGTGGTAGTAGTGACCTATATGATGCTGTATTGAGCTAGCCTCTACTCTATGCTGGATGCTATAACTGAAAGGCTACTCGATCTAAAGGGTCAAAAAAATGTCAGGTCGAAGCACTCGGTAATCCCCTCATTTTTAACAGGGCAACAACAAGTAGAAGCACTAAGGAGCCTCTGAATTAATCGCCGATTCACGGTAAAATCTGACCATCGCCCATCAACACCGGAAGCCCTCATGGATCAGCTCAGTTTCTCGGATGC
>NZ_JAIUMC010000150.1 GCF_022565775.1 Natronospirillum sp.
GTCAGGGTGCTGCGCGCCGGTGGCTGGCTGCTGCTGGAGCACGGCCATGATCAGGCCGATGATGTGGCGCTGCTGCTGATTGATGCCGGTTATGAACAGCTTGGGCAGCGCCGCGACCTCGGCGGCCATGTGCGCGTTACCTGGGGCCAGCGGCCGGTAAACATCCAGCTGTAGGCGCCGGCCTTGGCCGCGCTTATGGGGCGGCTCCGCCGCCGAGCGCAGCTAAAGCAGCGCCTACAAATAAGCCACCCTGTAGGCGCCGGCCTTGGCCGCGCTTGGGTGCCATAACGGCCAAAGCGCAGCTAAAGCAGCGCCCACAAATGAGCCACCACTGTAGGCGCCGGCCTTGGCCGCGCTTGGGGCCGCAGGCCCCCCCGTCAACCCCGCTTGACGCCACCGACCACGTAGCACACCACCGACCCATGAAGAAATCGATTACATTTGTTAACATCGTTCGATGACCTACCGCAACTTTCCCTCCTGGCTGATTCTGATGGGGCTGATCACTGCCCTCGGCCCGCTGGCGATCGACATGTATCTGCCCGCCTTCGTGGAAATTGCCGATGGCCTGGATACCACCACCAACACCATCGAACTGACGCTGGCCAGTTATTTTATCGGTATCGCCCTCGGGCAGAGCCTGTATGGCCCGCTGAGCGATCGCTTCGGTCGCAAGCCGCCACTGATTTTCGGCCTGGCGCTGTATATTGCCGCCTCCATCGCCTGTGCGCTGGTGACTACAGCCGAATCACTGCTGCTGTGGCGCTTCGTGCAGGCCATGGGCGGTTGTGCTGGTATGGTCATTGCGCGGGCGGTCGTGCGCGACAAGACAGAACCCCAGGAGGCGGCCAAAGCCTTCTCCATGCTGATCCTGGTTTTGGGAGTAGCCCCGATTCTGGCGCCCATTCTGGGTACCGTGGTGCTGAGTCTGGGCAGTTGGCGCTGGATATTCCTGTTCCAGGGCCTGGCGGCGGCGGCCTGCATGACCTGGCTGATTCTCGGGCTGGAAGAAACCCACCCCGGCGAAGAGCGCAAGCTGAGCTTCCGCCGGGTGTTTGCCGACTATCGTGAACTGACGCAGTGGCGGGAATACATGGGATTTGCACTGACCACCGGGTTGGCCATGGGCGGGTTTTTCGCCTACCTGGGGTCATCACCGGCGTTGCTGATGAATACCTACGGTTTGAGCCCTGAGCAATATGCCATCATCTTTGGCGTTAATGCGGCTGGGTTTATTGCCCTGAGTCAGTTCAACACCTGGCTGCTGCACCGCTGGCACATGCGCCAGGTGCTGCGTGTCGTGATCTGGGTGTTGCCGGTATCCGGCCTGACCATGGCGGCTGCGGCGCTGCTGCTGCAACAGCCGCCGCTCTGGCTGCTGTTGCCGCTGATCTTTGTCTTCATTTCGTTTATCGGGCTGATCAATCCCAATGCGGCTGCCTGCGCGCTGTCCTTGCCGAACATGCGCGTCGGCACGGCCTCTGCCTTGATGGGTGTAATGCAGTTCAGTATCGCTACCCTGACCACCTTCGGTATTGGCGCCTTGCCGCAGACCACAGCCATCCCGCTGGCAGGCGGGATGGCCCTGATGGGTGTTCTGGCGTTCAGCCAACTGCGCTTCGTTGCTCTGCCAGCCGCTGAAACGCGCGTTGCGCTGTCGCTTCGTCATGCCCCATCCACGGAATGAATTTGACCAACTGTGGAATCGGGAAGCCTCTGACGATTGCGGCCATCGGATGCTGATCGTCAAAGCCCAGATCATCCAGCACCGAGCGCATGACCGGGCTGGTGCGGCTGTCGGCCAGCCATTCCTCAACGGGGTCTTCCAGCGACGGCAGAATGCGCACCTCGGTCTCTGACTCCACTGAGATCCACTCGCGCAGCCGGATATCGCGCGATGACGTGCCCACCCGGATCTCGAACCGTCCGCTTTCCACCGCCCAGCGGCCGAGATGCGTGACATAGCAGGCGAAAGCCCGCTCATCGAGCGTCACCGTGACGGTTTCACTGCCGCCCGGCTCCAGATGCACCTTGGCCAGACCTTTCAGCTCCTGCTCGGGGCGACGCAGTGTGCTGACTTCATCATGGATGTACACCTGTACGGTTTCGGCACCGGCCACCTGCCCTGTATTGGTCACTGTCACCTGCAGGCGAGCGGGTGCATCATTGCCGTTTTGCTCAATGCGCAGGTCGTTCAGATCGAAGGTGGTATAGCTCAGGCCGTGGCCGAACGGGTAGGCCACCGGCAGCTTCTTGGTGTCGTAATAGCGATAGCCGACGAACAGCCCTTCGTGATAGGTCACGTCCGTCTTGTTGCCCGGGAAAGTCTCGTAGGTCGGGTTGTGTTCGAGACGCAGCGGCAGGGTTTCGCTCAGCTTGCCGCTCGGGCTGACTTCGCCGCACAGGACGCGCGCCAGCGCTTCGCCGCCGCCCTGACCGGGCAGCCAGGCTTGCAGTATTACCGGAGCAGCGTCTTCGATGGCCCGGGTGTCCATGGCAGAGCCGCTTTGCATGACCACCACCAGCTTGGGGTTGGCCTTGGCCACGGCGCGAATCAGCCGGACATGATCCGGTGCCAGTTCCATATTGGCCCGGTCGAAACCCTCGCTTTCCATGCTGTCGGTGGTGCCGGTCAGCAGTACCACCTGATCGGCCTCGCGGGCGACCGTGACAGCCTCGGCGATCAACTCGTCCGTGGTGCCCGTGTCCTTGTAGCCCTGTGCATAACGGACGGTGCCACGCTGCTCGAGCGCGCTCAGCGGCAGGGTCATGCCCTTGGGCTTCATGTGGGAACTGCCGCCACCCTGAAAACGAGGCTCGGTGGCAAACTCGCCAATCAGCGCTGTGGTGCTCTGTGTGCTCAGGGGCAGCAGAGACTGTTCGTGCTTGAGCAACACGATCGCCTCGGTGGCGACACGCACCGCCAGCTCATGGTGAGCCTCCCAGTCCACAGTCACCGGGCGCTGTTCTTCTTCGATGCGCTTGATCAAGCGCAGCACGCGAATTACCCGTTCATCCAGAACAGATTCTGCCACGTCACCATTGCGCACCGCCTGCAGCAACTCATCGTCGCGCAATGCCGGCCCGGGCATCTCCAGATCCAGACCATTGGCATGCGCCAGTACCTTGTCCTGCACCGCCGACCAGTCGGACATCACCAGGCCGTCAAAGCCGAGTTCTTCGCGCAGCAAACGCTGCAGTACGTCACTGTTCTGACAGCAGAACTCGCCGTTCAGGCTGTTGTAGGCGCCCATCACGGTCCAGGGCTGTGCCTCGCGAATGGCCTTGGCAAAGGGCGCCAGGTAGATTTCCTGCAGAGTACGTTCATCGATTTCGGCATTGATCAGAAAGCGCCGAGTTTCCTGTTCGTTACCCACAAAGTGCTTGATACAGCCGCCGACACCCTCGCTCTGCAGACCCTGCACATAGGCAGTGGCCATGATGCCGGTCAGTTGCGGGTCTTCCGAGAAGTATTCGAAATTGCGCCCACCGAGTGGGCTGCGCTTGCCGTTCAGACCCGGCCCCAGCAGCACGCCGACGTTCAGCGCCTGGCACTCACGGCCAATAGCCGCCGCTGCATCATGCAGCAGTTCAGGGTTCCAGGTGGCGGCCATGGCCGCTTCAACCGGGAACACGGTCGCCGGGTGGGTGTTGTCATTGAGCGTGTGTTCGTCGGTGAGGCGCACCCCGTGCGGGCCGTCTGTCAGCGTGACTTCAGGGACATTGTGCTCGGGCAGCCCATGCAGATGCCAGGCATCCTTGCCACAGAGCAGGCGCACCTTGTCTTCGAGGCTGAGAGAAGCGAGAACAGAGTCAGGGCTGAATGTGGGCATAAAGGGCACTCTTGTTTGGTTTTAATTGAAACCGGAGAGTGTACTATGTAAGCGATTACATTCAAGTGGCACCTGTTCAGCTCAGGATGGATTCACAGCTGGACAGTGCCACCACTGTAGGCGCCGGCCTTGGCCGCGCTGGGGCCGCAGGCCCCTTTCTATCCTTCCGGTGAGTTCTATACCAGGAAACCGCATTGCTAATCTGGCACCTCGACAAGGAGGTGCCGATGACTGCAACCTGCAAAAACAGCCACCGACTCAGAACCGGCCGCCGGTACCTGGCCAACCATTACTACCACCTCACAACGACAACCGTGGATCGTGAACCTGTTTTCGCCGATTTCGGAGCAGCGCGCGGCCTCATTCACACCCTAAGAAAAGCAACGGAAACCGAAGCTGTGATTTCCGTTGCCTTTGTGGTGATGCCGGATCACCTGCACTGGCTGGTGCAATCTCTGGACGGCCGAATTGACATCCTGATGCGACGAGTCAAGTCGGAGTCCAGCCAAAAACTCGGTCGGCCAGTCTGGCAGAAGGGCTACCATGATCGGTGCCTGCGCCGTGAAGAGGATATTCGGGAAGTGGCCCGCTACATCATCGCCAATCCATTGCGTGCTGGCCTGGTGCGGAGTGTTCGGGAGTATCCCCATTGGGATGCTGCTTTTGTTCAGGCGGCTGCGCCGCCAAGCGCAGGCAAGCCAGCGCCTACAAATGTGCCACCACTGTAGGCGCCGGCCTTGGCCGCGCTTGGGTGCCATTGCCGCCGAGCGCAGGCAAGCCAGCGCCCACAAATGTGCCACCCCTGTAGGCGCCGGCCTTGGCCGCGCTTGGGTGCCATTGCCGCCAAGCGCAGGCAAGCCAGCGCC
>NZ_JAIUMC010000151.1 GCF_022565775.1 Natronospirillum sp.
AATCATGGAAATGGTATATCTGACTGTTGCAATCATCATGGGCCTGGGCGCTGTAGCGGCTCCGTTCTCTATCAGCCTGCTGGGCAGCAAGCTGCTGGAAACTTCAGCTCGTCAGCCTGAGCTGGCGCCTTCACTGCAGACCAAGTTCTTCATTATCGCCGGTCTGGTTGAGGCACTGCCGATCATCGGTGTTGGTATCTCCATGTACCTGATCTTCGTTGTTGCCTAAGACAGAGTTGCACAAACCAGAGTGACCGCACGGTTGTTGCGATCACAACGCGTAACTCAAACAGCAAACGAGGTGAAGGCGTGGATTTCAACCTGACATTTATCGGACAGATCATCACCTTTGGTGTATTCGTCTGGTTTTGCGCCCGCTTCGTATGGCCGCCGCTTATGCAGGCCATGCAGGAACGCCAGAAAAAAATCGCTGACGGCTTGAATGCCGCTGATCGTGCAGCGAAGGATCTGGAGCTGGCACAAGACAATGCCGCCGAAAAGCTGCGCGAAGCGAAGGAGCAGGCAGCTTCTATCGTTGAGCAGGCCAACAAGCGCGCTGCCAAGATTGTGGAAGAGGCGAAAGCCGATGCCCGCAATGAAGGTGAGCGTCTGCGCAAGGCGACCGAGGAAGAGATCGAGCATGAGCGCAACCAGGCACGCGAACAATTGCGCGCCCAGGTGGCCGTGCTGGCTCTTGCCGGTGCAGAAAAGGTGGTGGATGCATCTATTGATGACAAGGTCCACAACGAGATGTTACAGAAGCTGGCATCGGAACTGTAAGGGGGCGACGCTATGGCGGAACTGAGCACTTTGGCGCGACCCTATGCGAAAGCAGCATTTGATGCTGCCAAGGCGGGTAACAATCTGGCGGGCTGGTCAGCAATGCTGCGCACGCTCGCTGCGACACTGTCGCTGCCGGCGGTAAAAGTGCTGGCCGACAGTGCCCACCTGAGCAGTGCAGACAAGGTGAAGCGTCTGGTAGAGCTCTGCCAGGAAGACATTGCCGAAGGCGGTGAAAACTTCCTCCGCGTCATGGCAGAGAATGGTCGTCTGACCCTGATGCCTGTCGTGTTCGAGCACTACGAGACCCTGCGTCTGGCGGCAGAGAATACCGCTGACGTCACCGTGTCTTCTGCCTTCGCACTGACCGATGAACAGATCACTCTTCTGCAAGACAAGCTCACCAGCCGTCTTGGCCGCAAGGTATCCATGTCCACAGAGGTGGACAAGTCCCTGAAGGCCGGCGTCATTATCCGTTTTGGCGACACCGTGATTGACGGTTCAGCTCGCGGACGTCTGGTGAAACTGGCAGAAGCGATGAATTCCTAATTGAGGGAAACAGCATGCAGCAATTAAATCCTTCAGAAATCAGTGAAGTGATTCGCAAGCGCATAGAAGGGCTTGATGTCACTTCCGAAGCGAAAAATGAAGGCACCATCGTCTCCGTCTCGGACGGTATCGTGCGTGTGCACGGCCTGGCCGATGTGATGTACGGTGAAATGATCGCCTTTGAAGGCGGCCTGTTCGGTATGGCACTGAACCTTGAGCGTGACTCAGTGGGTGCCGTTGTACTGGGCGACTACAAGAGCCTGGCCGAAGGTCAGAAGTGTCATTGTACCGGGCGTATCCTGGAAGTGCCGGTTGGTCCGGAACTGCTGGGTCGGGTCGTCGATGGTCTGGGTAACCCCATTGATGGTCGTGGCGATCTGGGCACCGACCAGACAGACGCACTGGAAAAGGTAGCACCGGGTGTTATCGCACGGCAGTCGGTCGACCAGCCGCTGCAGACCGGCTACAAGGCAGTTGACGCCATGGTGCCGATCGGTCGTGGTCAGCGTGAGCTGATCATCGGCGACCGTCAGACGGGCAAGACCGCACTGGCCGTCGACGCGATCATCAACCAGAAAGGCTCAGGCATCAAATGTGTCTATGTGGCAATCGGCCAGAAGCAGTCCACCATTGCCAACGTGGTGCGCAAGCTGGAAGAGCATGGCGCCATGGAGCACACCATCATCGTGGCCGCTTCTGCCTCCGATCCTGCTTCCATGCAGTTCCTGGCGCCGTATGCCGGCTGTACCATGGGCGAGTATTTCCGCGATCGCGGCGAAGACGCCCTGATTGTCTTTGACGATCTGACCAAGCAGGCCTGGGCCTATCGCCAGATCTCCCTGCTGCTGCGTCGTCCGCCGGGCCGGGAAGCCTACCCGGGTGACGTCTTCTATCTGCACTCCCGCCTGCTCGAGCGCGCTTCCCGGATCAATGCCGAGGAAGTGGAAAAGCTGACCAACGGCGAAGTGAAGGGCAAGACCGGGTCACTGACCGCACTGCCCATCATCGAGACTCAGGGTGGTGACGTATCGGCCTTCGTACCGACCAACGTCATTTCCATCACCGACGGTCAGATCTTCCTTGAGACCGACCTGTTCAACTCCGGTATCCGTCCTGCGATGAACGCGGGTATTTCGGTATCGCGGGTGGGTGGTTCGGCCCAGGCCAAGATCGTCAAGAAGCTGTCCGGTGGTATCCGTACCGCATTGGCCCAGTATCGTGAGCTGGCGGCCTTCTCGCAGTTCGCTTCCGATCTGGACGAAGCGACCAAGGCCCAGTTGCAGCACGGTGAGCGTGTTACCGAGCTGATGAAGCAGGCTCAATACCGGCCCTTGTCCACTGCTCAGATGGCTATCTCGATCTTTGCGGCCAACGAAGGCTACCTGAAGGATGTTGAAGTCAGTGACATTGGTGCCTTTGAAGCAGGCCTGCATGAATACATGCAGGAGAACCACGGCGACCTGATGCAGGAAATAGTCGAGACCGGCAAGTTTGATGATGCCGTTCAGTCTGCATTCAAGGAAGCCCTGGAGAAGTTCAAGGCGTCCCGAAACTGATGTGCCGGGGCCGCACGGGCGTGCGGCTCCGCTTCAACTGAGGCGACATAAGTTATGGCAGCCGGAAAAGAGATTCGCTCCAAAATAGGGAGCATCAAGAACACACAGAAGATCACTTCGGCCATGGAAATGGTGGCAGCGAGCAAAACGCGTAAAGCGCAGGATCGCATGAAAGCCACCAAGCCCTACGCCGATCGGATGCGCACCGTGATTGGCCATGTGGCCAATGCCGACACGGACTACGACTACACGCACCCCTACCTGGAACAGCGGGAAGTGCAGCGTGTCGGTTATATCGTCGTGTCGACGGATCGCGGTCTGTGCGGTGGTCTGAACGTGAACATGTTCAAGGCCGCACTGAAGTCGGTACTCGAGTGGAAGGGCCAGAATGTCGAAATCGAAGTCTGTGCCATTGGCAAGAAGGGCGTGGGCTTCTTCCGCAAATCAGGTATTCCTGTCGTTGGCGCGACCAGCGGACTGGGTGACCGGCCTGAAGTAAAAGACATCATCGGCACTGCCCAGATCATGCTCGACAAGTATGCGGCAGGCGAAGTCGACCGTATCTACCTGGTCGGCAACGAGTTCGTCAACACTATGGTGCAGGTGCCCAGGGTGGAACAGTTGCTGCCGCTGGTGCCGGGCGACGACACGACCAAGCGCAGCAATGTGTGGGACTACATCTACGAGCCCAATGCACGCGAGCTGCTGGACAAGATGTTTGATCGTTATATCGAGGCCCTGGTGTACCAGGCAGTGGTTGAGAATCTGGCCTGCGAGCAGTCTGCACGCATGATGGCCATGAAGAATGCGACTGACAATGCCGGCAGCTTGATGGAAGAGCTGGAACTGGCCTACAACAAGGCACGCCAGGCAGCCATCACCCAGGAGCTTGGGGAAATCGTGAGCGGGGCGGCTGCGGTCTGATGAATTCAGGATTGAGAGGAAATAGCAATGAGTAGCGGAAAGATCGTACAGATCATCGGCGCTGTCATCGACGTGGAATTTCCACGCGATTCTGTACCCAAGGTATATGACGCGTTGAAAGTGGCCGACAAGGGCCTGACGCTGGAAGTTCAGCAGCAGTTGGGTGACGGCGTGGTCCGGGCAATTGCCATGGGGGCTTCCGAGGGTCTGACCCGCGGATTGGCCGTGGACAATACCAAAGAGCCCATCATGGTGCCGGTTGGCACAGCAACACTGGGCCGCATCATGGACGTGCTCGGCGATCCGATCGACGAAAGAGGTCCGATCGGTGAAGAAGAGCGCATGTCCATTCACCAGAATGCACCCAGCTATGCCGAGCAGTCGCAGAGCCAGGAACTGCTGGAAACCGGTATCAAGGTTATCGACCTGATCTGCCCGTTTGCCAAGGGTGGTAAAGTCGGTCTGTTCGGTGGTGCCGGTGTGGGCAAGACGGTCAACATGCTCGAACTGATCAATAACATCGCGCGTGAGCACAGTGGTCTGTCCGTGTTCGCGGGTGTGGGCGAGCGGACTCGTGAAGGTAACGACTTCTATCACGAAATGTCCGAAGCCGGTGTTATCCAGTTGGAGAACCTACCTGAGTCCAAGGTAGCCATGGTGTACGGCCAGATGAACGAGCCGCCGGGCAACCGTCTGCGCGTTGCACTGACCGGCCTGACCATGGCCGAGAAGTTCCGTGATGAAGGGCGTGACGTCCTGTTCTTCGTCGACAATATCTATCGTTATACGCTGGCGGGTACCGAGGTATCGGCACTGCTCGGTCGTATGC
>NZ_JAIUMC010000152.1 GCF_022565775.1 Natronospirillum sp.
ATCGCGCAACGGGGTGCGCTCCCACGGCACGGGTTTCCTGTAGGAGGCCAGCCCCTTGGCCGATGGCGGCACAGCCGCCCATTCAAGGGGCCTGCGGCCCCATCGCGCAACGGGGTGCGCTCCCACGGCACGGGTTTCCTGTAGGAGGCCAGCCCCCTGGCCGATGGCGGCGTAGCCGCCTTATCGATACCGATAAACCCGCAAACTGGGTACGAAAGGCTCGTCTTCCAACTTCTGGTCGCTGCGCCGGGCGCGCTGGCGGGTTTCGGGCGGGCGTTCCGGTGGGGGGACTATTTCGGGGAAGCTGTAACCACCGCCTTCTTCAAGGGGTATGAAAATGGGCAGGGCGGCGTTGAAGGCCTCTCGGTCGCCTTCCGGATACCGCACATTGGCCCGAATCAGCGGCGCCTGCTGCTGCACCTGTGCCAAGGGTTCGTTGTCTGGCAGGCTGGCTACCTTGCGGTACTGCACTTCGATATGCGGCTTGTCCGAGCCGTAGTCTTCCAGTTTTTCCAGCACCTCGGCACGACTCAGGCGCTTGATGGAGCGGCCGCTCTGATACCAGGTGAAACTGATTTTGTCCGGCCGCCGGTCGAGCAGGGGCAGGGTGCGGCTGAACTGCTTCAAATGCAGGCGAACCAGCCCCTCGTCGGCCAGCTCACCCTGTACCGCCCGGGCCCGTCTGGCCAGGCGCAGTGAGGTGTCCAGCCAGAGGTCGGGTCGCTCACGCTTGACCTGCAGCAGGGCCTGATGAAACTCGGTGCGCAGTTCGTTGTTGCGTTGCAGCAGACCCATGGTGATGGGCCCTACCTTGGACACGCCGATGTGGCGTCGGGTGGCGCGACCATCCTGACCGTCCAGATACCAGACATCGGTCAGGGAGTGGCACAACTGCTGAATGGTTTCGTTCAGGTGATTGGCGCCCGACATCCAGCTTTGTGGCACATCGCGGCGAATGAGTTCGCGCAGACGGCGGGTAATGGCCAGCCAGTCATCAAACAGGTAGGTGAGTTCAGCGCTCACCGTCAGCCGGCCTGCGCTGCCGGTGCGCGCTCGGCAGCGCGTTCGACCTGTTGCAGAGCAGCAAGGAAAACGTCGATGCCGGCATCAGGTCTGTGCGCCTGTTCACTGAGATGACGCCGGTACTGGCGCGCCCCCGGGCACTGATGAAAAAGATTGAACAACGGCTTGATGACATGGTGCAACCGTTGACCGGCCGCCAGTTCCCGTTCTATGTAGGGCAGCATGGCCTCGGCCGCCTGCTGGGCAGTCAACGGGGCCCGCTGATCTTCGGCAAACAGGGCCTGGTCGACATCGGCCAGGCACATGGGCTGGTGCCAGACGGCACGGCCCAGCATGACTCCGTCAACATGCGGCAGATGCTGTGCCGCGTCCGGCCGCTGAATGCCGCCGTTGATGATGATCTCCAGGTGCGGGAAGTCGCGCTTCAACTGATAGACCCGGTCATAGTCCAGTGGTGGGACATCCCTGTTTTCACGCGGGCTAAGCCCCTGCAGAAAGGCCTTACGTGCGTGGACGATAAAGGTTTCGCAGCCGCCCTCGGCGACGGTGCCGACAAAATCCGTCAGAAAGGCGTAGCTGTCCTGATCATCTATGCCGATCCGATGCTTTACCGTGACCGGCAGCGACGTGGCTTCGCGCATGGCCGCCACCCCATCACGCACCAGGCCTGCATGGCCCATCAGTACGGCACCGATCATGCCGTTCTGCACCCGGTCGCTCGGGCAGCCAACGTTCAGATTGACCTCATCGTAGCCCCATTGCTCCGCCAGGCGGGCGCAGTGGGCCAGATCTGCCGGTTCACTGCCACCCAGTTGCAGGCCCACCGGAGACTCTGCCGGATCAAAGCGCAGAAAACGGGCCGGATCAGCATGAAGAAGCGCGCCGGTCGTTACCATTTCGGTATAGAGCACCGTATGGTGAGACAGAAGGCGCCAGAAATAGCGGCAGTGTCGGTCGGTCCAGTCCATCATGGGGGCAGTGCAGAACCGATGATCAATACGCTTGGGCATGCCGGGGTCCGGGTCAGGTGAAAATCACGTCGGCCGCTATTTTAATGACTGGGCCCGACAGTGCAAACTGGCTCTCATTCTTGGCACCACTATAGTCAACACACTGTAAGGCGCGCGCCTGATGCGTTAAAGTGACGGTGCTAAGTGGTGGAGATCAAAAAGAATATGACCAGCAAAGCGACACTGAACGCGCTCAAAGCGGAATTGGAGAAGACGGTCGGTACGGCCCAGCAGGCGTTGGAGCAGTATCTGACCGCCTCGCAGAGTCTGGATGACTGGCAGCGCTGTGTCGATGCTTTTCAGCAGCTACGCGGAACCTTTTCCATGCTGGAGCACAAGGGCGCCGCCCTGCTGTGTGAGGAATCTGTCCAGTTGCTGCAGTTCCTGCCGGTAGAGTCCCCGGGCAAGCACGAGTCCGAGTTCGAAGCGTTGACACAGGCACTGGTGTTATTGAGCAAATATCTGGAGTTTCAGGAAGTCGGACGCGCGCCCTATCCGGAGATCCTGTTGCCTACCATCAATCGCCTGCGCCAGTCGCGTCGGGTTTCTCCGTTGCGCGAAGGCTGCTTTCATACCTTTGCCTACAAGTTGAAGCCCCAGTCTCCAGCGCTTGATGATCTGGACGCCAATGGCATCAAGCTGCTGCGCAAATACCGACACATGTTCCAGGCTGGTCTGCTGCACGTACTGCGTGAAGAGCGCAGCAACAGTGCCCTGACCTATGTGGCCTTGAGCCTGCGGCGTACCCACAAGTTGCTGGCCGACAGCACCTGGGCCGAGTTCTGGGCTCTGGTGGCCATGGCCGGAGAAGGGATTGCACACAGCCAGGAAGGGCCTTTGTCTCCGGCGCGGCGCGTCTGGTTCAGCCAGGTCGACCGCGCATTGCGTACTGTGGTGCAGAAGGGCAGCGCCGGGTTGAAAACCGCGCCGCCAAAGCCGCTGGTGCAGGACTGTCTGTACTATATTGCATTGACCGCCGATGCAGCGCCGCGGTTGCGGGTCTATCAGGAACGCTTCCCGACGATCAGACTCCAGTACACCTCGCGCCAGTTGCGCGAACAGGAACAATTGATGCGCGGGCCGGGGCAGTCTGTGCTGCAAAGCCTGTCCGAAGCATTGCAGGAAGAGTTCAACAATATCAAGGACACGATGGATATCGCGGCGGCCGGCGATGAACAGTTTTCCGCCTACCGGTTGCGTGATCAACTGAACCAGATCACCGATACGCTGGATATGGTGGGGCTGACCAGCCCGGCCAATGTCATGCGGCGGATGTGGGAGCAGGTAAAATCCTGGCCCGACAACGCGGCCCCCCGTCATGGCGAACTGATGCGCATCGCCGATTCTGTTCTCTATGCCGAGTCGGCACTGTCACGTTTGAATCTGACGGGCCACCGACTGACCTCCGAAGACAGTCAGGCGGGTGCGCACAGCGCTTATCTGCATCAGGCCAGAGTAGCGGTACTGGATGAAATGGAAACCGGCCTGTCAGTCTGCAAGCGTGCCATTTCAGCCTTTATGGACAGCAATCGGGATGTACTGCATCTCGCCAATGTGCCCTCGACTCTGCGCGGCGTCTATGGGGCGCTGGTCTTTATGGACGCCCCGAACGGTCTGTCGATTCTGCAGGAGTGCATCGATTTTGTGGACGGATTGAAAGCCGGTAAGCTGGAGGTGTCCGACAGCCAGTTGGATGCTTTTGCGGATGCGCTGAGCAGTCTGGAGTTTTTCCTTGAAGGACTGCTCAGCGGGCAACAGAATCAGGACGTGATTCGGGTGGCGCAAGCCAGTCTGGATCAGCTACCCAAGGGAGAGTGACAACCGGATGATAACTCTGCTGCTGCTTGGTGCCAGCGCGTTTGTGGTGCTGTGTGTGGCGCTGTGGCTATTGGCCCGAACGCGCTGGCTGGTCGGCTTCCTGGCCGGCACGCTGGGTCTGGGTATTCTGGCTGCTGCGCTGCTGCTGGGGTTGATGACCTTTCGCTTGTTTCAGTATGAGCCGGTCTCGGACCAAACCATCCTGGGGACGCTGACCCTGTCCGAGCGTTCTGACGCCGCGCACTATCGAGTCGCACTGACGCAAAACCAGACCATGAACAATTTCGAGATCACCGGCAATCAGTGGCGCCTGAGCGGGTCACTGCTGCAGGTGCCGCGATTCCTGGTGATCGGCCCGCGCGAGCGCTATTTTATCGTCAATCGGGTAGAGGGGCGGTTCACGACGCTGGAAGACGAGATGAGCGCCTCGCGGGATGAACGAGGTGAACCCTTCTACTTGTTATTGGCAGATGACGCGCTGAAAAGACTCTTTTCGTCCGAGCGCTTGTTCACACCGCTGTTGCCCGTCGCCTCCGAGGCGATATTCAGCCTGGAGTTCAGGGCCGGCACCTTGCGCCTGAGGGCGGTTAATGAACCGGCGCAGGAAGCCCTCTCGGGCGGCTGAGGCTGGCGGCCCAATCGCGCAACGGGGTGCGCTCCTACAGCACGATCGGTGCCTGTATTCCGTAGGAG
>NZ_JAIUMC010000153.1 GCF_022565775.1 Natronospirillum sp.
TACCGTGGGAGCGCACCCCGTTGCGCGATGGGGCCGCAGGCCCCCATGCGTGGCTTACGCCAAAGCCTACTGGTACAATGCCGCGCCTGTAACCGGCCAATCCATCTGGCCTGGGGTTCCCATTCGCCCGGAGACCAAGCGCGCCCATGACTGTTATCACCTTTGGTACCTTTGACATCCTGCACTACGGCCATATCCGCATACTCAAACGGGCGCGGGAGATGGGCGACCGACTGGTGGTCGGCGTATCGTCGGATACACTGAACGAGCGCAAAAAGGGCCGCAAACCGGTCTACTCGCAGGAAGAGCGCCTGGCCATCCTGACCGCCATCCGCTATGTCGATGAAGTATTCGTCGAAGAAAGCCTTGAACTCAAGCGCGACTACATCCTGCAGCACAAGGCCGATAAACTGGTGATGGGCAACGACTGGGCCGGCAAGTTCGACGAGTTCAACGACGTCTGCGAAGTCATCTACCTGGAACGCACACCGTCCATTTCAACCACCTCCATTATCGAAGTGGTGAAGGGCATACCCGAGAATCTCTGATGTCCCAGCGCATCGTGCTCTTTTGCGAAAAGCCCTATGCACTCTCCATCCTGCAGCCACTGGCGCAGGAAGCCGAGCGCCGCGGCTACACCTGCCTGTGGTACCTGCACCCGCCCCTGGCCGCTGCCGGTGTGGCTGACGGCATCCGCGCCACCGACAGTCTGGCAGACCTGATGGCATTTGATCCGCAGGCCATTCTGGTGCCGGGGAACGAAGTGCCCTATTACCTGCCCGGCGTGAAAGTGCAGGTGTTTCATGGCTTCGCCGGAGAGAAAAAAGGCCATTTTCGGATTCGCGACTATTTCGACCTCTATCTGACGCAGGGGCCGTATTTTACCGAGCGCTTTGCTGAACTCAGTCGCCGTCATGGCGATTTTGACGTTCAGGAAACCGGCTGGCCCCGCCTCGACCGCCTGTTCAACGGCAGCCTGGACCCTTTAGCAGCGCGCCAGCAGCTTGGCCTGCAGCCCAACCAGCCAGTGCTGCTGTATGCGCCCACCTTTTCACCCCGGTTGACTTCCGTGCCTGACCTGCTGCCGCGGTTGCCTGAACTGGCCGCCGCGCTGGAGATGCAAGTGGTGGTCAAGTTTCACCCGCTGATGGATGCCCGCTGGGTGGATCAGTGTCGCGACCTTGCGGCCGGGCACGAGTCGGTTCTTTTGGCCAGCGACGCAGACGTGTCGCCCTGCCTGGTGACTGCTGACCTACTACTCAGTGATACGTCCTCTGTGGTCTATGAAGCCCTGTTGCTCGACAAGCCCGTCGTGACCTGGAAAACCACCGCCGAAGCGCCGATCTGGCCGGATGTGTCCGAGCCCGAGGCATTGCTGCCGGTGTTGCAGCAAACGCTGACCTCGGGCCCGCCCGAGCCCAATACCGTCAAAGAGCGCTATCATCCCTATACGGATGGCGAGTCATCCGCCCGCATGCTGGACGCTGTGGCAGACTATATTGAACGCCACGGGGTGCCGAAACAGCGCCAGCTCGGCTTCTGGCGCCGTCGCCGTGTGCACAAGACCTTTGGGCCACCGCCATGCTGATTCCCGAATTGAAACTGTCTGATCAGTCCCCGGTAGGGAAGGGCAAGACCCGACTGATCTACCAGCACCCGGAGAACCCCGACTGGCTGGTGAAGGTCCATCGCAGCCGGATGACCGGCAACGAGAGCGGCTGGCAACGGCGCTGGCGAGAGGCGGAAGACCGCTTTCTGTTCCGCAGTGGTATCCTGCGCGAGCTGCAGCCCTACCTGGATTCGCGCTATCACCAGGCCAACGCCCCCTTGATTCCGCATATCGTGCCGATTATCGGTATTGCCGACACGGATATCGGACTCGGCCTTGTGGTGCGCGCCGCGCGGGCGCAGGATGGCAGCCTGGCACCGACGGTGCGCCGACTGATGCGGCAGGGCACCATGACCCCGGAGCAGGCAAGAGCCGTTCATGAGCTGCTGCACAAATTAGTGCAGACACCTCTGGTTCTCGGCGACCTGAATCAGGACAATATCGTGCTGGTCCGGGAGCCCGAAATGGATACCGACAAGGCCATGCTGATCGATGGTCTGGGCGACCGAACATGGATTCCGGTGCGCCACTGGAGCGCCTGGCTGAATGCTCGCGCCAAGCGCCACTTCGTGACAAAAATGCGCCGCAAACTCAAGGCAGTGGAGAATACGTGAGCCAGTACAACCTTGATATTCACGAGAACACATCGCGCCGCACGCTGCTCAAGCGCCTGTGGAAGGATTATGTCTCCAAGCAGATTCCGCTGCTGCTGTGTGCCGCAGTGCTGATGGTGATCGAGGGTAGCTCGCTGGGGCTGCTCAGCTACATGGTTCAGCCCATGTTCGATGATGTCTTTGTGGCTGACGACCCGGGCAATGTGTCATTGGTCGCACTGATCATTTTCTTCGTGTTTGTAGGCCGGGCGCTGGGTGGCTTTGGCCAGCGGGCGATCACGGTCAACATCGGCATCCGGGTCATCACCAGCATGCAGAAAGACCTGCTCAGCCACCTGGTGCGTCTGGATTCTTCTTTCTTCTCGCAGAACTCGCCGGGTGCTCTGATCGAGCGCGTGCGCGGTGATACCCAGGCCCTGAAATCGTTCGCCAGCAATGCACTGGTCACCGTGGGGCGGGACGCCGTGTCGCTGATCGCGCTGATCACCGTGGCCCTGATCATGGACTGGCGCTGGACATTGATCGCCTTTGTCGGTGCGCCGCTGCTGGTAATACCCATCAGCCTGCTGCATCGCTGGATTCTGCAGACCACCCGCAACGCGCGGCGCAACTCGGCCTTGATGTCGACGCGTCTGGACGAGATTTTCCATGGCGTCAATGCCATCAAGTTGAACAACCTTGAAGCCCATGAAGACAATCGTTTTGGCGCCGAGACCGACCGTTTTCGTGCCGAGCAGGTGAAGGCCAACATTGGCAAAGCCGCATTGCCCGCCATGATCGACATTATTGCCGGGGTCGGGTTCGTCTTCGTGGTCATTTTCGGTGGCCAGGAAATCATTGCCGGCGAGAAAACCGTGGGCCAATTCATGGCGTTTTTTACTGCAATGGCCCTGATGTTTGATCCGTTGCGCCGTCTGAGCAAGATCGGCGGGGCCATTCAGGCGGCGATGGCCAGCCTGGAGCGCCTCTATGGCGTTTTCGATGTCGAGCCGACCATCATCAACAAGCCACAGCTCAAGCCATTGCCGAAGAATCTGAGCCAGGCGGATATCGAGCTGAACAGGGTCGTGTTTCACTACGGCGACAAACTGGTGATCGACAACCTGAGTTTCTGTGCCCCGGCCGGCAAAGTGACCGCGCTGGTGGGCGCCTCCGGGGCTGGCAAAACCACCGTATTCAATTTGCTCACCCGGCTGGTCGAGCCGGACGAGGGCGAGGTGCTGCTGGGTGGTGAAAACATCAATGCCTATGATCTGCACAGCCTGCGTCAGCAGATGGCTGTGGTCAGTCAGGACTCGGCCCTGTTTGACGAATCAGTGGCGCAGAACATAGCCTTCGGCCGTCTGGATGCCAGTACGGAAGAAGTTCGAGAAGCCGCCAAAGCCGCGCTGGTCGATGAATTTACCAGTGTGCTGCCCGAAGGGCTGGACAAGCTGGCTGGCCCCCGGGGTGTCAACTTGTCCGGCGGGCAGCGCCAGCGCGTGGTGATTGCCCGCGCCCTGCTGCGCGACGCGCCGATACTGTTGCTCGATGAGGCGACTTCGGCTCTGGATACCCGCACCGAGCAACTGATTCAGGAAACACTGGATACCGTGGCCCGACACAAGACCACTCTGGTGATTGCGCATCGCCTGTCCACCGTCATCAATGCCGACCTGATTCATGTGATGGATCAGGGCCGCCTGGTGGAAAGCGGTACGCATGACGAGTTGATTGCCAAAGGCGGCGCCTACTATTCTTTGCACAAGACCCTGAGTTGATATCGACACCATGAGCACTGCAGATACCATCGACCGCAAAAAGTTCAACTGGACGGCACGCGGCCGGGTGGTCGAGGATATCGACCGCGATCAGGAGCAACTGGATACCTTCGCCGAGGCGTTCGGCGAAGCGGTCGGGCAGGCCGTGTATCCGGCCAGCCTGCGCGTCAAGACGGTCGATATCATGAAGTTCAAACCCAAATGGGTGGTGCGCGTGGGCATTCAGGAGCGCCTGGTCGTGCCGGCCTTACTGTATCAGCAGCCGGTCTGGATCACCCTGCGCCACCCGATGCGACCGCCGCTGACCCAGAGACTGCACCTGTTTGCCAGCACCAACCTCTTTGCCGAGCAGGAGCTCGAGGAAGGCTCGCCCGTCAGGCTGCATATAGACCGCACCTACATGGGCCGGGCCCATGTCATCGACTGGGCCAGATCCCTGGGCACGGTACTGGATG
>NZ_JAIUMC010000154.1 GCF_022565775.1 Natronospirillum sp.
TCGTATAGCGCATAGCCCACCAGGGCGATCAGTGGCAGGCGCAGAAAATCCATGGCCAAGACGCCAGTTGTTTCAGTCGAGCACGTAACCGATTGGCTCGGGTGCCGCTGGCGGCGACTCTCCTGTTGCTTCCGCCACTTCGATCTCGATGGTCCGGCAAAGGGCGTTCAGCGCAAGATCGTTGTCAGCGCGGCCGAACGGCTCCTCGAGTTCCTCGCTTAGGGCGTCGAGGCCAAAGAATGTATAGGCCACAATCGCGACGAATACCGGCGTCAGCCAGCCCAGCGTATTCACCACGGCGAAGGGCAGCAGGAAGCAATATACATAGGCCGTACGATGGACAAGCAGGGAGTAGGCGAATGGCAGTGGTGTATTCGAGATACGCTCACAAGCGGCCTGCACGTCCGCGAAGCCGGCAAGCCGTTCATCGAGTACCCGCGCGCCAGTGAGGTCAAGCATGCCGCGCACACGCATCTGATACAGGTCCTCCCCCATTGAACGCAGCACGGCGGCCGCGGGCGTCCGGAAGCCGCGATAGGTCTTCATTGTTGCCACATCCTCGGCAATCTGCATCTCGGCCTCGGCCTCCTCATGTCGAAGTCCTGCCCGCAGCGCATGTGCAAAGACAGATGACATGCGCAACAGGTGGCGGCGTTCGGGCGCGTCCGGACCGATGAACGTCGTCGATGCGCGAGCAAGGTTCCGGACCTCGGCGACCAGGGTTCCCCATTGCCGGCGCGCCTCCCACCAGCGGTCATAGGCCGCGTTGTTGCGGAAACCGAGAAAGATCGAGAGCGATATCCCAAACACGGCAAATGGTGCAAACGAGTAGGCTGGCATAAGTGAAGGGTACGCAATGTGCAGTGACGCGACCACGGCGCCGAGAATCGCTGCGAACAGCATCTGCGGCAGGATCTGCGGCACAATCGAGCCGTGCATTGTCACCAGCATCCGGAACGCGCCGGGGCGTGAGCGAACGATCATCGGGTATGAACTCCTGTGGTGGCGGATCAGATTCTGGCGGAAACACTTTCCCCGGGATGGACGCGGCGTAACCGGAGCGACACTCTCTGGGAGCTCTATAATCCAGGACAGTATACTCTTCCACAATTCGCTCTGCCTGAATCAACAGGAATCAACAGGGTCAGAGTCATAGGAATCAACAGGGTCAGAGTCATTGATTATGCCTCACCTTCACCCACCGCCGCCCTAAGGCTCATTCCTTTGTGCCGGGTTGCGCTTGAAGTTTTTGATCATTTGGTGCAGGTCCACGGCCTCGCATCATTTCGCCGGGTTGGGTCGGCTGGCGCTGCAGGCTGTCCGTGTTGGGAATAGTCATCGCCATCAACGCAAAATAACTTTGCGCAAAACATAGGTGTACACTAGTGTCCTGTCTGGTTAATTCGACACTGCCCGTAGTTCATTTTCTTTGCGTTACTGCCTATGTGGGCAGAGGAGGTTGTTGTGCAGGCTTTTTCCATTCTTGATCTCGCTGTGGTGACCGAGGGCAGCACCCCGCGTGAAGCCTTGCACAACGCGCGCGACTTGGCACGCCGGGCTGAACAGCAGGGTTATCGTCGCTTCTGGATGGCGGAGCATCACAACATGTCGGGCATAGCCAGTGCGGCCACTTCGGTGGCACTGGGCTTTGTGGCTGAGGGTACGGAGCGCATTCGTATCGGTGCCGGCGGTGTCATGCTGCCCAACCACGCGCCCCTGGTGATTGCCGAGCAATTTGGCACCCTGGCAACCTTGTACCCGAATCGGGTGGATCTCGGTCTGGGCCGAGCACCCGGAACAGACGGCGCTACCATGCAGGCCCTGCGGCGTGATCCGCGCCATGCGGCCGACACCTTCCCGCAGGATGTGCAGGAGCTGTTGCATTATTTCGAGCCGGTGCAGCCCGGGCAGAAAGTGCGTGCCGTACCCGGCGCGGGTCTGCAGGTGCCAGTGTGGCTGCTGGGGTCCAGCCTGTACAGCGCACAACTGGCCGCTGCAATGGGGTTGCCGTTTGCATTTGCGTCGCACTTTGCACCGGCCATGCTGGATCAGGCACTGGCCGTTTATCGCGCGCGCTTCGAGCCGTCGCACTATCTCGACAGGCCTTATGCCATGGCGGCCATCAATGTGTTCGCCGCTGATACCGATGCCGATGCCCGGCGCTTGATGACCTCGGTAGAACAGCAGTTTGTGCGCCTGGTGCGGGGTAACCCGGGGCGCCTGCAACCGCCGGTCGATAATCCTGAGGCCATCGGTACGCCTATGGAGCGCGCCCAGGCGCAGCAGGCGCTGGCCGAGTCTGCGGTGGGTGACCCGGAAACGATACGGGCCTGGCTGGAGCGCTTTATCGAGCGCACGCAGGTCGATGAACTGATGCTGTCAGGGCAGATATTCGATCATCGGGCACGCTGCCACTCCTTTGCCCTGGCAGCGGAGGTGCTGAAATCAATGACTCTGAGCCCATTGGTTCATTCATGACGCTGACTCCATGGATTACAAGAGGTCCTATACGGGGCAGTATCTCGGTGAATTGCTGGGTTGAGGCAGTTCAAGACTGGGTCCTGCTCAAGTCCGGGGTCGCTGTCCAACCGATTGCAGGATTTTGGGCACCACCTTGAACGGTACCGCGCCGGCAGTGACCTGACTGACTGCCCCGGCCAGATACAGATCCGGTTCCGGGGCGTAGAACAGCCAGGTGCCTGTGGAGCCGGTATGCCCGACAACCTTCGGCATGGGTTTGAAGGGTGTGAACAGGCGAGGCAACTGGAAGCCCATTACACCAAGTCCGTACTCAATGGGCCAGCCCGGCTGGCGCAGCGCGCCGCGGTCGGTCGGGAAGGAAAACCGGTGCGCCGGTGACTGCATGCGTCGCCAGGTATCGTCTTGTTCGAAAAGGCGGCCCTGCACCACAGCCCGGAAAAAGCTGATGAGATCATCGCAGGTGGCGTTCATGTCGCCGATGGAGGTCAGAAATCTGGGAATGTTGATCGGGTCCGCACCGGCATACAACACCGGCACTGCGGGCTCTGGGCCTGCCCCCTGATAATGGCCAGAGAACCAGGTGTTTTTCAGCGCCAGCGGGTCCAGGATCAGATCCTGCAATATCCGCGGAAACGGCGCTTTGCGACAGGTCTCGACAATGCCGACCAACAACTGGTAGTTGGTATCAGAATAGCGAATGCGCACTCGCTTTCCATCAAGTGCCTGTGGCACAAAATGGGGTGTCAGCCGTTCTCGAACCCATTGCGCAGTGTCTTCCAGCGACCAGTCCCTGTCGCCGTCTTCCACCAGTATTTCCACCAGGCTGCGCCGGTCTGCCAGGTCTTTCCGCTGTTTCTTCGGATAGTCCTCGATGTAGTCCGGCAGCCCGGAGGCGTGTCCGAGCAGATGCGCAATGGTGATCTGACCTGTCCGGTCTTTGCCGTCCAATACATGCAGGCCGTGCGTGATATCAGGGGAATGGCGATCCACCAGTCGGTCTTCCAGTGCCAACTCTCCTTGTTCCACCAGCCGCATGACCACAGAGGCGATGAACAGCTTGGTGATGCTGGCAACGAACCAGGGTGTCGTTGGGGTCACGGGCGGGCCGTCCGGCGACATTACACCTCGGGCGCCCGACCATTTAAATGTACCGTCACCGGAAGCCACTGACATGATGGCTGAGTGAATATCCTTGCGCTCGATCAACTGGTCGAGCAGAGCGTCCAGGCTTTGGGTCATGACAATGCTCTTATTTGGATAGCTGGAGTTCGACATCAGGCCAAAGCTCGCTGATTTCCTGCGCCTGATGGTCTGCACTGAACCTTTCCCAGACTATGCCGTTTACATCCGCGTCTTCAGTAAAACCGGTCGCGGCTGGATCCTCCCAGCCAAGGTGTCTGAGTGACCCCGGCTTGGCTGATGTATCCTGACGAATGGATACGTTCAGGGTGTCCGTTCTCCACAGCGCATACTGGCCCGGGATGACCAGGCAGGGTTTCTCCCCAAGGCGGTTGCTGTAGTCTGCGACGGTTGCTTCTATATTGTCCGTAGAAATTGCGATATGGAATCTTTTCACGATGTTCCCTTAATGTTGTGAAGAACAGAATACTATTTCTCAACTGGTGCCAGCATCGGCGCCTTTTTCCTTTCCCACATCAGGTTGATCAGATTACCGGCAAGAATCAACGCTGCCCCCAAAGCCAGGAATCCGTCCAGTTGCTCATCGTATAGCGCATAGCCCACCAGGGCGATCAGTGGCAGGCGCAGAAAATCCA
>NZ_JAIUMC010000155.1 GCF_022565775.1 Natronospirillum sp.
ACTAACCGGATTTACCGCCACCCTCCATCATTTTCCCGCACTTCCGCGATGAACCTTTTTTATGCCCGATAATCGCGACCCCGCTATTTTTTTGTTGGGGTCACGACCGGGACGCCGGCCGGTTGAATCTCGTTTCCCGCTCCAAATTCGAAAAGGCAGCCAAACGGCTGCCTTTTTTGTGCCTGTCAGTAGGAGCGCACCCCGTTGCGCGATGGGGCCGTAGGCCCCTTTTTCAAATCGGCCAGCGGGGTGGCCTCCTACAGACACAATCACCGCATTGAAGATACCTACCCTGCCATCGGCGGTCACACCATGGGTCTGGAAAAAATGCTGACGCTTCAGACTCGCTGCGCTAGTGTTGTCCTGCATACGCACTTGGAGACACCACCATGGCTGACGACCCGTTGCTGCAGCCCTTCCAGCTCAAGCATCTGACACTCCGAAACCGCCTCATGATGACGGCTCATGAGCCCGCCTACCCCGAAGATGGCATGCCCACGGAGCTCTATCGGGCCTACCATGTTGAGCGCGCCAGGGCGGGTATCGGCCTGACCATGACAGCTGGTTCGGCCGCAGTGGCCAAAGACAGCCCACCGGTCTTCAACAATATCCTGGCCTACAAGGATGAAGTCGTGCCCTGGCTGCGCGAGCTGACAGACGCCTGCCACGAGCATGGTACAGCCGTCATGATCCAGTTGACGCACCTCGGCCGTCGTACCCGCTGGGACAAGGGAGACTGGCTGCCGGCGGTATCCGCCTCACACCATCGCGAAGCCTCGCACCGTGCCTTCCCCAAGCAAGCAGAGGACTGGGATATCGAGCGGTTGATTCGCGACTACGCCGACGCGGCAGAGCGGATGCAGGCGGCCGGCCTGGATGGCATAGAACTGCAGGCCTACGGCCACCTGATGGATCAGTTCTGGTCGCCACTGACCAATACACTGGAAGACCCTTATGGTGGCAGCCTGGACAACCGACTGCGTTTTACCTTTGACGTATTGCAGGCCATTCGTGTCCGAGTCGGACCCGAGTTCATTGTCGGGGTCCGCTATACCGGCGACGAACAACTGCCCGGTGGGCTGAACGCCGATGAGGGGCTGGATATCTCCCGGCGCCTGAAAGACAGCGGCATGGTAGATTTTCTCAATGTGGTGCGAGGACATATCGATACCGATCCCGGCCTGACCGATGTCATTCCCGTTCAGGGCATGCCCAGCGCTCCGCATCTGGAATTCGCCGGGGAGATTCGTCGTCAGGTCGACTTCCCGACCTTTCACGGGGCAAAAATCCAGGATGTGGGCACGGCCCGCTACGCCATCGAGTCAGGCAAGGTCGACATGATCGGCATGACCCGGGCGCACATGGCCGACCCACATATCGTGAAGAAAATCATCGAAGGCCGTGAGGACGAGATTCGCCCCTGTGTTGGCGCCAACTATTGTCTTGACCGCATCTATCAGGGCGGGGCTGCCTACTGCATTCACAACCCGGCCACCGGTCGGGAGACCACCATGCCACACACCATCCCCAAGGCGGAACAAAAACGCCGAGTGGTGGTGATCGGAGCCGGACCCGGCGGGCTCGAGGCCGCCAGGGTAGCCGCCGAACGCGGGCATGAGGTGCTGGTGCTGGAGGCCATGAGTGAGGCCGGCGGACAGATCGGACTCACCGCACAAAGCCCGCATCGCCGCGACATGATCGCCATTATCGACTGGCGGTTGGCACAATGCGAAAAGCTCGGTGTCGAGATCCGCTACAACTGTTGGGCCGAGGCCGACGACGTGCGGCGGGAAAATCCGGACATTGTGATAGTGGCCACCGGCGGCTACCCCATTGAAGACCAGCCTGCCGAGGGCAGCTCTCTGGTGGTCAGCAGCTGGGACATTCTCTCGGGGCACATCCAACCCGGCAATCGGGTGCTGCTGTTCGATGATGCCGGGGATCACCCGGCCCTGCAGGCAGCCGAAAAGATTGCCCGGACCGGGGCCCAGCTCGAGATCATGACGCCGGACCGCACCTTCTCGGCCGAGGTCATGGCCATGACGCTGGTGCCCTACATGAGAGCCCTGCAGCCACTCGATGTCACCTTCACACCAACCTACCGACTTAAATCCGTCGAACGCAGTGGTGACGACCTGCTGGCTCGCATCACCAGCGATTATCAGGAACTGAACGACGAACGACGCGTTGATCAGGTGGTGGTCAACTACGGCACACAGCCCATGGCCGATATCTACTTCGACCTCAAGCCCTACTCCAGCAATGGCGGTGCCGTCGATTACGATAACCTGATCGCGGGCCGACCGCAGAACTTGGTGCGCCATGATAACGGCACATTCCAGCTGTTCCGCATTGGTGATGCCGTCGAGTCGCGCAACACCCATGCGGCAATCTATGATGCACTTAGACTGGTGAAGGATCTGTAAGGGGGCAGGTGCAGATGGATGGCCGCCCCAGAGCGCGGCCAAGGCCGGCGCCTACAACGGAGGCACTGTATCCTGTAGGCGCTGATTTATCTGCGCTTGGCGGCGCAGCCGCCTTTTCAAATCGGCCAGCGGGGTGGCCTCCTACGGGGCACAAGCACCGTAGGAGAGCCGGTCCGACACATGGGCCCGGTCATGCTCAATACTTAACAATCACCGCATTGTCGATACCCAGCTTGCCGGTGGCGGAAACGTCATCGCCATACTCGAAGCTTTCGCCACCCGCCTGGAAGCCTACTGCATAGACATAGCCATCGGCAGCCACGCCATTGAACTCCGAAGAGAAGCTCACGCCCGAGACCGTTCTTGCCTCTTGCGCGACGCCATCGTCGTCAAAGGCAACCAGCAAGGCATTCTCGTCTTCCGACGCTCCGTCAACTTCGACGTCGTTGCCAAAGCCGAATGAACCGGAACCCGTCAGGTAGCCTGCCGCAACGATGGTGCCACTGCTATCCACTGCAACACCTTGGAATTCAGAGTCGTCTTCCGCTGTTTGGACTGCCTGTGCCCAGCGCGCTTCGCCTTCACTGTTATAGGACACCAGAACAGCATTGGAACTAGTGTCTGTGCCGG
This sequence comes from Natronospirillum sp., assembly GCF_022565775.1. GTDB lineage: Bacteria > Pseudomonadota > Gammaproteobacteria > Pseudomonadales > Natronospirillaceae > Natronospirillum. The sequence continues at coordinate 3,057 of NZ_JAIUMC010000155.1, forward strand.
CGCTGGTGGTAACACCATTTCCGTATGTAAAGTCGCCATCTCCTCTCTGATAGCCTGCGGCATACACATGGCCACTGCTATCCACCGCAACAGCGTAGAATTCGGACCGACTACTGGCCACCTCAACCGATCGGGCCCACTGGGCATCGCCATCAGAGTCGTATTTTACGATAACCGCATTTCGCGCCGAGTTATCCCCCTCCGCGCTGACTCCGCTACCATACCGGTGCTCAAGAGAACGGCCCTGGCGACCAACCGCATAGACATCGCCATCATCACTTACCGCAACAGCATGAAACTCGGAACTAGGCGGATTACCGGATGAATAATTCGAGCCGGTAATGGAACGCGCCCACTTTGCGGTGCCGTCAGTGTCATATTTGACTAGCACGGGGAAGGTCTCACCGCCTCCAGATCCGCTTACGCTGATCTCAGAATCTCCTGTCTGGGACAAGGTGTAACTGCTCACATCAATGCTGCCGGCGGCATAGACATTACCATCCGCATCAACAGCAAGACTATTAAACATGGAAGTTTGCGAGTCAGACGATTGCCCACCAAATTCAACGACGGTACGTGCCCATTGCGCTTCACCATCGGCATTGTATTTCACCAATACAAGATTGCCCGGAAATTCACCCCCGGCATCGGACTGAGCCGTCACACCATTGCCGTAATCAAATTCGCCCGTTCCCCGCTGGTAACCGGCGGCAAACACATTGCCATCACCATCGACAGCGACTGCAAGAAACCTGGATCTACTTGGGGCATCCTCTGTAGAACGCGCCCATTGGGGTTCTCCGTCCGAGTTGTACTTGACGATTGCGGCATTGTAACCATTACTATCACCCTGGGCGGTCACACCAGAGCCATAGTCAACTTCCGCCATACCACTTTGGATGCCAACGGCATAGACACTGCCATCCGAGCCCACTGCAACCGCTTCAAATTCGGTATCCCCTGAAGCGTCCTCGACAGTCATAGCCCAAACTGCGTCAATGCCGGTCGAACCGCCGCCAGACCCGCTGCCGGAACCCCCGTTTTCGGAGTCACTGCTGGAGCTGCTCCCCGAGTCGCTGTTACAGGCGACAAGGGCAATTGTTGCGACCAATAATGTAATTCGAGTAAGAACTTTCATGGTATTACCTGACTTATTGAATAGGTTTTGGGCCTTTACAACCGCACCCGTCCCG
>NZ_JAIUMC010000156.1 GCF_022565775.1 Natronospirillum sp.
ACGTCAGCGCTGGACGGCTTCGGATACCGCTGGAAATCAGGAAATAGGCCGCTTAAACTTCCTATACGCTGGATTCAATAGCAGCCGCAACCGGCGGCTGATCCAATACGATCGGATCGCATCTAATTCGACCGGACACCTGTGTCCAGATTCCGGCACCGAGCCTCGGCCAATCCCTCCAATGAAGCGGTGCCAGCGGGCTGTACGAGTCCTGGGAAAAACCCTTGCCTGTGGGCTGTTCTCTGATCAGACCGGAATCTAGAGGCCAAATTGACGCTTTAAGTCTTCGTAGAATTTACTCTGCAATACTGCGCCCTACCTTTCTATGAAAAAACTTAGGGTGCCACTTTCCTTGACGGAGCCTCGATGCCACGTGTTGCCTATAAGCTTCTGGCTGAAGAGGACGCTGGAACCTTTGAACTGCGCGTCTTATGTCCATCTTGTGTGGACAACGGAACGTTTTCTGGAGCACCTGAATCCTAGCGTTCGTTATTGAACCGGGCACCGACCGGGCATCACCTTCCCTGGAACCCCCGATGAGATCGCACTTTCCAGCCTGCAAAGGTTCGGGCTAGGCCCTCGTACAGACCTGCCTGAACACGGTCGTGACACCTCAGGTATCCTTGCCTCACTCTTGCTTCGAACTGGCGCTTCTACAGGGAAGCCTACGCTGATACCGCTGAAGAGCAGATGTTTGCCCGTATATACTTCTTGCTCGCTAGTCGGCCATGAAAGAAGCGCAATGCTCGCGCGCGCTTGACCAAACACAATGTCAGCCGGCTACTGAGGGACGGACTGCGAGATGGTGCAGTGCCGATGCCAAACGAGGGAACTTACTATGAATGATGGTCGCTGTAGCCGAGGCGTTTCGGTGGATTCCGGTGCTCGTAAAACTCGAATTCTTGTTGCCGGCTTGCTGATCGCCTTGACACTGGGCGTTGTAGCCAGTCCGGCTTTGAGTGCGCCCGGTACGGCGCCGCCGGAAGCTGACGCGATGCTGAGTATTCTCAAGCTGCCGGCTAACAGCGAAAAGGAGGGTCCGCGACTGGCGGTGCGGTGGTCCGGGCCGTTGCCTGCCACCCTGCAGCCTGGCCACCATGATGACAACGGACTCTGGCAGGCCAGTGGCGAACCAACCGAACTGGTCGATTCAATGTCCCTGCTGCCAGCCCCGGCAGGCGCACAGGATGCTGTCTTCCGGCTCGCTGACAATCAGCAAAACCTACTGGCCGTTGCGCGGTCCGAGTCGGAAACCTTCGGCTGGGAGAAGACCTTTTACGGCCCAGGACTCGACGGACTGCCTTCGGTAGCAGTGGTTTTCGAAGACGACCTGATTGTTGCCGGCCGGCTCCCGACGGCGGATGGGCAAATCGCCAATCACATCGCCCGTTGGGATGGTGAGGGATGGTCGGCTTTAGTGGGCCCGGACGGCACCGGCATGAATGATCCGGTCCGGGCGCTGGTCATCCATAATGGCGATCTGATTGCCGGGGGCCAATTTACACAGGCTGGCGGTGAAACGGTCAACTACATTGCTCGATGGGACGGTAAGGTCTGGTCGGCCTTGAGTGGCCCGGACGGCATTGGCATGAATAGCTGGGTCCGGGCTCTGGCTGTCCATGAAGGCGACCTGATTGCAGGTGGCTGGTTCACCCAGGCTGGCGGTGTGACCGTCAACCGCATTGCCCGCTGGGATGGCGATAGCTGGTCGGGCTTGAGCGGCCCGGACGGTACCGGCATGAACGACGCCGTCATGGCCCTGGCCGTCCATGACGAAGAACTGATTGCCGGCGGCAGTTTCACCCAGGCTGGCGGTGAGACCGTCAACCACGTTGCCAGATGGGATGGCGATAGCTGGTCGGGCTTGAGCGGCCCGGACGGTACCGGCATGAACAACCCGGTCCGAGCCCTTATAGTCTACGATGGTGCCTTGATTGCCGGCGGCAATTTCAATGAGGCTGGTGGTGAGCTCGTCAACCGCATTGCCCGCTGGGATGGTGACACATGGTCAGGTATAGGCGGCCCGAGCCACGCCAATCCTTACAGTGAAGTCTACGCACTGGCCGTCCACAATGGCGATCTGATCGTCGGGGGGTTCTTTTTCAGCTTGCCAATGGGAGCGACGGACCACATCATCCGCTGGGATGGTCAGAACTGGACGCGCTTGTGGGGGCCGGATAGCGGCGGCGTGAACAGCACGGTCCTTACACTGGCCGTCCATGACGGCGACCTGATTGCCGCAGGGTACTTTAATCAAGCCGGCGGTGTGACCGTCGACCGCATTGCCCGCTGGGATGGTGACAACTGGTCGGGCTTGAGCAGCCCGGGCGGTACTGGCATATATGGCGGTGTCAGGGCGCTGGCCGTCCATGATGGCGATCTGATTGCAGGTGGCGGATTCACCTGGGCAGGCGCTGAGACCGTCAACCACATTGCCCGATGGGATAGCGAGGACTGGTCAGGCATGGGCGGTCTGGTCGGCCAGGGGAGCAACCTGGTCGACGCACTGACCGTCCATGATGGGGATCTGATTGTTGGCGGTGACTTCGCCCGGGCTGGCGCGGAAGTCAGCAGAGGCATCGCCCGCTGGGATGGCGATGGCTGGTCTAGCTTGACCGGCCAAGACGGCACCGGGATCGTTGGCTGGGTCTGGGCACTGGCTGTCCATGACGGTGATCTAATTGCAGGGGGTAGCTTCATCGAAGCGGGCGGGCAGACCGTCAACCACATTGCTCGCTGGGACGGTGAGAGCTGGTCGGGCCTGACCGGCCAGAACGGCACCGGCGTGAGCGCCCCGGTTGGGGCGCTAGCCGTCCATGATGGCGATCTGATTGCCGGAGGCAGATTCGACCAGGCTGGCGGCAAGACGGTCAACCACATTGCCCGATGGGATGGTGAAGACTGGTCAGACTTGAGCGGCCCGGCAGGAACTGGCATGGACGGCGAGATCCGGGCGCTTATGGTCCTTGAAGGCAATCTGATTGCAGGGGGTAATTTCATTCAGGCCGGCGGTCAGATCGTCAACCATATTGCCCGATGGGATGGTAATGGCTGGTCGGACTTGAGCGGTGCAGATGGCACCGGCATGAGCCAGCCGGTCTGGGGGCTAACCACACATGGTGGCGATCTGATTGCCGGCGGTGATTTCATCGAGGCCGGCGGTCAGACCGTCAACCATATTGCCCGATGGGATGGCGAGAGCTGGTCAGGCTTGAGCGGCCCTGACGGCACAGGCGTGAACGGCCGGGTCTGGACGCTGGCAGTCCACGATGGCCATCTGATGGCTGGTGGCGCATTCGCTCTCGCCGGCGGCCATCCAGCCAGACGGATGGCGCGCTGGCGACGTGAGGCGACGATGACCGAAATTCTGCTGGTTACTCCCGATCAGGCTGCTCCAGGAGACCCGGTGTTGGTAGGCGCTCGCTCGGAAGGCACCGTCAACGCTCCTGATACAGGATTTCGAGCTCGCATCGAAGCCGACAGGGGAGAATTCTGCGATGCCGTGGTTGAACCGGCAGGGAACAATCAGGTCGCCTTCTCCTGTGAAATCATCCTGAACGCCCCTGGCAGCCGCACGATAACCGCCCATTACACGGGTAGCGCACTCTACGAGCCCAGCCAGTCGGCCACAGTGACCATCGAGGTCAAGGACATATTCGCAGACCGCTTCGAAGCGCCCTGAATGCGGCGGGCCGATCGTAGGATCCCGGACACTTTGAGCCGTGCCCGACACCGCCTGCACTGAAACCCAACCGGGCACCAACTGGACTTCGCCCGCCCTGGACGGCCTGTGGTGCCGCGCTTTGGACGCGTGCAAGGGTTCAACCCAAACCCTTGCACCGTTGGGGCCCAAGTCAAGCCGCGCTTCAAGACAGGAGAGCATGGGATTGAAATCAGCCCAATACCTGAAAGTATCCTTGCTGCGGAGCTTGAGGCTCAGATGGCATTACCGGACCGGGATGGAAAACCTCGCTCCGGCATGGCCAAGGGCCAGGCTGTCGAGGTTCAACGACACATCTCGGGGCGCTGTCTTGGCGGCAAGCTGCCTCCGCTGCAATCCCAGATTATTTGGCCTCCAGAGGCCACTTGCTCGAAAAATATCGTTTCCCCAGACAATGCCGTCATATCGCTTTCGAGTGTGATGAGCACCAGTGTGCTCGCTGCTTGCGATCCTGCCGTTTGGCATGACGCAAGCGGCCGAGGG
>NZ_JAIUMC010000157.1 GCF_022565775.1 Natronospirillum sp.
CTTCCATGCGGCATGCCGCCTTGCTGCTGGGCGAAGCCACCGACCCGTTTCTCAAGGTGTTGGCGTTTTATGAGAAGCACGGGGTGTTGGACTCTGTTGAGGCCTGGCAGGAATGCCGTATGGTGCGAAACATGGCAGCTCACGATTATGAAACCGAGTATGAACTGATTGCGGAGCATTTTAATCTGGTCCACTCATTGATTCCGATGCTGCTGTCGGTGTCTAAAGGTATATTGAGACTCATCAGCCAAGAGTTGTCGATTCACCCAAGCAGCAATGATTTTGATGCAGAGTTTAAGTCGATTGATTTGTAGGAGCTGCCTTGGCTGCGACCAGGGGCAGGGCGGCCCCACAGGTCGGGGCCAAGGCCCCTCCTACAAAATGCCTCATTCTGATTCTGTGGGAGGCGTGCCCCCACGCCGATATCGCCTCATTCTGTGGGAGGCGTGCCCCCACGCCGATATCGCGGTGGGGGCACCGCTCCCAGTGCGCCCGTGATGGTGTGTACACAGTCAGGTGAAAGTCCTGTCCGGGGTAAGCCCAGCCCCGTAGCAGAAGGTAACTGCGCCAGCGCGAGCTGGGGTGGAGAGCAACCGGATGCGAACTGGCAGTCCGCAGGAGACGAACTCGATTCGGCGGGGAGCAGTGGCGAGCCTGCTGGGAATTGGCGAAGCCTGAAACGCGCTCAGTACGTTGTTGGCGCAGATAAAACGATGCTGAGACTGCCCTTGTGGTTGGAGGCGGAATGTCGGGAAGTCTATACACAGTAAGCGGGGAGACCTGTCGGCCGAGGTGACGGCGGGCAGGAGTCAGAGCCTTCATAGTACCGCGCTGTCGAACAGAGGGGTTCAATGGCCGTGGAGAGGAGAAATCCGCCACCGAACGAGCTGGGGCGCATACCCTGCCTAAGGACCCGTCGACGACACGAGAGACTCAAGCAACATAACTTGAGTGTAGGGAAGGGAGGCAGGAAGGTAGATGCGAGACGAACAGAGATGAGCGACCGCGACAGCACAGAACCGACAGTGTCGAAGACGACTAAACAAGGTTCGTCAATGCCGCCCACAGAGTGGGAGTGGGTTGACCGTTCTATCTGGACAGACCGCATGTTGGCGGCGCTGGGTAACGGCGTCAAAGGACGTAAATGGTTCAGTCTGATCGACAAGGTCTATCGACCGCAGACCCTGTTCAATGCCTGGCTCAAAGTCCGGGAGAACAAAGGGGCGGCCGGTGTGGATGCTCAGAGCATCGAACGCTTTGAGGCCAACCACCCGACCTATCTACGCGAATTGAGCGAGGCGCTGGAAGACGGCACTTACCGGCCTTCAGCCATTCGCCGCGTGGAGATCCCGAAAGCGGGCGGAAAGACGCGCCCACTCGGGATACCTACGGTCAAAGACCGTATCGTGCAGACAGCGGTAAAGCGCACTATTGAACCGATCTTTGAACAGCAGTTCCTGGACATGAGCTATGGCTTTCGACCCGGTCGTGGCTGCAAAGATGCCCTGAGGGAAGTGAACCGTCTACTGAAAGCGGGGTATACCCACGTCGTAGACGCTGACCTTCAAGGCTATTTTGACAGCATCCCACACGATCGTCTGATGTCGCGAGTAGAAGAAGACATCAGCGATAGTCGCCTGCTGGCCTTACTAGCCAACTGGCTCAAACAGGATGTAATGGCAGGAGTGGCGCGCTGGACCCCGACAAGAGGGACACCGCAAGGCGCCATCATCAGTCCACTGCTGGCGAATCTGTACCTGCATCCACTGGACCAGAAGATGACCGCCGCCGGCTATCGAATGATACGCTACGCGGATGACTTCGTGGTGCTGTGCTGCAGCACAGAAGAGGCTGAGGCTGCACTGGCCACCATACGGGACTGGGTTGCCTCGGCAGGCCTGACACTGCATCCCGAGAAAACACACGTGGGAGACTGCCGCCAACAGGGGCAAGGCTTCGACTTTCTCGGTTATCGGTTCGAGGGTGGAAAACGCTGGATCCGGCGTAAAAGCCTACGCGCGTACAAAGACAAAGTCCGTCAGAAGACACGCCGTACAGAAGGCAAAAGCCTGAAACAGGTGTGCGCTAACCTGAGGCCGATGCAACGGGGCTGGTTCGCCTACTTCCAGCACGCCCATCCAGCCTTGTTCCGCGAGTTGGATGGGTTTACCCGACGGCGGCTGCGTGCGATGCTGCGTAAGCAGGAGAAGCGCCCGGGCGCGGGCCTCAGTCCGTTGGACTCACACCGCTGGCCAAACCGTTACTTCGCGGCGGCGGGCCTCTTCACCTTAACGACGGCCCACCAGATCGCGAGCCAATCACGATGTTGAAACTACCGACTGGAGAGCCGTGTGCGGGAGAACCGCACGCACGGTTCGGAGGGCGGGGAGGCTATGCCTTCCCGACCCCTATCAGCGACTCTGTCTGTGCCGCCACAAAGGAGAAGGCCACCGGAAGCGGCCCGTCAAAGGCGGCCACCATTGGCACATCATCGCCTGCAGCACTGCGCAGTTCGGCCGCCAGATCATCGGGCAGATGCGCTTGTGCAGTGATCTCTCTCAGTCCGATTTCCCGGCACAGATGAGGCGGTGCCGATGGCAACTGCGCTGATGCGGAAAACACCGTGGCTGGTTCTGCATTGAACTCTGGCAGAAACGGTCGTACACGTTCAATATTTTCCGGGAAGGCCAGTAGCTCCGGCACTTCGACTGCCGCCTGTTTAAGGGCTTCGGCTTCTGGTTCACCGACCACCGAACCCAACCCATGCTTTGAGTTCCAGACTACGAAACCGCTCTGATACTGATGTTCTGCCACCTGGGAACCTTCCCTCTGCAGCAGGTCACGTGTCTCTACCCACCGTGGCAGGTCTGGCAGATGGGAGTGAAGGTGCTGCATCATCTCTTGCATTTTCCGACCCCCAGCCACAGGCTCAAAGACAAAGGTTATCCTCACTTTTGCCACGCCGACAATAATGCCGAACTTCCACCCTGGTGGGTTGCCAGCAGCCGTCGATTTCTTCCAGCGCGAGCTGATGGTCGCTACCGGCGACGGCGTCATCTTTGAGGCCCCAGCGCTGAACCAGGCCAGTGGCCGTGTCATCCTGATTGTAGCGCGTACGAATGTCGATGATGAGGTGGTCGGACTCCTCCGTATCAATCAGATCATGAAAAACCGCCCAGGCTTCGGGGGTATCTTGGGCTTCCTTGCATTCGTTGAGGTCCGTTTCCAGTGACTGGTCGCGCTCCCAGTCGGTCACTGCGGGCTCAAACCCCATATCAGCGGGTATCCGGTCCAAATAGTTCGCCCATTCAGGCTGGGCAAAGAAATCGTCGTCAGGCTCATTAGCGCAACCGGCAACCAATCCCGCCAAAACCAACAGTAATAGTCGTTGCAGACGACCCATTAAACATCTCCTAGCTGATTTTCCAACCGCTTGAACTGAAGGCTGATTATAATCGCTTCAAGTAATCCCTTCGGATGCTCCACCAGTTGACTGAGCTCCTAGTGCCTAGTGATTGTAGCGCACAACCTGGAAATCGATCGGCTTGTAGTGGAAATTGTTGGACTGCCCGGCGGAACAAGCGGTCATCGCCACCAGAAGGGGCATCTCTGCTTGCAGACGCACGAAGTCACCCGCCTTACTGAGTGGTGGCAAGACCTGGAACTCACCCGTTTTGGCGTTTATCGCTACGTGCATAAAGACGTTAAAGGCGATGGGTATTCGATCGACGCCAATGCCATACGAGGCCAATGCGGTCGCCAGGTTGCCCTCACAGCCAGGCCGGTCCTCGGTCTCGCCATAGATGATTCGGAAGGTATCTTTCGAGCAGGGTGTCAACGTGAAATCGTGTCGTCCGCAGCTATCCTCCAGGATGGTGAACATGGGCTGGCTGCGATTCGAATACAACACATCGCCTGTTGTTAGCCATAGGCGCGAAGCGTAATCGAGGGATCGACCTGATGACAGATACTCCTCATGATCGGAACGTCGAAAGGCGACCAGGTCACTTACCTGCTGGCCGTTGGGGTCGATAATTACCAGCACGTCGCCAACGCCGAGCTCGGCCGTCTGCGCTGAGCAGGGCGAAATCCGCACCGTCGTGAAGTCTGTGTTCATGACTTGTCCTTAAAGTCATACGGGCACCGCCAGTCGGCCTCGACTTTGCGGCCACTGTATTGTCTG
>NZ_JAIUMC010000158.1 GCF_022565775.1 Natronospirillum sp.
CTTCTTTTTGAAGATCAAGTCCGCCTTTCCCGGAAAGGTGCGATGAACCTTTTTTTTGCCTTCAGAACGGCTTCAGAACAGCCAGCAGTACAATACCCACCAAGGGAATCAGTGGCACCTCGTTGAACCAGCGGAAATAGACATGGCTGCGTCGGTTGGTACCGCGCGCCAGTTGCTTCATGTGCGCCAGGCAGATGTGGTGATAGATGACCAGCACCACAACGAGTGCCAGTTTGGCATGCATCCAGCCGACCTGAAGCCAGAAAGGGTGCAGCCACAGCATCCAGATACCGAGCGCCAATGTCAGCACCATGGCCGGCGTCATGATGCCCCGAAACAGGCGACGTTCCATGATCTCGAAACGATCGCGGCTGATCTGGTCGGTAGCTTGGGCATGATAGACAAACAGGCGGGGCAGATAGAACAGGCCTGCGTACCAGGCCACCATGGCGATCAGGTGAAAAGCTTTCACGTACAGATAGGTCATAAAATCTCCTGTGGTCATGCAGCGTCAAGGCTCAGATGCTTCCGTAAAATGTGACCCGCATCCGCCGAGGCTGGCCAGAGGATGATACACTGTATCCCAGTAAGGTGTGAGGTTCCCTACGCTGACCAAGAGCAGTATCATGGCCGGTCAGTATTCGAGGTGGGATGCCCTCAGTTGAGCGCTCTCGCTGGTCCGTGGTGTTTGCCAGGAGTTGCCTATGGCCCGTGTGAACGGTAGCCACATAGATGATCTTGTAGTTGTGCCGCATCGGCCTTGGAGCCTGTTGTTTTCGCGGTTTTTGTCCGTGGCTTTCATGGTGGCACTGGTGGTGGGTGCGTTCGTGTTCGGGCGCACTGACGGGTTGCAGGAAGAGCGGGTTAGTGGTGCTCAGGTGTCCGAGTTGCAGGCGGCCCTTGCCGAGACAGAAGAGACCATTACCACGTTGCGGCAGCGTTTGACGATAGTCGAACGTGGCTCCCAGGTTGATAGGGATGCGGCCGAGCAGGTCCGCCAGACCAACCGTGAATTGCGCGACCAGATAGCCACATTACAGCAGGAAGTTCGCCTTTACAGGGAAGTGATGGCACCGGATGAAAACGGCGTCGGGCTTGCCATTGACGAGTTTTCTGTCGAGTCGAGGGGCGGTAATCAATATGAATTCCTGCTGATGATGACTCATGCCGGAAGCGACGGCACATGGCTGGAAGGCAGTGTGGGGGTCAATATCATTGGCCAGAATGAAGAGGGCGAAACCGTCGTCTATCCTTTGATGGACGTATCGCCCGACATAGATCGAGTGGACATCCGGCTGCGCTATCGCTATTTCCAGGATATTCGGGGTGAAATCGAATTTCCCGAGGGGTTTGCCCCGCAGCAGGTTAGAATCGTAGCACAGGTCACCGGCAACCGGGCGGGTACCCGCGAAGCCGAGATTGACTGGGATGAACTTGGAGACATCTGATGTTTGGTAGTGACAAGAAAGTAGGCAACTTTGACACCACACTGATTTCCGCCAAGGCGGAGGTTGTGGGTGACATCAAGCTGACCGGTGGTCTGCATATTGATGGCCAGGTGACCGGTAATATTCTGGCAGAGCCGGGCAGCAGTGCGGTGGTCAGGGTCAGTGACAAGGGCGTGGTCAAGGGCGAGATCCGCGCTCCGCACGTCATTATCAACGGCCGGGTAAGTGGTGATGTTACCTCGTTCGAGCATGTTGAGCTGGCAAAAAAGGCTGAGGTTAACGGGGATGTTTATTACGCTACCATGGAAATGGTGATGGGCGCTCGAGTCAACGGCAAGCTGCATCACCAGCAGGAAAACAAGGGCGCTGGCAAACGCAAGCTCGGTTTGCTTGGTGGTGAGCAGAAGGCCGCGGGCGCAAAGTCTGATAGTGAGGAGCCGGCTATAGCGACCTCCGATGACGTGGTCACGGCGACCGACAAGGACTCGATCAGCGAAAGCCCTGCGGCTACCGGAACACAGGGCGCCAATGCGCCGGTCAAGTTCAAGAACTGAAAACCTGCCCGGCCAGTTGAATTTGGCTGGGTTTGGCCCCACTTCAGGGGGACGGACAATGTCATATGCGTGTTCAGCGAGGGTTGGTCGGAATGTCTGAAACTGAGATTGAAGTCACCGAGGCCGCAGCAGCCAAAGTGCGCCAGTTGAAAGAGGAAGAAGACAACAGCTACCTCAAGTTGCGGGTCTTTGTGACCGGAGGTGGTTGTGCCGGGTTTCAGTATGGCTTCACCTTTGATGAAGAGATCGCCGAAGACGATGCCGTCATTGAGCATGACGGCGTCGAGTTTCTGATTGATGCTCTGAGCTACCAGTACCTGCAGGGGTCCGTGGTGGATTACGAGGAGGGTCTGCAAGGGGCTCGCTTCCACATTACCAATCCTGCTGCAACCACGACCTGCGGTTGTGGTTCCTCTTTCGGAATCTGAATCTCCGTTCCTGTCCAATCAGTCCCCTCGATCCGGCGCAGATGATATACTCCGCGCCGGTTCAATTTGCCTTGTGTCGGAAGTGGGAAAAAGAGGAAGGTCCTGTACATGCCGTCTGTTGAAGAATCATTGGCCCTGATCAAGCGAGGGGCTGCCGAGATCCTGGTGGAAGAAGAGTTGGTGGCCAAGCTGAAGTCGGGGCGCCCCCTGCGTATCAAGGCCGGCTTTGACCCGACCGCGCCCGATCTGCATTTGGGCCATACCGTGCTGATCAACAAGCTGCGCCAGTTTCAGGACCTGGGCCATGAGGTGCTTTTCCTGATCGGGGACTTCACGGGCATGATCGGTGATCCCACCGGCAAGAATGCCACCCGGCCGCCGCTGACTCGAGAAGATGTGCTGCACAACGCGGAAACCTATAAAGAGCAGGTGTTCAAGATTCTTGATCGTGACAAGACCACGGTCATGTTCAACAGCGACTGGATGAACCGGATGTCTTCGGCCGACATGATCGAGCTGGCAGCCCAGCATTCGGTGGCCCGGATGCTGGAGCGCGACGACTTCAACAAGCGCTTCCGCAGCGAACAGCCGATTGCCATTCACGAGTTCCTTTATCCGCTGGTGCAGGGCTACGACTCGGTCGCCATGAAGGCAGACGTGGAACTGGGCGGCACGGACCAGAAGTTCAATCTGCTGGTGGGTCGTGACCTGCAGCGCCACTGGGGGCAGGAGCCTCAGGTGGTCCTGATGATGCCCTTGCTGGAAGGCCTGGACGGGGTCAACAAGATGTCGAAGTCACTGGGCAACTATGTCGGTATTACCGAGTCGCCAGGGGTGATGTTCAACAAGCTCGTGTCCATGCCGGATGATCTGATGTGGCGGTATTTCGAGCTGCTGAGCCTGCGGCCCATGGCCGAGGTGGGGCAGTTCCGGGCCGACGTGCAGCAGGGAGCCAACCCACGCGACATCAAGATTGTGCTGGCGCGCGAGCTGGTGGCGCGTTTTCATGGTGAAGAGGCTGCGGAAAACGCGCACAAGGGCGCGGGCAATATCATCAGCGAAGGCGAGGTGCCGGAGGGTACACCTGAGGTCGCTCTTGAGCTGGAAGGTCAGGAAGCGGTGCCAATCGCAGCCGTTATCAACCGCGCCGGACTGACCACCAACGCCGCCCAGGCCCGCGACATGCTGAAGAACGGCCGCGTCAAGGTCGACTGGGAGCCCGTCGAAGCACAGCACAAGCTCGCCGCCGGGCGCTACCTGATCCAGGCCGGCAAGAAAAAGATTGCCTGGGTCACGTTGACCACTTGATCTGGAGTAGGCCCAGCGCGGCCCGGCGGCCGCACCATACGTGCCACCGTAGGAGCGCACCCCGTGCGCGATTATAGATTTATGCCCAATGGCCCGACCGGTCAGCAATCCGCGATGGGGTACCTTCCGGACCGTCGCCATGCTCGGGTACATACCTGTGAGACACGCAAAAAACGTCGTCCATGACAGCTCGACC
>NZ_JAIUMC010000159.1 GCF_022565775.1 Natronospirillum sp.
AGGCCTACGACCGCGCCGCCACCGCATTGATCGCCCAGTTCCGCGACAACATGCGTCGCTTCGACGTGTCGGACGACATCAAGGCCGCAGGCCCCGAGGCGTTGGTGCTGGCGTAAGCCGGTTGGAGGCGCCTGGACACAGGCGCCTCGCAATGGTCTCTCCTGGTCTATTGTGGGCGCACCCAGTAGTTGATCACCTCAAACTCCTGCTGACTGGGTGCGTCCTTGTAGACATAGCTGAAGAGGCCGAATCGATAGGCATCATCAGGGAAGTTGCTGTCCGGCAACTGCGCGACACTGCCCTGATAAATCGACTCCTTGCCCCGGCCATAGCTGATGGTCGAATCGACACCGCCGCCGATGCTGACGCCCGTGATCAGCCCCCCGGTTGTTGCCCGAATGTCCAGGCTGGTATTGATGCCATAGGTCGTGCCTTCGGTGACTTCCTCAAACACACTGACTTCCGAGACGACAAATCCGTTGCCCTGTCCGACATCCACTTCGTTAGACTTGAGGCCATCGAACTGACTGAGCAGGCTGTCGCGTTCACCGAGACCGGGATAGCTGAACGGGTCGCCGGCGGTATGCGAGAAGATGCTGCTGTCGATACGAAAGCCCTCATCGTCCACTCGTTCGTTATAGAAAGTGCGTTCTGTCATGACGCTGATCGGATCGCGCGGCATGCGCACCTGCATCTCACCCCCAATCAATTCCTCGTTGGGATGCGAGGTGATGACGTAGGTATAGACATCCAGCGGGATGGTGGTGAAGATCACCGAATCCTCTATGGGCCCGGTTGTGTGCACAACGCGTCGGGTCAGGGTGTAGGTTTCTTCGGTGAAGTTGCGGGTTTCAGCCTCGACAGTAGCGACGGCCTCCAGTCCACCCACTTTGACGCCAAAGGCGGAAAACCCGACTTCAAAACCGACACTGCGACCGACGGAGAGGCTCCAGGCATCTTCGGTCGACACGGTGTCGGAAGTGCCCTTGCCGAAAGCCGTCCGGCAGTCGCCCAGGTTCTGGCCAAAGTCCTCATCGCAGGGTGCGGCAGCCAAAGCAGCAATGATGACCGGTTCGGTGAAGGCGAGGCGATAGGTGCCTTCCGAATAGGACAATGCCAGGCTGTCATCGTCAACGTTGGCGGCCACCAGTTGCGGGCGACCGCTGTCGCTATTGAAGGGAATGGCAAGAATTTCTCCCCAGCCATCGACTTCATTGATACCCCAGATTCTGATCTCTCTCACATTGTCACTTTCGGTGCTGACGAAGGCGATGTTGTCGCGGGTATCAAAGGTAAGGTCGCCGGTGACCATGGCGGTGTTCCGCCAGTGGAACCGGCCGCTGCCGCTGGCGTTCGCGGGCCAGTAAAGTGCAGACGGCTCTATCTGGTGGATTTCTTCCAATTCACTCTGATTGGTGCTGTTGCGCAGGTTGTCCAGAATATACTGGTTGATCTGGATTTCCCGGGCGCCGTCACCGGTCAGGTCCAGGGTATTGACGTGGACATAGGTCATTTGACGGTTGGCCCCTGATTCACTGGACCCTGACAGCGGCTGCAGATTCTGAGTCCAGGTACGAATCACTGCCAGGTCCCGTGGTTTGATGTCCAGCACCATGGCCGCGTAACGGCCATTTTCTACACCAATTCCAGCTTCCTCACCAATATGGCTGAGGCCGCCGATGATCACCTCGTCCACGCCATTGCCCGTGACATCTCCCAAGGTGATGCCTGCGGTCTGGAGGGTGAGTGTGCCCGAGTCCAGGGGGATCTCGGCCGGGCCGGTTTTCAGCACCTCGAAATCATTGTGGGCGCTGTCCAGCAGGGTATAGCGTGCATGCCCCCGATTGTCGCCACTGTTCAAGGAAGTCTCGTAACTGTTGGTCATGATGGCCAGTTGCTGGGCGGCGCCATAGTCCAGGTTGCCGGCCTGCATTTCGAAGACGAACGCGTTCCCGTAAACCTGTTGCTCGAACAGCCTCTGAGGCCAGGTGGAATCTTCCAGGGTGCCGTTATTGTTTTCCAGAAAGAATAACTGCACCTGGTCCGAATAGACCTTGGCGACCGCCAGATCGATCCAGCCGTTGCCATTGAAATCACCCGCCTCAATGACCAGTTCGGTCGGTGTGGCATTGGCTATGATGCGAGGGGCGGTGATGGTGAAGCCATCGGGTTCATCGCCGATGACGACCATACGTACCGGGTTAGAGGGTGAACTGTTGTCGCGGTAGACCACCACGGTTTCATCCCGGCCATTGCCGGTAATGTCGGCAGCAACAGCGGCCCGCCTGAAGCCATTGCCCAGCCAGTCATTGTCAGCCTCGTCGGGCGCGAACAGGACATCACTGCTGTAGTTGTTGTTATTGTCGACTGCGAGTTTGGACAGGCTGAAGCCGTCACCACCATCACTGGACAGGGTCAGGTTCAGTGCCAGCAGTTCATCGAACTTCTGGACGACGAGCCGTTTGCCGAGTGGCGTGTAATCTTCGGGCAGGTCAACGCGAGTGTTGCTGTCCAGTTGTACCTGACGCGGGGAAGACTCGGTGTCCACGCCAAGGGCGTTGAGAACACAGTCGACCTTGTCATCGGCGCGGTCACAGTCTTCGGTGTCAGCAGAATCTTCAGATGAGCTGCCACTGCAGGCTGCAATGAGGAGGAAACAGGCCGCCACGAGAAGATTCCCGGCGACCGGATTGATATCGAGTTTCATGAGCATGGATCCCTGGCGAGTGCCTGGCTCGTACTATCGGGTGCGGAATCCATCCCTCGATCAGGCGAGTTATTTTAACTGCGCACCAATATTTTACACGCGGGAGTGACTAAGGCAACGCGCCGTGAAAGTCGCCTTTCATTTTCCGGCTGACCACGGAAAAGCATGCATTGGTGTCCCAGAAACCGGCAAACCTGACCGATTAGGCTAAAATATTGGGTGGTGCTGACGATATAAAGACAAGTCTAGTCGTCAGCGCCATCCTGCAGGCACCTGATGCGGTTGTTGGTGCAGGGTCAGGTCTACCGGGAGGATACATGACAATTATCGGGCGTATGCGAGCGCTGCTCATCGCACAGATACTGGCGCTGGTGGTTATCAGCGTTATTGTGCTGGGAGGGCTGCGTTTTACCGGCACCTTGGCTTCCTATTACCCGGACGAGCTGTTGCCCGGGGCGGTCGCCGTCAAGAACCTCAATATTGCCGGGCAACAGTATTATCTTGATCGCTTTGACCCGCGCGCTCTGGAGCCCATCCGAGAGCGTGGTGACGAGGCTCTGGCTGCGCTGGAAGCGGTTATAGGCACCGACGGAACCTCAAGCAGGGTGCGCGACGCCGTGGCTGAAATGGCCGACGCCTGGGCGGCGCTGCGCATCGAGGAAGGCCCGACGGCCGGTCGCGATACCTTTCCTGTCTTTCAGGAAAGCATGGCCGAGGTGGACGATATTCTGGAGGAACTGGTCGCTGACTCCAGCCGGGAGATCGAGCAGGTAATCTCTCTGATCATGCAGGGTGTTACCCTTCTGGCCACGCTCATCATTATTGCCTCTCTGGTCTTGACCTTCTTTATCGGACGCTCGGCCAAACGGGCTATTGAAGGCTTGTTCGGCCCCATCCGGTCACTGGCCGATCGCCAGTTGAATGTCGAATTCGATCAATCTGGCAAGCACGAGTTCAGTGTGCTGGCGCGTGACCTCAACAGCATGTCGCAGTCGTTGGTGACGGCTTTTTCCACCATTCGTGAACGGGTGCTCGGTCTGGCAGAGACCGCAGACGAGTTCTCGAACTCCAGCGAGCGGGCTTCAACCAACATGCAGACCCAACTGG
>NZ_JAIUMC010000160.1 GCF_022565775.1 Natronospirillum sp.
TAGCGGTGTTGATTGACTCTGAATAGTCCTCATACTGGTCACATCCAACGTCAATTGTGACAAGAGAGGAATCAACATGCTCAAGATCGCCGTAGTGACAGGCAGTACTCGTCCGGGTCGTAACAATGAAGCCGTTGCCCACTGGGTACTGGACCATGCCAACAGGGTAGAAGGCGCTGAATTTGAACTGGTAGACATTGCTGATTTCAATCTGCCGCTGCTCGATGAGCCCATGCCGCCGATGATGAATCAGTATCAGCATGAGCATACCAAGAAGTGGTCAGCGAAGATTGCCGGGTTTGATGGCTATGTCTTCATTACACCCGAATACAACCACAGCACGTCTGCAGCGCTGAAAAACGCCATCGACTATCTGAACCTGGAATGGAACGACAAGGCCGCCGGTTTTGTCGGTTACGGTTCCGCCGGTGGCGTGCGTGCCGTGGAGCACCTGCGTCAGATCGCGTCCGAAGTGCGTCTGGCCCATGTGCGCGATCAGGTGCAGCTGTCGCTGTTCACCGACTTCGAGAACTTCAGCAGCTTCAAGCCGCAGCCCAATCAGGTGGACGCCCTGCACACCATGCTGAAAGACGTGGTGCGCTGGGCCGGCGCGATGAAAACCCTGCGCTGACACGCATTATCGCTTCGACGTGTACCATCGGTGGCGACTTTTGAAAGGCGGCTGATGCCGCCGAGCGCAGGCAAGCCAGCGCCTACAAATGTGCCACCTTGTAGGCGCGCGCCTTGGCCGCGCTCGGGGCCGAGAGGCCCCTGAGTTGGGGAGGCACGGCTACAGAATAAACGCCAGCACCACCGGAATGATCGCCAGGCTGCCAATATTGCCCATCAGCACCATGGCCGCTACCTTGTCCGGATCCTGGTTATACTTCTCCGCCAGCATATAGTTGAGCACCGCCGGCGGCAGTGCCGCGAATACCAGCAAATAGGCAAACTGGTCCGCATCCAGACGAAACACCAGCTGGAAAAACAGCACCGGAATCAGGCCGCTCAGCGGTGACAGAATCGTTCCCCACAAGCCCAGCTTCCACTGCCCCAGATCCACATCCGTCATGCGCACCCCTAGGGCAAACAGCATCAGCGGAATGGAAACCTGCCCCAGCATTTCGATAGCAATAAACAGGGGCTCCGGGATGGTCACATTCCAGATGCTGAATATCACCCCGATAATGGACGCCAGGATGATCGGCATGCGCAGCGTCTGCAAGGGCCGGCTATGGCCTTCCAGAATGTAGATACCCACCGTAAAGTGCAGCAGATTGCTCACCACGAACATCACGATGGCCGCAGGAAGCGCCGCTTCACCGAACGCCAGTACCAGCAGCGGAATACCCAGGTTGCCACTGTTGTTGAACATCATCGGCGGCAGCAGTGTCCTCGGAACCACCCCCAGCCAGCGGCAAAACGGCCAGGCGATAAGGGCAGAACCAAGCGCCACCACCACCGCCCCCAGCGCCAGCGGGAGGTAGTCCAGCAATCGGAAATCGCTGGATGCCATGACCGAAAAGATCAGGGCTGGAATGAACACATCGATGTTGATGCGGTTGGCCACGGCCATATCGGTCGGGCGCTTGCGTGCATACAGAAAACCCAGGGCGGCGATAGCCGCCAGGGGAAAGACCACACTAAAAATGCGCTGGAACAGCTGCACACTGGTCTCGTTGAACAGGATATCCATCCGGTTTCCTTAGGGCGATGACTGGCTCAGGCGATGACAAACTGCCCCATGAATCGATGCACAGGCATGTCATGCAAGCGTTGCGGATCCTTGAACAGCGCCAGTATCGCCTCTGATCGACCCGCGGTAAAGCGGGTGGCCAGGTTGGCCGCAAACTTCTTCTCCAGTTCCGGCTTGGCCTCGTCACGGCGCCGCCGGTGGCCCAGCGGGTATTCAACGGTCACCTGTTCGGTGTTGCTGCCATCCTTGAAGAACACCTGAATTGCATTGGCGATGGAGCGCTTGTCGGCTTCCAGATACTCGCGGGTAAAGCGCGGCTCTTCGACCACTTCCATCTTGCCGCGCAACTGGTCGATGATCGGGTTGTCCCGATGGAAGTCATCTTCATAGTGCTCGGCAATCAGGTTGCCGAAAGCCAGCGGCACGGCGGTCATGTACTGCAGGCAGTGGTCCCTGTCGGCCGGGTTGGCCAGATCGCCCACCTTGGAGATGATGCGAATGGCACTCTCATGGGTGTGAATGACGATGCGGTCGATATCCTGGAGACGATCCTTGACCTGATCATGCAGTTTCACGGCTGCTTCGGCCGCTGTCTGGGCGTGGAACTCGGCGGGGAATGAGACCTTGAACAGTACGTTTTCCATCACGTAACTGCCATACTCCTGACTGAAGGTCAGTTGGCGCTTACCTTCCGGCTTGACCTGCTGGTCGCGATTGGTCTTGCTGAAGGAGACGTCATAGAAGCCCCACTGAGGCGCGCTCAGGGCACCGGGTACCCCCATTTCGCCGCGCATGGCCATGTCGGCCAGCTTGACGGCGCGTGAGGTGGCATCGCCTGCGGCCCAGGATTTGCGCGACCCGGCGTTCGGGGCATGACGGTAGGTGCGCAGCGCCGAGCCATCGACCCAGGCATGTGACACAGCGGCCATGATCTGCTCGCGGTTGCCCCCCATCAGTTTGGCCGCAACTGCCGTGGAGGCCACGCGCACCAGCAACACGTGGTCCAGGCCGACGCGGTTGAAGCTGTTTTCCAAGGCGATCACGCCCTGGATTTCATGGGCCAGCACCATGGCTTTAAGTACGTCAATGACGGTGAACGGCGCTTCGCCGTCCGCCACGCGACGTTGTGACAGATGGTCGGTGACAGCCAGAATGGCACCCAGATTGTCGGACGGATGACCCCATTCGGCGGCCAGCCAGGTGTCGTTGTAGTCGAGCCAGCGGATGATGCAGCCGATGTCCCAGGCGCCCTTCACCGGGTCCAGGCTGAGATCTGTACCCGGCACCCGCGCACCGAACGGCACCTGAGTGCCCTCGACCACCGGGCCGAGCAGCTTGGTGCATTCGGGGAAGCGCAGGGCCAACAGACCGCAGCCCAGGGTGTCCAGCAGGCAGTAGCGGGCGGTAGTGAGTGCTTCCTCACTGGTGACGTCATAGGTCAGGACATAGTCTGCGATATCCTGAATCACCTTGTCGTAATCGGGTCTTTCGTTGGTGTCGAATGTTGCGCTCATGATTTCTCGTCTCTCTGTTAGCAATGTGTTGATTCTTTGTTTGGTCCTGGTGCCAAATTTGTAGGCTGTGGCGTAAGCCACGCACCGCGTCCTTCAGTCGACAGCCCCCCGGACCGAAGGAAAACTGCCTCTCGAGCTAAACCGCCTCTACGGGGTGCCCTGACCGCAGACACGCAAAAAACTCATACCAGGCCCATCCGTGGGCCTGGCCCTGCGGGCTCGCTGCGCTCGTGCAAAAACGCTCCTGGCGTTTTTGTCCCTGACAACTCGACTCCGCACATCCCTGTGCGGAGACGGTCTGCGGCTCAGGGCACCACCGCGCGGCGGCCGCACCAACCGTGGCTATTTTGAATGGGCGGCTGTCGCCGCCGAGCGCGACTCACGTCGCTGGCCTACAACACTGCCACCCTGTAGGCGCGTGCCTTGGCCGCGCTAGGCCACGAAGTGGCCCCAAGGCAGGCGGGTGAATAGCAAGGTCCGAGCCGCGTCAGCAGCCAAGCGAATCGTTGTGGTGCCGCCGGATGTTGCGCCAGCCCACGGA
>NZ_JAIUMC010000161.1 GCF_022565775.1 Natronospirillum sp.
ACCGCATTGGGCTTTTATGAAACGCCGGCGGCGATTCGATCGGTCGCGCTGGATCATGCGGGCCGACGGGTGCTGTTGGGGCTTGAAGATGGTACGGCAGCGATATTTGATGTCGACAGCGGAGACACCATCCAGCGTCTGGACGGTCATCAGGGAGCGGTTCATGCGGCGGTCTTGTCTGCCGATGGACGCCGGGCGGTGACGGGTGGCGATGATCGACGGGCCATTTTCTGGTCGGTCGATGAAGGGGTCATGTTGCAGCATCGCAGTCACGGTAATCAGGTGCGCACGGTGGCTTTGTCACAATCCGGTACGTATGCGCTGTCTGCTGCCCATGGCGAGGATGGCCTGGTCTGGAATACCGGCAATGGCAACACGGTGCGTACGGTGCCTACCCAGCGGCGCGTGCTGTCGACAGCGCGCTTTGCGCAGAATGACAACCTGCTGATCACCGGAGACCGCAGACATTACGTGACCGTATGGCGTCTGCAGGACATGCAGCGCCAGGCGCGCTGGCGGTTGCCGGGCGAAGGCCTGTATTCACGGACCAGCAATGTGGTGCTGGATGTGCGCTGGGTCAATGGCGCGGTCTATGCACTGAGTTCCAATGGCAAACTTGCGTTATTTCAGTAAGGCCGTACACTGCAGGAAAGTGTCAATTTGTAAGTACTGACTCACGCAGAGCAGAAGGTTGTCGCTCTGTCGGCTTGAATTACGGAACTGAACAGCAGGCTGCTATGCCAGAAGCACGAATCAATCGTTATGAACCTCCGGTGCGGCTGGTACTGGCGAACTCCAAGGGCGGTTGTGGCAAGACCACCATTGCCACCAATCTGGCGGCGCACTTTGCGGCCAGTGGCAAGTCGACCTCACTGATCGATTTCGATCCACAGGAATCGTCCATTCAGTGGCTGCAGTCACGCCACAAGGGTCATCCGCACATTCATGGGGTGGCAGCCAACAGTCAATTGGCCAATTCGACTCGTACCTTTGTCATGCGCAAGCTGCCTGCCGAGACCGAGCGTGTGGTGATCGATACTGCCGCTGGTCTGAAAGGCAATGCGCTGAGCGACATGATACGGGATACCGATATCATGATCGTGCCGGTGACCCCATCGCCCATCGATATCCGCGCCACGACAACCTTCATCAAGGAAGTTCTGCTGTCTCCGGCCTTCCGGGCGCGACCGATTCTGGTCGGTGCGGTGGCCAATCGAGTGCGCCGCAATACCCTGGTCTATTCCAAGCTGGAGCTGTTCCTGCGCAGCCTCAAAATTCCCTTCATCACCAGCCTGCGCGACACCCAGTACTATGTGCGGGCGTCCGAGCACGGGCTTGGTCTGAGCGATATGGCGGCGCGTCATGATGCGGACATCGAGGAATGGCAGTTCCTGCTGGACTGGATCGACTCGGCGACTGCAAAAGTCCTTGAGCGTCGGGATGCCGGGCGGGCGGCAGAGGCAGGCGAACCCGACCATAAAGCGGTTCAGTCTGACCAGGACGCCGAGTCTGTGCAGGCCTCCAGTGCTGAGAGCAGCAGGGACACTGAGTCGGATAATGTATCCGTGGACGCGCCTGACAATCGCTGAAGGCTCAGGCTCAGGCATTGTTCTCTATCGCGAGTCGTCGGCTCGGGGCCTGCGCTGAGACTGCTGCGATGTCGCCAGAGATACTGCTGGTCATGCCATTCAAGGCTCAGCTCGGCCTGCTTCGCTCTTTGATACTGACGCCGTGCCTTTTCATCTCCTGCCATTGAGGACGCCTTGAGCCTCTTTCGGTAACGCCGCCAGGGCACAATGACTTGATCTCGCCAGTGCTGCCAGGCGCTAATTTGACACCGAAAATCCACCGCCACTGTGTTACCCTTGTGCGCTAGCCACAGGGCAAACAACCAGTCATTGATCCAGATCTGGTCCTGTTCCTGACGGCTCAGCAAATGCGTTGCCACTCCAACCTGTGTATAGATCTGCCCTGCAAAGGACCAGATCGGCGGTGGTGGCGACTGAGGTGGTAAAAAACTGATTACGGACAAATGATTCAGCTCACTGATGTTACATTGATGCGCGGCGGCCTGCCGTTGTTCAGCGGCGGCAATTTGCGCGTGTCGCCCGGCGAAAAGGCAGCCGTCATTGGCCCCAATGGTGCCGGAAAGTCGTCGCTGTTCCAATTGCTGTTGGGTGCTTTGCAGGCAGACGAGGGCCAAGTGGCGATCCCTGCACAGTGGCATATCGCGCACATGCGTCAGGAAACCCCCGGTCTGAGCCGTACGGCACTGGATTTTGTGCTGGACGGACTGACCGAGTGGCGATCGGTTGAGGCTGCGCTGGCGGAGGCCGAAGCCCAAAATGACGAAGCCGCTCTGGTACGACTCCATGGCAAGATGGATGACATGCAGGGCTACCAGGTGCAGCACGAGGCGGAGATCATCCTGCTTGGGCTGGGCTTTGAGCCTGCCGATCTGAAGCGACCTGTGTCTGCCTTCTCGGGCGGCTGGCGCGTGCGCCTGAACCTGGCTCAGACCCTGATTCAACGCAGTGATCTGTTGTTGCTGGACGAACCGACCAACCACCTTGATCTGGAAACCGTGGACTGGCTGCAATCCTGGTTGCTGGCCTATCAGGGTACCTTGCTGCTGATTTCCCATGACCGGGACTTTCTGGACGCAGTCGCCAATCGCGTAGTCAGTTTCGAGCAGGGCGAGTTGTTCAGCTATACCGGTAATTACAGCCAGTATGAGCGTCAGCGTGCGGAGCGGCGGGCTCAGCAGCAGGTGGCGTTTGACAAACAACAGGCGCGACGGGCCGAGATGGAGCAGTTTGTTGCCCGGTTTCGGTATCAGGCCAATAAGGCCAAGCAGGCCCAAAGTCGCCTCAAAGCGCTGGAGAAAATGACCCTGAGCGCGCCGGCGCGCGCAGATAGCCCGTTCACCTTTCGGTTTTCCGCTGGGGACAAGGTGTCGAGCCCGCTGATTGCGCTGCGTGAGGTCAGCCTGGGCTATGGCGACCGAGCCGTACTGAGCGGGCTGAAACTCAATCTGTACCCGGGCATGCGCATCGGTTTGCTGGGCAAGAATGGCGCGGGCAAATCGACGCTGATCAAGCATCTGTCCGGGGCCCTGTCGGAGCAAAACGGTGACAGTACGCGCGGCATGCATTACTACCCCGGTTACTTTGCCCAGCACCAGGTTGACGCGCTGGACGATGACGCTTCGCCCCTGCTGCATTTGCAACGGCTGGCCCCGGAGGCCCGAGAGCAGTCGTTACGCAATTTTCTGGGCGGGTTCAATTTCTCCGGTGACTCGGTGGTGGCACCGGTGGGGCCATTTTCCGGTGGCGAGAAGGCCCGGCTGGCGCTGGCGTTGCTGGCTTGGGAGAACCCCAACGTATTACTGCTGGACGAGCCCACCAACCACCTGGACCTGGACATGCGCCACGCGCTGGCAGAGGCATTGCAGGCCTATGATGGCGCGGTGATCGTGGTGTCACACGACCGCTTTCTGATGGAGGCCACAGTCGATGAGTTCTGGCTGGTTGCTGACGGCACGGTAAGGCCTTATGACGGTGACCTTGAGCACTATCTGGCCGCCCTGAAGGCGCCGGCAGACAGTGCTGCCGAGCGTCTGCCGGATTCGTCAGGCGAGG
>NZ_JAIUMC010000162.1 GCF_022565775.1 Natronospirillum sp.
CCAGGTGGTCGGCCGTCGCTTCTGGGATCAGTGCCTGAAAGTGAGCAGCCTTCGCAACCCCTGGGACATGCTGGTGTCTCAGTACGAGTGGGAGCGCTCTGGCCGGGCCGGGCGCTCCGCACCGGCCGAGCAGCCCTGGAGTCAGTGGCTTGATGAGGCGCTGAGCAAGCCGGGCGGCAATGGCATCAGCAAGGCGGAAAGCAAGATCGTGCCGCATGCCTTCATCAACGGGCACTTCGTGCTGGACCACATGATCCTGTTTGAAGATCTGGACGGGACCATCAATGACCTTCAAGCCAGAACCGGGGTCAGCATGCCGGCGTTTTCAACGCGCAATATCAATGAAAAACAGACCCGGCGCGAGCGCGACTACCGCCGCTATTATGCGCCGCAAGAAGCTGCCAGAGTCGGGCAGGTATTTGCGCCGTTACTGGCGCGATTCCCATATGATTTCGACAGCCCAGGCAAACCGCCGATTGTTAAGTAGCACCTGAGCCCAGCCACTCTTTATGGACAACAGCACCCCATGAACGCCAGCAAATCTGCCCGCACCACCGCTTACCGCCGCTGGCGAGCGCGCCTCGCTGATCGCGTGCACACGCGGCGTGGTCGGCTGATGGCCTGGCTGGACATGATGGTAATGGATCATGGTTTTCTGCGTCCTTTCTTCAATCGCCCGTGCGAAATCGCTCCGGGTGTATGGCGCTCCAATCAGCCAACGCCAGGACGCATTCGCAGGCTCAAGAAGCGGGGGCTGCGCACGGTGGTCAACCTGCGGGGCGAGAGTGATCGCGGTGCCTGGCTACTTGAAAAACAGGCCTGTGACGCGTGCGGTGTTGAACTGATTGATCTGGACATGGCCTCACGCAAGCCGCCCAAGGTCGATAAGGTGGAGCGGTTGCAGGCCATTCTGGCCAGCGCGGAAAAGCCATTGTTGATCCACTGCAAGTCGGGGGCGGACCGGGCTGGCCTGGCATCGGCGCTGTATTTGATGTGGTTTGAAGGGGTGCCGGTGGAGCAGGCCAGTCGGCAGTTGTCACTGCGCTTCCTGCATGTCAGACAGGCGCAGACCGGCGTACTGGACGCGTTTCTGGAGGAGTATCAGGCTGCCAATGCGGAGCAGCCAACCGCCTTTGGAGACTGGCTGCACGGTGTTTACGACTATAATGCCCTGCGCAAAGGCTTCCGGCCCAGCGGGTGGGCCAATGTGCTTGTTGATAAGTTGCTGCGCCGGGAGTAGAAGAACGCGCCTCCATTATTTGGTGGCCAGCGGGCCCAAGCGCGGCCAAGGCGCGCGCCTACAACGAAGGCACAACACCCTTTAGGCGCTGCGGTTCGACGTCTCGACTTGCCTGCGCTCAGCGGCGCAGCCGCCCCTGTTAACCGTTAGGGATAAATGAGATCGATGAACTCACCCATAGACGCCGTCATTACCTGGGTAGACGGCGACGACCCGGCCCACCGGGAAAAGCTGAACCGCTACCTGGAAACCCTGGGCTACCGCCCCAGAATGGCCGGTGCCACCCGTTTCCGGGAAGTGGGTGAGTTTGCTTACTGCATTGCATCACTGCTGCGTTTCGCCCCCTGGCTGCGCCGAATTCACATTATTACCGATGGCCAGACGCCCGCTTTCTGGTCTGCCTTGCAGCAAACCGAATTCGCCGACCGGGTCTGCCTGGTCGACCATCAGGCCGTTTTCGCTGGTTATGAGCACTGCCTGCCCACCTTCAATGCACGTACGCTCAACAGTGTCATCTGGCGGGTACCGGGGCTGGCTGAGCAGTTTCTCTATCTGAATGACGATTTTGTGTTGCTGCGAGATGTTCAGGCTACTGACTTTTTCCGCGAGGGGCGCCCGGTCATTCGCGGTGGTTGGCGACTGCAGCCTCACCGGCAGTTCTGGGGCCAAGTGCGACGGTTGCTGAAAGGGCGCTCGGGCAAGTCGGTTGCACAGACTCGTCCGGGGTATCGGGAAGCGCAGGCACAGGCCGCGCAACTGGCCGGATTCGAACATCGCTATTTTCGCACCCCGCACAACCCGCATCCGTTGCGTCGTTCGACCATGGAACGCCTTGCCAGCGAGCATCCCGAGCGGTTCGCAAACAACCTGACCTATCGTCTGAGATCGGCTGAGCAATTCCTGATGGATGCCTGGGCACGCCATGACGAACTGTATCGCGGCGAGGCCATCATCGACAATCGCCTGGGCACCCTGCGGCTGAAACCCGATCAGTACGGATATCGGGCCTTGCGCTACTGGCTCTGGCAGGCAGATTGGCGCTCCAACGTGGCATTCGGGTGTGTGCAGAGCCTGGATCGGGCTGATGACCGCAATCGCGCCCTGATCATGGAATGGCTGGAACGCCGAATAGGGCCGTTGCCGTGGTAGTAGGCCCCCAAAACAAGGCGGCTGCGCCGCCATCGGCCAGCGGGGTGGCCTCCCACGGAACACACGTGCCACCACTGTAGGCGCCGGCCTTGGCCGCGCTCGGGGCCACAGGGCCCTTATCAAATCGGCCAGCGGGGTGGCCTCCCACGGAACACACGTGCCACCACTGTAGGCGCCGGCCTTGGCCGCGCTCGGGGCCACAGGGCCCTTATCAAATCGGCCAGCGGGGTGGCCTCCTACGGAACACTGGCACCAAATCCGCCGTAGGAGCGCACCCCGTTGCGCGATGGGGCCGCAGGCCCCCCGCTCTGGCGCGACACGGCGCCTCACGTTACTATGAGCGCCGTTTTGTCACTTTCGGTCTCCGCATGTTCAATGGCTTGAAGCGTTGGCGAAAATCCTGGCCGCGCAAACTGCATCGGCCGCATATCCGCTTGCTCGCCTGGCTGGAGCTGTTGGTGGTCGATCACGGTTTTCTGCGGGCGATTTACAACACGCCGGAAGAGGTGGTGTCGGGGATCTGGCGCTCCAATCAGCCCTCGCCCTGGCGCCTGAAGAAGCTGGCAAACCGTGGGTTCAAAACCGTGATCAGCCTGCGCGGGCAGGGCACCGATGGACCCTGGTTGCTCGAGAAAGAAGCCTGCGAGCGCTACGGCCTGACACTGCACAGCATTCGCATGAAATCCAATCGCGCGCCGCGAGCGCCACGCCTGCTGCGCCTGCATCATATTCTGGAGACCTGCGACAAGCCGGTACTGATTCACTGCAAGTCGGGGGCTGATCGCTCCGGGCTGGCGGCGGCGGTGTGCCTGTTGCGCGAGAGTCCGGACAATATGGAGCGGGCCAAGGATCATTTGTCGATTCGGTATCTGCACAGTCGCACGGCACGCACCGGTGTGCTGGATGCGTTTTTACGCGAGTATGAAGCGTTTTATGCCCGGCAGCCCGTGCCGTTCATGGAGTGGGTTGAGCAGCATTATCAGCGTATTGCGCTGATCAAGTCGTTCCGTCCCAAAGGGTTCAGCAGTTGGGTGGTGGACAAGGTATTGCGGCGGGAGTAGCGGCACATTTGTAGATACCGTCTCTCCGTATCGGCTTCAACACCTTTCTCAAGTGTGTTGAGGC
>NZ_JAIUMC010000163.1 GCF_022565775.1 Natronospirillum sp.
CTGGCCTCCTACCGTGGGAGCGCACCCCGTTGCGCGATGGGGCCGCAGGCCCCCAAATCAGGGTAGATTCCGTTTGCCGTGATTGTCCCCCGTGACCCCCTGTGGTATCTTATGCGCCCATCTTGGATGAGCAGCCGAAGCGCATTGCTGCTGCTCCAGCAACCCCGTCCTGCCTGAATTTTCGCGCCTTTTTGTGCCAGTGCAGGTGGGGTTTTTCCGTTTTCAGCAAGATGGGCCAACTATGACTCGCTATATCTTTGTCACCGGTGGTGTTGTTTCCTCTCTCGGGAAAGGCATCGCTTCCGCCTCGTTGGCCGCCATTCTGGAAGCGCGCGGCCTCAAGGTCACCATGCTCAAGCTCGATCCCTATATCAATGTAGACCCCGGCACCATGAGCCCGTTCCAGCACGGTGAAGTATTCGTGACCCATGACGGCGCTGAAACTGACCTCGATCTGGGCCACTACGAGCGTTTCGTGCGCACCAAGATGACCCAGTACAACAATTTCACCACCGGGCGTGTCTACCAGCATGTGCTGAAGAAGGAGCGCCGTGGCGACTACCTCGGCGGCACGGTGCAGGTCATTCCGCATATCACCGATGAAATCAAGCGCCGTGTTATCGAAGGCGCCGGCAATGCCGATGTGGCGCTGGTCGAGATTGGCGGCACCGTAGGGGACATCGAGTCACTGCCGTTTCTGGAAGCCGTGCGTCAGCTCAAGGTCGAGCTGGGCAGCCGCCGGGCCCTTTCCATGCACCTGACACTGGTGCCCTATATCGCGACGGCCGGAGAGATCAAAACCAAGCCCACCCAGCATTCGGTCAAGGAATTGCGCACCATCGGTCTGCAGCCCGACATTCTGCTGTGTCGCTCGGAAGTGGAAATCGACCGCAGCGCGCTGAAGAAAATTTCCCTGTTTACCAACGTGGAAGAGCGCGCCGTCATTCCGCTGCTCGATGCCGACACCATCTATCGCATTCCCGGTACTCTGGCAGGCTTTGGTCTGGATGACATCGTGGTCGAACGCTTCGGTCTGGACTGTCCGCGTGCCGACCTGAGCGAGTGGAACGATGTTGCCGACCGCAAGCTGAATCCGCAGCAGGAAGTCACCATTGCCATGGTGGGCAAGTACATGGAGCTGCCGGATGCCTACAAGTCATTGCTGGAAGCGCTGGATCATGCCGGTATCCGCAGCCGCACCAAGGTAACCGTCGATATGATCGATGCCGAGCGGGTAGAAGACGAAGGTGTCGAGATTCTGCAGCATGCGTCGGCCATTCTCGTGCCCGGTGGCTTTGGGTATCGCGGCGTCGAAGGCAAGATCCTTGCGGTGCAGTACGCGCGCGAAAATCGTGTGCCCTATCTGGGTATCTGCCTGGGTATGCAGGTTGCCGTGATCGAATTCGCTCGTCATGTCGCCGGCCTGGAGGGCGCTCACTCTACCGAGTTCAACCGCCAGGCACGCCATCCGGTCGTGGGCCTGATAACCGAATGGATTGAATCGGACGGGCGCAAAGTCGAACGTGATGAACAGTCCGATCTGGGCGGCACCATGCGCCTCGGCGGGCAGGCCTGCCTTGTCAACCCGGAGTCACTGTCGTATCAGGCTTATCAGAGCGAACGCATTATCGAGCGCCATCGACACCGTTATGAAGTGAACGACCACTATGTTGCCCAACTGGAAAAGCATGGCCTGCGCATTGCGGGGCGCAGCGAAGATGGCAATCTGGTGGAAATTGTCGAGGTGCCGGACCACCCCTGGTTCCTGGCCTGCCAGTTCCACCCGGAGTTCACCAGCACCCCACGCGATGGGCACCAGCTGTTCTCCGGCTTTATCAATGCGGCCCTGGACTATCAGTCTTCGCGATGAAAATTGTAAGAATATAACCCCCAAAACCGGTGCAGTTGGCTAACAAATGCACCGCTGGGGTTTCTTTTGGTGTGGTTTTGTAAGAAACTTACATGCCAGTAGGGTGCGACTTTTGACTGGTCGCTCACTTGATGAACACAACAACCGGAGTGTGTCGAATGACAACTATCGCAGATATCAAAGCAAGGGAAGTTCTGGACAGTCGTGGTAACCCGACCGTCGAGGCAGACGTTTATCTGGAATCCGGAGCAGTTGGCACCGCCTGTGCGCCGTCTGGCGCCTCAACCGGTTCCCGTGAAGCACTGGAGCTGCGCGATGGCGACAAGTCCCGTTATCTGGGCAAGGGCGTTGCGAAAGCGGTCGAGAATATCAACACGCGCATTCTTGCAGAGCTGAAGGGCAAGAATGCCGCAGATCAGCAGGGTATAGACCATGCCATGCTTAAACTGGATGGCACCGAGAACAAGTCCGAACTGGGCGCCAACGCCATCCTGGCCGTGTCCCTCGCCACCGCCAAGGCGGTAGCGGCTGAGAAGGGCATTGAACTGTACGAATACATCGCCGAGATCAATGGCACGCCCGGCCAGTTCTCCATGCCGGTGCCGATGATGAACATTATCAATGGCGGTGAGCATGCTGACAACAATGTGGATATTCAGGAATTCATGGTTCAGCCGGTTGGCTTCACCTCATTCCGTGAAGCGCTGCGCTGCGGTGCGGAGATTTTCCACGCGCTGAAAAAAGAGCTGAGCGCCAAGGGCCTGAGCACGGCCGTCGGTGACGAAGGCGGCTTTGCACCCAACCTGGAGTCCAACGAAGCAGCGTTGCAGATCATCGGCGATGCCGTGGCCAAGGCCGGCTACAAGCTGGGTGAAAATGTCACTCTGGCTCTGGACTGTGCCGCTTCCGAATTCTACAAGAACGGCAAATACGACCTGGCCGGTGAAGGCAAGGTGTATGACTCCAAAGGCTTCTCCGAGTTTCTGGGCGAACTGTGCGACAAGTACCCAATCGTCTCCATCGAAGACGGCCTCGACGAAAGCGACTGGGACGGCTGGAAAGTACAGACCGAACTGCTCGGCGACAAGATTCAACTGGTGGGTGACGACCTGTTTGTGACCAACACCAAGATCTTCCAGGAGGGCATCGACAAGGGCATTGGCAACTCGATTCTGATCAAGTTCAATCAGATCGGCTCCCTGACCGAAACGCTGGAAGCCATAAAGATGGCCAAGGATGCCGGCTACACCGCCGTTATCTCGCACCGCTCCGGTGAAACCGAAGACACCACCATCGCCGACCTGGCTGTGGGCACTGCGGCTGGCCAGATCAAGACCGGCTCACTGTGTCGCTCCGACCGGGTCGCCAAGTACAACCGCCTGCTGCGCATCGAAGAGAAGCTGGGTGCCGGCGCGGTTTACAAGGGCTTGAAAGAGATCAAGGGGCAGGGGTGAATTAGTCGACAGATGACGGTCGACAGATGACAGTAATGGCTTGACAGCCCTCTAAGGCTTGGTAAAGCTCGTTCTGTCTTCTGTCTTCTGTCTTCTGTCTTCTGTCTTCTGTCTTCTGTCT
>NZ_JAIUMC010000164.1 GCF_022565775.1 Natronospirillum sp.
CCTGGACGCACCTGCTGCGCCCGGTCTATGTCGTCTTCGAGTCTTCCGGTGCCGGCATCGAGTGTCATGTGCCCGACGCGCTCGCCGGCGTGGCAGGTCGCTGGACCGTGATTCTCGAAGATGGTCTTTCGGAGCTGGAGGGCGAGTGGCGCCCCGGCGAACTGGAAGACATCGGGGAATACTGGATCGGTGAGCAGCGGTATTCGCGGCGCAGCCTGCCCATCCCTGAAGCGCTGCCGCTTGGCTACCATCATGTGCGTCTTGAGCTGGGGGCCAAGGCCTCCGAGGCGACTCTGATCATTGCACCCGCATGCAGTTATCAAAGCAAGGTCATGGCCGATGGCGAGCGTATCTGGGGGACGGCGATCCAGCTCTACACGCTACGCTCGGAGCAGAATTGGGGAATGGGTGACTTCAGCGACCTGGAGGCACTGATTGGCGAAATGAGTGCTCGCGGTGCCGGATTTATCGGGCTGAACCCGATTCATTCTCTTTATCCGATCAGCCCTGAGCATGCCAGCCCTTACAGTCCCTCCAATCGCAGCTTTATCAATCCACTGTATGTCGATATCACCCGGGTGCCGGAGTTCGAGCATGCACCACGCCTGCGCCAGTACTACGAATCGTCAGAAGTTCAATCACTGCTGGAAGAGCTCCGTGCCGACACGCATGTCGACTATGGGCGACTGAGTCCACTCAAATATCGTTTCTTCAGTGGCCTCTACGAGGTGTTTCGCGACCTGCACCTGACGGCCGACACAGACCGGGGCCGTCAGTTCCGGTCCTTTGTTGCGCAGGGAGGTGAGCCCCTGTTCGAGCATGCCACCTTCGAAGCGCTGCTGGCCCATTTCAAGGAGCGTGACATCAACGCCTGGGGATGGCCGGTCTGGCCGGAGCCCTACCGCGATCATCATTCGCCGGAGGTGAAGGCCTTCACCGAGGAAAACGAAGACGCTATCCAGTATCGTCTCTATCTGCAGTTTATCGCCGATGAGCAGTTGCGGCGCGTGAATGGCGCGGCCGAGGCGTCCGGTATGGCTCTCGGCCTGTATCGGGACCTGGCGGTAGGGGCCGATCGGGGTGGTGCAGAAGTCTGGTCCAATCGGGAAATTTTCTGCACTGATGCCAGTGTAGGGGCGCCGCCTGATGCCCTGGGCCCCACGGGTCAGAACTGGGGGTTGCCACCCCTGGATCCGGTCAAGCTCGAAGCGGAGGCTTATGCCACTTTCATAACGCTGGTACGCAACAATATGCGCGGCTGCGGCGCCCTGCGCATTGACCACGCCATGGCTTTGTTCCGACTCTGGTGGTGCCCGCCCGACTCGGATGCCTCGCAGGGTGTTTATGTGCATTACAACCTCGATCATCTGCTCGGTATCCTGAACCTGGAGAGCCAGCGCAATCAGTGCATGGTGATAGCAGAAGACCTGGGTACGGTGCCTGATGAGGTCGTGCAGCGTTTCCCCGAGGCTCAGCTCTATTCCAACAAGGTCTTCTATTTTGAGACATCGCCGTTTGGTACCACGCCTCCGGAACACTATGCCCAGAAGTCGCTGGCCATTGTGGCCAATCATGACATGCCCACCCTGAAGGCCTTCTGGAACAAGAGTGACCTGGAGTTGCGCCGGTCGCTGAATATGTTCCCGACACCCGACAGCTATCATACCGAGCAGACCAGTCGGGATGCCTGCAAGCAGGTCATCCTTGATGCGTTGCAGGCAGCGGGCAGATTGCCTCCGGATTGCAGTGCCAACGCTGCTGAAGTGCCGGAGATGACACCGGAGCTCAGCTTTGCCATCCATCGGTTTCTGGCCAGCGGGAACGCCCAACTGGTGGCGGTGCAATTGGAGGACATGCTGCTGGTAAACAACCCGGTCAACGTTCCGGGGACCAGTGATGAATACCGGAACTGGCGGCGCAAGCTTTACCGCGACATCGTGAGCATGTTCCAGGATCCGGCTATTGACCGGTTCGCGCGGGCAATGACCGCAGAAAGGGATGTGCTGAACCAGGCAGAATAGAACGTCGGTTACCTTTAGGGGGTGGAGTGAGTTGGCTTTAGGGGTGGAATTCAGTGTGGGGTTGAATTTATTTCGCCGGTTTTCGCTTGAATCACTCGACCATATTACGCATAGTCTTTTGCACGCTGGCCGGAGAGCACAGCTCCCGGCACAAGGCTGAAAACTGACAACAACTGAACAAGTGGGTGTGTAGCCAATGGCCAATATCGAGTTCAAGAACGTCGTCAAGAGTTATGGAGACGTCAATATCATCAAAGGGCTGGATCTCAGCATCAAGGACAAGGAGTTCATGGTACTGGTGGGCCCTTCCGGGTGTGGTAAGTCCACTACGTTGCGCATGATCGCCGGTCTGGAAGAGATCACCGAAGGGGATCTTTACATCGGTGAGCGGCGCGTCAACAACGTGCACCCGAAAGATCGTGATGTGGCAATGGTGTTCCAAAGCTACGCTCTGTATCCGCACATGTCAGTGCGGGAAAACATTGCTTTCGGTCTGCGCCTGCGCAAGATGCCGAAAGACGAAATCGATACGCTGGTCGACGAGGCCGCGAAGACGCTGGGCATGACACACCTGCTTGATCGCAAGCCGAAAGCACTGTCGGGTGGCCAGCGGCAGCGTGTTGCTCTGGGCCGCGCGATCGTGCGCAAGCCCTCTGTGTTCCTGTTCGATGAGCCGCTGTCCAACCTTGATGCTGAGCTGCGGGTACAAATGCGCGCGGAAATTGCCAAGCTGCAAAAGCGCCTGGCCATCACATCGGTCTATGTAACCCATGACCAGGTGGAAGCCATGACCATGGGTGACCGGATCGCCGTGCTGCACGACGGCAACCTGCGTCAGGTGGGCACACCGCTCGAGTTGTATGACACCCCGGCGAACCTTTTTGTCGCCCAGTTTATTGGTACGCCCAACATGAACGTGGCCAAGGGCCAGTTCACTGAAGATGGCACCAAGGCGAAGATGGGGCCGGTAGAGTTTCCGATTCCTGAAAAATGGAAAGCCGTTGCCAAGGAACATGGTGGCAAGGAAGTGTATATCGGTTTCCGCCCCGAGCACACACTGCCGGATGACGAGCACGACTGGACCAACACGGCCACGCTGGAAGGCAAGGTTGATATTGTCGAGACGCTGGGCCATGAAGTAGTGGTGTACGTCACCATAGAAGGTCTTGAAAAGCGCATCATCGCCAAAGCCGATGTGCACAAAACGCCGACCCCGGGTGATGCCATGAAGGTGGATGTGAACCTCGACAATCTGCACTTCTTTGACGGTGTAACCGAGGAAAGCCTCCTCGTCAAAGGTTGATTCCGGCGCTCTGATCGCCCGTAAAAAAGCCGGCCATGTTTCATGGCCGGCTTTTTTGTGCCTGTATGTCCAGCATTTTCCAATGATGGGCTGACCGTCCGGCGGTCAGCC
>NZ_JAIUMC010000165.1 GCF_022565775.1 Natronospirillum sp.
CCGGCACTGGTGCTGACGCCCACCTTGAAGTCATATTGCTTGCCCGGTGTCATCACGGCTTCGTTCATCCACACCAGCTTGGCGACAAACTTGCGCCCCCGCTGCGGCAGGTCAATCGGGTTGACCAGCATGTCACCGCGGCTGATGTCGATTTCGTCTTCCAGCGTCAGGGTGACGGCCTGGGCCACGAACGCCTCGTCCAGTTCGCCATCATAGGTGACGACCGACTTGACGCGGGACTGCTTGCCGGAAGGCAGCGCCATCACCGGGTCCCCCGGGCGCACAATGCCCGAGGCAATGGTGCCGGCAAAACCCCGGAAGTTGAGGTTGGGGCGGTTCACATACTGCACCGGAAAACGGAAGTGTTCGAGATCCCTGTCTTCGGTGATCGGAATGCTTTCCAGCAGTTCCATCAGTGTCTGGCCGTCGTACCAGGGCGTATTGGCGCTGCGGTTCACGACATTGTCGCCTTCCAGCGCCGACATGGGCACAAAGTGGATATGGCCGAAATCAAGCTGATCGCTGAAGGCCAGGTAGTCTTCGCGAATGTCCTGATAGACCTTTTCGCTGTAATCCACCAGGTCCATCTTGTTCACCGCCACCACCACATTGCGGATACCCAGCAGGGAGGCAATAAAACTGTGGCGCCGGGTCTGGGTCTGCACACCGTTGCGGGCATCAATCAGTATGATCGCCAGTTCACAGTTGGAGGCGCCGGTGGCCATGTTGCGGGTGTACTGCTCATGCCCCGGGGTGTCGGCAATGATGAACTTGCGTTTGGCCGTCGAAAAATAGCGGTAGGCGACATCGATGGTGATGCCCTGTTCGCGCTCCGCCTGCAGACCGTCGACCAGCAGCGCCATATCGATCTTCTCGCCGGTGGTGCCATGGCGACCGCTGTCGCTCTCGATGGCAGCCAGCTGATCTTCATATATCATCTTGGAGTCGTGCAGCAGCCGCCCGATCAGGGTGCTCTTGCCGTCATCTACACTGCCGCAGGTCAGAAAGCGCAGCAGTTCCTTGTTCTCGTGCTGCTTCAGATAGGCTTCGATATCTGAGGCGATCAATTCGGATTGGTGTGACATGTTACTGGTGTCCCCTTAGAAATAGCCTTCCTGTTTCTTCTTTTCCATGGAGCCGGCACTGTCATGGTCGATAACCCGGCCCTGGCGCTCCGAGGTGGTGGTCAGCAGCATTTCCTGAATGATGTCAGGCAGAGTGGCGGCCTCTGACTCCACGGCGCCGGTCAGGGGGTAACAGCCCAGAGTCCGAAAACGCACGGACCTTTGCTCGATGGTGTCTTCCGGGCCGATCGGCATGCGATCGTCATCCACCATGATCCAGGTGCCATCGCGTTGCACCACCGGGCGCTTTGCAGAGTAGTAGAGCGGAACAATGGGGATCTCTTCCAGATAGATGTACTGCCAGATGTCCAGCTCGGTCCAGTTGGACAGCGGGAATACACGAATGCTCTCGCCCTTGTTCACGCGGGCGTTGTAGGTGTTCCACAGTTCCGGGCGCTGGTTCTTCGGGTCCCAGCGATGCTGGGCATCACGGAAGGAGTATACGCGCTCTTTGGCGCGCGACTTTTCCTCATCGCGACGGGCGCCGCCAAAGGCGGCATCGAATCCGTACTTGTCCAGTGCCTGCTTGAGTGCCTGCGTTTTCATGATGTCGGTGTGCTTGGCACTGCCATGCGTGAAGGGGCCGACACCCATGTCGAGACCTTCCTGATTCTTGTGCACGATAAGCTCCAGCCCGAGTCGCTCGGCCGTCTCGTCCCGGAACTTGATCATCTCGCGAAACTTCCAGTCGGTATCGACGTGCAGCAACGGAAACGGCGGCTTGCCGGGATAGAAGGCCTTCATCGCCAGGTGCAGCATGACGGAGCTGTCCTTGCCGATGGAGTACAGCATGACCGGATTCTCGAACTCGGCAGCCACTTCACGAATGATGTGGATGCTTTCGGCTTCCAGTTGTTTCAGATGGGTCAGGTGATAGCTCGACATAGATAACGCAAACCTGTGGAGTCCAATACGCGAAAGAAGCGCAGTATATCAGCGAGACAATGTTTATAAAAACACCGGGAATTAGAACTTATTCTTATATTGATATGGAACTCATTGCCCGATTGGCATCCGGAGGGCAGGGCACTACAATTCGCACTGCTCTTATGCCGCCGTCCAACGCTGACGGTCCGCTGGTTCAACAGAGGTACATCATGTCCAGAACGCCATTGTCGCGTTATCAGGCCGGGGTAGAAGCCGGCACCTATCACCATGACCCCGAGCAGGAATCGGCGGTCAGGCGACTGGACCAGCTCTATCATGAAATACTGGCCTATGATGAAGCCCTGCAGTCAGCCAAAGGCTTGCTCAAGGGCTGGTTCGGCAAACGACCGGAACCGCCTCAGGGCATCTACTTCTGGGGCGGAGTCGGGCGCGGCAAGACCTTCATCATGGACACCTTCTATGACTGTCTGCCGATAGAAGCCAAGCACCGCGCTCACTTTCACCGCTTCATGCAGGCCGTGCACAAGCGCCTGACCGAACTGAAAGGTGAAAAGAACCCGCTTGACCGGATTGCCCGCGAGATGGCGCAACGCTATCGCATCCTCTGTCTGGACGAATTCTTTGTCACCGATATCGGCGACGCCATGATACTGGGCAATATGATGGAAGGGCTGTTTCGCGAAGGTGTGGTGCTGGTCACCACCTCCAACATTGTGCCCGACGGCCTGTATGAAAACGGTCTGCAGCGCGACCGCTTTCTGCCTGCTATCCGCCTGCTGAATACTCATACCCAGGTCATCAATCTCGACCATGGCGTCGACTACCGGCTGCGCTCGCTGGAGCAGGCCGCGCTGTTCCACACACCAGCCGGCAAAGAGGCTGATGAAAAGCTGTTGCAGGAATTCGACAGTCTGGCACCGGACCTGGAAGAATGCGAAGTGCAGGGTGAAATCGAGATTCTCGGGCGCCATATTCCTTTCCAGCGCGAGTGCGAGGATGTCATCTGGTTCCGCTTTCAGGACATCTGTGGCGGCCCGCGCAGCGCCAATGACTATATCGAGATTGCCCGCACCTACCACGCCGTGGTGATCAGCGACGTACCACGCTTCGGCGCCAATGACGACGACCTCGCCCGCCGCTTCATCAACCTTGTGGACGAATTCTACGACCGCCGGGTCAAACTGCTGGTCTCCGCAGCAGCCCCCATCACTGAACTTTATGTCAAAGGCCAGCGCCGCTTCGAGTTCGAGCGCACCGAAAGCCGACTGCTCGAAATGCAGTCGCACGATTATCTGGCCGCGCAGCATCTAGCCTGATCAAGCCTTGTACAGCTGATTGATCTGCAACGAAAAAACCGCCTTTGGCGGTGTTTTTGAGGT
>NZ_JAIUMC010000166.1 GCF_022565775.1 Natronospirillum sp.
TGGATTTTCTGCGCCTGCCACTGATCGCCCTGGTGGGCTATGCGCTATACGATGACCAACTGGACGGTTTCCTGGCTTTGGGAGCAGCGTTGATTCTCGCCGGCAATCTGATCAACCGCCAGCCCGCACTTCATCAAAGATCGCCATGGCCTCGCCGGATTTCATCAGCCCGGGGCCGCCACCCATCTGAATGACCACTTCCAGCATTTCCTGATAAGCCTCGCGGGACACATCCATCTTGGCCAGCGCCCTTGCATGGTGGGCAATACAGGGATCGCATTTGGTGGCAATGGAGATGGCCATGGCAATCAGTTCCTTCTGTGCATGCGACAGTTCGCCATCGACATAGACCTTTTTGCCCAATTCCTGAAAGGCATCGTAGACATCGGTGCGCTCCTTGCGCAGGCCGATCAGGTGCGGACCAAGGTCTTTAAGATTCTTCAGCAGATAATTCATGAGAGTCTCCTAATGTTGGGGCTCCCACTTTACAGTGGACATGTCGGCAATAGGTTGACTCAAGTCATGAGTTCGGTTTGGCAAAGAAACCTGAGGCGGTATGAGGGCACCCTCGTTCTAAGTAGAGCGAGCTTGCGGTCGGCGTTACTGTCATACCTGAAACGCCGGGTTGTCCTCACCCCAACAACTCCCCCAAATACCGCCCGGTATAAGACTTCTTCCTTTTAATCAGCGTCTTCGGCGCGCCCTGCGCTATCACCTTCCCGCCTGCTGATCCTCCTTCCGGCCCCATATCAATCACCCAGTCGGCTTCGGCGATGACGTCGAGGTTGTGTTCAATCACCAGTACGGAGTTGCCGGCGTCGACCAGCCGGTGCAGTACGTGGAGTAGTTTGTCCACGTCTGCCATGTGCAGGCCGACGGTGGGTTCGTCGAGGACGTAGAGGTTGTGTTGACTCCGCCTTCCCTTGTTGTCTTCCGGGGTCATATTGGCCTTGCTGAGTTCGGCCACCAGTTTGATGCGCTGGGCCTCGCCGCCGCTCAAGGTGGGGCTTTGCTGGCCGAGGGTCAGGTAGCCGAGACCGACATCCTGCAGCAGGCGCAGGGCATGGTGCACCTTGCTGATCGGGGCAAAGAAGTCGACGGCTTCGTCGATGTTCATCGCCAGCACTTCGCCAATTTGCTTGCCCTTGTACTGCACACTGAGCGTTTCATCGTTGAAGCGCCAGCCGTGGCAGACATCACAAGGCACCCGCACATCGGGCAGGAAGTTCATTTCAATTTTCTGCTCGCCCTGGCCGCCGCAGGCGTCGCAGCGGCCGTCACCGGCGTTGAAGGAAAACCGCGCTGGGGTGTAACCGCGCAGGCGGGCGTCCACGGTGCCGGCAAAGAGTTTGCGGATGGTGTCCCAAATGCCAATGTAGGTGGCCGGGCAGGAGCGCGGCGTTTTGCCAATAGGGGTCTGGTCCACTTCCAGTACGCGGTCGATGCTGTCCCAGCCGTTGATCTCGGTGACGCCGTCCCATACCGGCGCCTGTTTGGGCCGGCGGGCGATGGCCTGCTTCAAGTTCGGATACAGCACCCCGCGGATCAGCGTACTCTTGCCGCTGCCGCTGACGCCGCTTATGGCGACCAGTTGGCGCAGCGGTATTTTGGCGTTCAGATTGCGCAGATTGTTCTGCGTGGCGCCCCGGATATGCAGTATTTCCGGTTCCCACAGGCCGCGCATTTCGCCGTTGCGCAGCTCCGGCAAGGGATGGCGCAATGGTTCGGCCAGCATCCGGCCGGTCAGTGAGCGCTCGCTGTGCAGGATATGGTCGAGGTTGCCATAGGCCACCACCTCGCCACCGTTGATGCCGGCACGCGGACCCATGTCGATAATGTGATCGGCCTCACGGATGGTGTCTTCATCGTGTTCGACCACAATCACGGTATTGCCCTGCTGCTGCAGCTCGCGCAGGGTCTCGATCAGCCGGCGGTTGTCTCGTGTGTGTAGGCCGATGGTGGGCTCGTCCAGTACATAGGCCACGCCCTGCAGGCTGGAGCCCAGTTGCGCCGCCAGGCGAATGCGCTGCGCTTCGCCGCCGCTCAGGGTAGGAGCGGCTCGATCCAGACTGAGATAGTCGAGACCGACCTTTTGCAGGAAATGCAGGCGGTTTTTCATCTCGGAGAGCAGATCCCGCGCAATGGCGGCTTCGTGGGTATTCAGCTCCAGGCTTTCGCACCACTGCTCGGCGGCGTCCACCGGCATGGCCGCCAGTTCGGCAATGGAGCGGCCCCGGAACCGTACAGCCAGTGCAGTGGGGTTGAGCCGCTGGCCGTCGCAGGATTTGCAGGTGGTCTCCGTGCTGCCTGTCTTCCCATCCTCTTCAGCGGGTTGCCAGGTGCCCTCTTCGCCCGTCTGTTCCTCGTCAAAGCCCTTGATGGTCTGTCCTGTACCGTAACAACTGTGACACCAGCCATGCTTGGAGTTGTAGGAAAACAGGCGCGGGTCCAGTTCGTCGAAGCCGCGCCCGCAGCCCGGGCAGGCCCGCTCGGTGGAGAACAGGCGCTCGCCGGCCCCGTTGTCGACCGGGGCCACGATGACGATGCCATTGCCCAGTTTAAGCGTCTGTTCCAATCCTGCTTTCAGTGCCTGTTCAGTCTCCGGCTGCACTGGCAGTTCGGCCACCGGCAGTTCGATATTGTGTTCTTTATAACGGTCCAGCACTGGCCAGTCCGCCGTAGGCTGCCAGTCGCCGTCCACGCGCAGGCGCTCATAGCCTCGTGTGGCGGCCCACTCGGCCAGCTCGCGATAGATGCCTTTGCGGGCCACCACCATGGGTGCCAGCAGAGTCACCGTCTGATCCCGATAGTCCTTGTGCACCCGCGCCAAAATGGCGGCCTGGGTCTGCGGTTCAATCGGCACGTTGCAGTCCGGGCAGTGCTGGGTGCCCAACTTGACGTAGAGCAGCCGCAGATAGTGATGGATCTCGGTCAGGGTGCCGAGGGTACTCTTGCGCCCGCCACGGCTGGTGCGCTGCTCGATGGCGACGGCGGGCGGAATGCCATAAATGGCATCCACGTCCGGGCGAGCCGAAGGCTGCACGAACTGACGGGCATAGGCGTTGAGCGATTCCAGATAACGCCGCTGGCCCTCACCGAAGATCAGATCAAAAGCCAGGGTGCTCTTGCCGCTGCCGCTGACCCCGGAAATGACGGTGAGCTGGTTGC
>NZ_JAIUMC010000167.1 GCF_022565775.1 Natronospirillum sp.
ATGTCTGAGCGACAGCGAGTTGTGGCCCGCCCGACCGGGACCAGTGAGCGGCGGAGTCAAGGCACCACTTGTTTGCGGTCTGTTGCTCTTGCTCCTCCGATGGCTACTCAGACCGCCACCGCCACATCCGAGCGCGGTACGCTGCAGCAGGCCAGAATATACCCCGCCGCGACATCCTCATCCGTAATGCCCCCGTTGTGCTGCATGTCCACCACTCCCGAGGTCTTCAGAACCCTGCAGGTACCGCAGATGCCGACGCCACAGGCCTTGGGTATGGTGATGCCCAAACGCGCGGCGGCCGCATGCACGGTCTCACCGGGCAGTGCCTCAGCACTCACCTCTGACTGGTTTAAGACCACGCTGAATTGAGTGGCCTCCTGGGCGATCTCGGCTTCACGTTCCGCCAGTTCTGAATGTTCCAACGCCTCTTGGCTGGCTTCCACAGGCGTCGCATTGAACGACTCCTGATGATAGAAGTCCATGTCGAAACCGTTGGCGCGCAGAAGCTCTCGCACGGCGCGCATGTAGGGCTCGGGCCCGCAGCAGAACACCCGGCGGTCCATGAAGTCCGGCACCATCATTTCCAGCCGGGTCTGGTCCAGAAATCCGCGATAACCGGGCCAGGCCTGTCCCGGCTCCACTCGCTCACACAGCAGATGCAGAACAAACTCATCCACGCGCGAACTCATGTGTTCCAGCTCGCGCTGGAAAATCAGGTCGGCCGGTGTGCGCGCACTGTGCACGAAAGCCACATCGACCTCCGCATTGGTATCAAACAGCCAGCGCGCCATGGACATGACCGGCGTGATACCTACACCGCCGGACAGAAACAGCACCTTGTCCGCCGTATGATCAATGCAGTTGAACAGGCCGGTCGGTCCGTGGACGACTACCTCGTCATGCACCTTGAGGTGATCATGCAGCCAGTTGGACACGCGGCCACCGGGAATGCGCTTGATGGTGATGGAAAAGCTGTAGGGCACCGAGGGTGAGCTGGAAATGGTATAGGAGCGCATGACCTGCTCACCGTCGATCTCCAGTTCCAGAGTGACGAACTGACCTGGCTTGAAAAAGAACATGACCGCCTGCTCGGCATTGAAGCAGAAGGTTTTGACGTCATGCGTTTCGTGGATGATGCGCACACACCTCACCTGATGGCGGCCGTTGGACCAGACCCGGGTGTTGAGTTCGTGGCTGTAAAGAGTAGTCGCTGGCTCGGAAAGCAGGGTGGTCATGGGTGCAGAACTCCGGGTAATCAACCAATGGTACGGTTTTGTCAGAGCGCATTGTTCCTCAACTGAGACCGCCGAGTCGTACTGAAAACGACAGCGTCTTGATTGTCACG
This sequence comes from Natronospirillum sp., assembly GCF_022565775.1. Classification (GTDB taxonomy): domain Bacteria; phylum Pseudomonadota; class Gammaproteobacteria; order Pseudomonadales; family Natronospirillaceae; genus Natronospirillum. Next base: position 1,346 of record NZ_JAIUMC010000167.1, read on the forward strand.
ACCAATCTGCTGTAGCCCAGTCATGCTGCGGGACCGGCTGGTAAAAACAGCACCGGACTGTGTCGCGTGCGGGCAACTCGAGCCCCCTGAGTGCAACGACAATAAGCGTGCTCGGGCATCACGGGATGCCCTTCACGATTACAATACCTTGATGAGGGCGCTCTACCATGTCGGAACTGGACCTGCTGAACCTGAACTATGCCACGGTGGACCAGGCGCGTTCGGCGGCCACAGGGTTACTGGCTGATCATCCGCATGGATGGTCACTGCCACAGCCGTTTTACAATGATCCTTCCTATTTCCGTCTGGATATGGAAACCATCTTTCAGCACGAATGGCTGTTCGTCGGCATGACTTCGGAAATACCGTCACGCGGCGACTATCTGACCGTGGACATCGGACAGAACCCGGTGCTAATCGTGCGCGACGGTGATGGCGGCATCGAGGCCTTTCACAATGTATGCCGGCATCGTGGATCACGCCTCTGTACCCAGCCCAAAGGCAAGGTGGCGAACCTGACCTGCCCCTACCATCAATGGACCTACAACCTGAAGGGCAATCTGCTGTATACCGGAACCGCTATGGATGAGCATTTTGATCCACAGGCATTTGCGCTGCGCAAGTTACATTGCCGGCACGCCGGTGGCTTTATCTTTGTCAGCCTGACGCCGGATGAACCGCCGCCCTTTGATGAGTTCCTGTCGACGCTGGATGAATATATGGCGCCCTATGACATGGCCAACACCCGGGTTGTGGCGGAAAGCACAATCGAGGAGCATGCCAACTGGAAGCTGGTGCTGGAGAACAACCGTGAGTGCTATCACTGCGCCGGCTCCCATCCCGAGTTGATGCGTACGCTGCTGGAATGGGACGACACCAACGACCCCAGGGCTACTCCGGAGTTTATTGCAGATTACGAACGCCAGGCTCGACAGTGGGACGCCGAGGGCATTCCGCATCACCATGTCGATCATGGGCTGCGCAACCGGATTGTGCGCATGCCGCTCAAATCGGGTACCCAGGTCATGACGATGGATGGCAAGACAGCCAGCAGCCGATTGCTGGGACGCATAAGAAGCCGCGAGCTGGGCTCAATGCGCATTCTGCACCTGCCCAATTCCTGGAACCATATGCAGAGCGATCATGTGGTTGTGTTTCGGGTGCTGCCGGTGTCGGCGCAGAGGACGCTGGTGACCACCAAGTGGCTGGTGCACAAGGACGCCGAGGTGGATGTCGATCGCCTGACCCACGTCTGGCACGCCACGAACCGGCAGGACAAGGAACTGGTTGAGCAGAACCAGCTCGGCGTGAACTCAATGGGCTACCAGCCCGGCCCCTACTCGGAAACTCACGAGTTCGGCGTGATCAACTTTGTCGACTGGTATCGCCAGGCTCTGGTCGGGGAGCGGTAGGCTGTGGAGTCGGTCAAGCACCGCGACAATCAGCCCCAGCCCAGGGGTTGTGCCGCCTGATGGCGGGGAGCACTGACCGCAGACACGCAAAAAACTCATACCAGGCCCGTCCATGGGCCTGGCCCTGCGGGCTCGCTTCGCTCGTGCAAAAACGCTCCCGGCGTTTTTGTCCCTGAC
>NZ_JAIUMC010000168.1 GCF_022565775.1 Natronospirillum sp.
TCTCAGAGCGCTCAGTGGCTCAGAACCGTGACGAATTAACCACTCGGGACACTAGGCGGTAGCCTGATTGTGGTCAGTCCTCGATCCGCATCGAAAAATCGATGGCTCTGACGTGCTTGGTCAGGGCGCCGACCGATACGTAGCGGCTGCGGGCGTCTTTCAGGTGATCCAGACTGAAACTGCCGGATGATTCCAGGGGGATGTCGGTCGCAACAGCCTGCACCTTGCCCAGATCCTCTGCAGACAGTTCATCCAGCATGATACGGTCGGCGCCGGCATCCAGTGCCACCATGAATTCTTCGTAGGTTTCAACTTCGACAATAATCAGTTGGGTGGTGCGCAGTTCCCGTGCCCGCTCGATGGCCTGTTTTATGCCGCCGGCGGCGGCGATGTGGTTTTCCTTGATCAGGTAGGTGTCATAAAGGCCGAGGCGATGGTTTTCGCAGCCGCCGGCATAGACGGCGTATTTCTGAGCCAGACGCAGCCCGGGCAGGGTCTTGCGGGTGTCGAGTACAATCAGGTCATGTTCCGCGGCTGCCTTGGCATAGCGGCTGGCTTCGGTAGCCGTGCCGGAAAGCACCTGAATGAAGTTCAGGGCGGTGCGTTCGCCGGTCAGCAGGCTGCGGGCCGGGCCGCTGAGTTTGCAGATGATGGCGTCGGCGCGCACCGTGTCACCGTCCTCACAGCGCCAGTCAATGCTGACTTCGCGATCCAGTTGCGCAAACACCGTATCGACCCAGGGGCGACCACAGAAGACGGCAGGCTCCCTGACGATGATGCGGGCGCTGGCCTGCTGGTCTTCGGGAATCAATTCAGCGGTGACATCACCAATGCCATCGAGGTCTTCTTGTAATGCAAAAGCCACTGTGGCATCAATGTGATTCCGCAGGCGGTCCGCATAGGGGACGGGTAACAGTTTCATGAACAACACTTCCCGGAGAGCTAGGTTTTGACGCTGGGGCTGGCACTGCTGGTCAGCACGCTGTTGCTGCGCTGGCAGCCCTTTGGGTCGTCAGTGTACCCCATTGCCGAGCGCCTTGCGAAAGGGCGCGGTACGGCCCCCGTGCTGGTGCTGGCGTTCGCGGTCTTGCTCAGTGTGGCGGCCTGGTATCTGGAGGGATGGTGGCGCGCCGGACTGGCGCTGGGCATGTTGTTGCTGCTTTTCGCCGGGCGACCGCTGAAACCGGAGCAGGGTGGGGCTTTGGCCCCGCCGGAACAGGCGGAACTGCTGGCGCGCAGCCTGCGGCGCTATTTCGTACCCCTGCCGGTGATTGCGCTGGGGGGAATCTGGGGTGTGCTGCTGCTGTGGTGGCTGCGCTTTACGCCCCTGCCGGGTCGGCACCTGGTGAACCGTGTGCTGAATCTGCGTCTGGCACAACTGGTCGGCTTGCATTACAGTCTGGTCCGCCAGTCGCGCACCTCGCTGCAGTGGTCTCTGAGTCGCCCCGGGCCGGCGACCGGGTCCCTGTATGGTTGGTGCCTGCAGTTCGTTACCCGCACCCGGGAGGAGCTGGCATTTTCCGCACTGTGGAAGACGTTTGTCAGTCTGCGCTGGCAGTGGCTGGCCATTGCCATCCTGATTCGCTGGTGGCTGGGGGCCTAGTGCCAAACAGGGCATGCGTTGGGGTTGCAGCACGAACTATCACCCCCATATTGACACTCAATTTGAAAATTCCCCCTTTTGCAGGCTTCATAGTTGGCCGACGGCATTCAACAAACTACTGAGAGGACCAACACACCATGGCAGACACCCGACACGCCCGACTTCTGATTCTGGGCTCAGGCCCGGCCGGCTACACAGCGGCTGTTTATGCCGCGCGGGCGAATCTCGAGCCAGTTCTGATCACGGGCATGGAGATGGGCGGTCAATTGACCACCACCACCGATGTCGACAACTGGCCAGGTGATGTCGAAGGCCTGCAGGGGCCGGCGCTGATGGAGCGCATGAAGGCCCACGCAGAGCGCTTTGATACAGAGGTCATCTTTGATCATATCCACACGGCGGAACTGACGCAGCGTCCGTTCACTCTGAAGGGCGACCAGGCGGTCTACACCTGTGATGCCTTGATCATTGCCACCGGCGCCAGTGCCAAGTACCTGGGGCTGGACAGCGAGTCGGCGTTCATGGGGAAAGGGGTGTCGGCCTGTGCCACCTGTGACGGCTTCTTCTATCGCGGCAAGGAGGTGTGTGTGGTCGGCGGCGGCAATACGGCCGTTGAAGAGGCGCTGTATCTGTCCAATATCGCCAGCAAGGTGACGGTCATCCATCGTCGAGACCGCTTCCGCTCGGAGAAGATTCTGGCCGACAAGCTGATGGAGAAGGCGCGTACCGGCAATGTGGAGATCCTTTGGGATCATACACTGGATGAAGTGCTGGGCGACGAGATGGGCGTCACCGGCGTGCGTATCAAGCATACCGACAGCGCCGAAACCCGGGAGTTGAACCTGGACGGCGTGTTTATCGCCATCGGCCACCAGCCCAACACCTCGCTGTTTGACGGCCAGTTGAATATGGCCGGCGGCTATATCAAGGTACAGAGCGGCTCCGAGGGCAATGCCACCCAGACGAGCATCCCGGGTGTGTATGCGGCCGGTGATGTGATGGACCATGTGTATCGGCAGGCCATTACGTCCGCCGGTACCGGGTGCATGGCGGCGCTGGATGCCGAGAAGTTTCTGGATGACCTTGAGGGGGTCTGAAGGCCCCTTTATACAAGGCGGCTGACGCCGCCAAGCGCGGCCAAGGCACGCGCCTACACTGTACCACCCTGCAGACGCGTGCCGGGGCCGCCGGACGGCGGTGTACTCAGCCGCAGACCGTCTCCGCACATGGATGTGCGGAGTCGAGCTGTCAGGGATGACGTTTTTT
>NZ_JAIUMC010000169.1 GCF_022565775.1 Natronospirillum sp.
AGGACATCGCCGCAATGATGACTTCAATGGGGCAGAACAGGAAGGTGTCGGCCTGTATCAGGTCACGCAGAAAAACGGCCGCCGCTGGAGCGCCGCCCGGGCCTATCTCAAGCCCGCCCGCACCCGGTCGAACCTCACCGTAATTACCGGCGCCCGTGCCACCCGTCTGCAACTGGATGGCAAACGTTGCCGAGGGGTGGAATACCGGCGCAAGGGCACGGTGGAAACGCTGGAAGCCCGCAAGGAAGTGATTGTCAGCGCCGGTGCCCTGCAATCGCCGCAGTTGCTGTTGCTGTCCGGCGTCGGGCCGGCCGAAGAACTGGCACGGCATCAGATCCCCCTGCGCCACGAACTGCCCGGCGTCGGCGAAAACCTGCAGGATCACCCCGATTATGTCACCGGCTATAGCTCCAAAGACACCCGACTGGTCGGTATGGGGCCTGCCGGAATCTGGAACACCACCAAGGGGCTGATCGACTACTGGACGCGAGGCACCGGTTACCTCACCACCAACTTTGCGGAGGGTGGTGCCTTTCTGAAAACCCGACCGGAACTCGACCGACCGGATATTCAACTGCACTTCGTGGTCAGCATTGTGGACGACCACGCCCGCAAATTGTATCTGCGTCATGGCTTCAGTTGCCATGTCTGTGTACTGCGCCCGAAGAGCCGGGGCACCCTCAGGCTGACGTCCAGTGATCCACTGGCCGCCCCAGAGATCAACCCCGGATTTCTGGCCAACCCGGACGACTTCGACACCCTCAAGGCTGGGGTTTGTCAGATGAAAGCCCTGCTGGAAACCCCGCCGCTGGCACCCTTTCGGCACGAAGAGCTCTATGGTGAATCCACCTGTTCCGACAGCGAACTCGACCATCTCATCCGCCAGCGCACGGATACCGTCTACCACCCCATCGGGACCTGTCGCATGGGCCGTGACGACATGGCTGTCGTCGACCCGGAATGCCGCGTGCGCGGGCTGGACAACCTGCGTGTGGTCGACGCCTCCGTCATGCCCAACCTGATCGGCGGCAACACCAACGCCCCCACCATCATGATCGCCGAGCGGATTGCGGACGGGATGAAAACGACGGCGTAAAGCACCGCATTACTACTCAGGGACAGTGAACCCGACAGAAGGTGACACTTTTGAGAGCAAAAGTGTCACCTTCTGTCGTTATATTCCCCTTTGGATGATGGCATAGTCGCTCGCAAACCGACCATCATCACACAAGGGAATGACAACCATGACACGAGAAGAGTATCTGGCGCAGCCTGAATTGCCCGTTATACTGACCTTCAAGCTCGCCTTTCAACAGCTACTGGACAATCTGCACCACCTGGCACGATTTGCGATTCCATTGTTTTTGCTGCTGTTGGTCGCACCCTTCCTTGGCGTCTCAGTTCCGCCAGAAGGCCAGCCCTTCGACGGCTACTGGCAAACCATGGCTTGGATAGCTATCTACTGGCTGGCCATGATCATGGTTGCCATCAACTGCCACCAGTTGTTCATACTCGGCCCTGAACAGTCGCACCAGCTCAAGACCTGGCGCTGGGGCCGTCGTGAATGGCGGTTCCTCGGCTACGGGATCGTGTTTGCCCTGATTCTCATGGTCCTGTCGATACCCTTTGTGGTGGCGGGCATGGCGACCTGGTCCCTGTTCGACAATGATGTGATCGCTGAGTGGGTCTTCATGGTTCTTCTGATGATTCCCCTCGCCTACCTGATGGCCAGATTGATGCTGGTCTTCCCCGCGATCGCAATCGGAGAAACCTTTAGTTGGAGCGATGCACGTCGGTTGTCTGCACATTTTCAATATCGTCTGATACTGCTGATTGGTCTTCTGCCACTCGTGACTTCAACGCTTACCCAACTCATCCCGAACCAGGATGTGCCCTGGGTCTATACCGTCACTCACCTGATATGGTTGCCGGTACTGGCGTTCGAGCTCTGCGTGTTGTCGCTGTGTTATTGCTATCTGACGCATACCCAAGAGCAACCTGTCACTCAGGATACCGAGGCAGTTGATGTACAATTTGAATAAATTCATTACCAAAGTCAGAAAAATCAGGCTTCAAAGGGCCGTGACTGAAACGTTCGCAATTTTTGGTGCTACCGTGTTCGCTATTGAGATGGTCAACTATTTGAACGGGTATTCCGGGTGGGAAGAAATACAATTGTATCTGATCGCATTGCCGATCGCATTCGTTATTGCGGCTCTCCCGTGTAGGGAACCTCTGAATTAATAACTTGATTCCCGTGAAATTCGACACATCGCTCAGCAACCTCAGACGACACCATGGATCAGCTAAGTTTTACGGATGCCGAATACCACCGCATGCGCCGCAAATTGAACAAGGACAACTGTGAAGAAAAATTCGAACAAAGCAAAACCAAGCTGCGGGTCAAGGTGGAGTATCCGCTCAGCATCTTCAAGTGTCCGGCCGGGTGCACCAAAATCCGGTACTGAGGCATGGCTAACAACACGGCTCGGCTGAGCGTAATGGCTGGGCTGGCGAACTTGATAACGATGAAATGACCTCGTCGTCTGTCAAGGCAGTAGGAGTTATTACAACTATTGTCACTTCATGGCGTTGATATAGCTCTATGGGCTCTCCTTACTTTAGAGGGTCCATTTGTAGGAGACCTTGTATGGGCAATTATATTCTGGCAATATTTACTGCTTTCTTGATTTCGAAGATGGCCTTAATTCTAATAATTTTCCTTCGCTCAGAAAATAAGATTAGCCTTAAAAGGATAAACCATTTTGAAAAGTTTTTAGCCGACGAGATCCCAGATAAC
>NZ_JAIUMC010000170.1 GCF_022565775.1 Natronospirillum sp.
CGTGAATGTTCTGTCCGGTCGACAGGTCCATGACCGTATCCGCACCCCAGCGCGTGGCCCAGATCATTTTCTCGACTTCTTCTTCGATGCTGGACGTGACTGCGGAATTGCCGATATTGGCATTGACCTTGACCAGAAAATTTCGCCCTATGATCATGGGCTCGCTTTCAGGATGATTGATATTGGCCGGTATCACGGCCCGGCCAGCCGCCACCTCCTGACGCACGAATTCGGGCGTGATTGCCTCGGGGAGGTTGGCTCCCCAGGCCTGCCCCGGGTGCTGCTGGTGCAGGCTGGCGTCGCGAATACGTTCACGACCCTGGTTTTCTCGCAGGGCAATGTATTCCATCTCCGGGGTAATGATACCTTTGCGCGCATAGTGCAACTGGGTGACATTGTGACCATGCTTGGCCTTGCGTGGCAGGTGTTCGCCATCAAAATGGTGCTCGGAGAAGGCAGTTCTGTTGGTGCTGGCGATGACATCAGTGCACTCGGTGTCATTTCGTACCTCCAGCCAAGGCTGTCGCAGCTTGGGAAGTCCAGCCCGCACGTTGATGGTGGCGTCGGGATCGGAGTATGGGCCGGAGGTGTCGTATACAGGCAGTGGCGCATTGTCTTCCCACTCTGCCTGGTCGCCGATTCGGGTCGGGCTGAGTGTTATTTCACGCATGGCGACCTGTATATCCGGTCTGGAGCCAGGCAGGTGAATTTTCCTTGAAGCCGGAAATGGTCCGGTTACGTCGGCACTGAGCCGGGCGACTCGCTCCGCCGTGCGCTGTTGAGTGGCAGGTTGTGCGTGTTCAGGTTTGATGGATGGGTCTGCTTGCGTCATTCCAGTCTTTATCCCAGTGAGTGAAAGGAAAGACGGAGTGACCGCGCTGAGCGTGGTGGTGTGGCAGGTTTGATGTTCCTGTTCCCTCCGCGAGCATTAACTCGTTCAGGTTCCACGGATCCCGCAAAATGCGATCTCAGCCTGTTTTTCGTGATGAAAAAGCAGGCGCTCCGACAAGATGTGTTTTTATCCTATACCTCTGGAGATGGTTTCGGCAAGTGCTGAATTGCGCTGCTTGAAGTCAAGTATGACGGGGCTGTATTCAGAGGGTGCAACTTAATCGATTAAGACATTTTCGGTACCAGTTCCACGGTGATCTTGAACAAAAAACCTGTTTTCGCGGCTTTTTATTCATGCTTGCGGGGTGGGCCCAAGCACTATTTCGGTGTAAAGTTGAAGTCTGATAATGATGAAGATACCGACGGCATCACTGACACCGGATTTTCTTGCCAAGCTGTATTCGGTGGTGCCAGAAGAGTGTCCAAATAACGCAATCTGTGGCAAATGTCGTTCGACGGCTGACTGCCTCAGAACCAAAGACTGCTATCAACCCATCAAGGCGACCATGCTGGTGAAAGGCAGGGCGCCACTGCCTTCAGGACACTGATGTCATGAGTCAACTCATAACCCTGGATGAGTTCATCATCTCCAAGCAAGCCGAGCACCCTGAGTCGACCGGTGAGCTGAATCAGATTTTTGCCGCTATCAAGCTCGCCGCCAAGGTCCTCAACCGGGAGATCAACAAGGCCGGTCTGGTCGATGTGATTGGATCCTCGGGCATTGAAAACGTGCAGGGTGAGCAACAGCAGAAGCTGGATGTGTTTGCCAATGACAAGGTCAAAGCGGCGCTGATGGCGCGGGGACATGTCGCCGGTATGGCCTCCGAGGAAGAGGACAGCTTTGTTGCCTTTGAGGACCCCTATTCGCAAAGCGGCAAATATGTCGTGCTGACCGACCCGCTGGACGGCTCCTCCAATATCGATGTCAACGTTTCCATCGGCACCATCTTCTCGGTGTATCGACGCAAATCACCCTTGAACAGTCCGGTGGTGCTGGAGGATTTTCTGCAGCCCGGAAATCAGCAGGTTGCGGCGGGTTATGTCATCTTCGGTTCGTCGACCATGCTGGTCTATACCACAGGCAGCGGTGTGCACGGGTTCACCTACGACCCATCCATTGGCGTGTTCTATCTGTCCCATGAAAACATTCGAATACCCGATCAGGGGCAGATCTACTCGGTCAATGAGGGGAATTACCTGAAGTTCCCGCAGGGCGTTAAGCGTTACCTGAAGTACTGCCAGGAGATCGTGCCGGAAGAGAACCGTCCCTATACCTCGCGCTACATCGGCTCGCTGGTGGCAGATTTCCATCGCAATCTGCTGAAGGGCGGGCTCTACATGTACCCGTCCTACGCCAATGCACCGAACGGTAAGTTGCGCCTGCTCTACGAGTGCAATCCGCTGGCCTGGATGGCTGAGCAGGCCGGCGGCAAGGCCACGGACGGACATCAGCGCATTCTGGATATTGAACCGACTGAGCTGCATCAGCGCGTGCCGTATTACATCGGTTCTCACAATATGGTGGAAAAGGTGGAGTCCTTCCTGCAGGAATTTCCCGGAGGCGCTGAGTGAGCGGCCCAGGCATGAGCACTAACAGTCTGGTGACTCTGGGCGAGTTTCTGGTGCACCAGCAAAAGAGTGATCCACAGAAAGCGCGCGAGCTCAGTCAGTTATTCGGTGCTTTGCGCCTGACCGCCAAGGTGCTGAATCGTGAGACCAACAAGGCTGGTCTGGTCGATGTCATTGGTTCTGCCGGGCTGGAAGATCCGGACAACAGCCAACGGCAGCCGCTGGACGAGTTCGCCAACGACAAGATGAAGGCGGCATTGCGGGCGCGGGGTCAGGTTGCCGGG
>NZ_JAIUMC010000171.1 GCF_022565775.1 Natronospirillum sp.
AGCGGGAATCGAACCCGCATCATCAGCTTGGAAGGCTGAGGTTCTACCATTGAACTATACCCGCAGCCGAAATTGGTGGAGGGGGGAGGATTCGAACCTCCGAAGCATATTGCGGCAGATTTACAGTCTGCTCCCTTTGGCCACTCGGGAACCCCTCCAAAGCGGATGCGCATTCTCGCTGAACCCCAAAGCACTGTCAAGAAAAGATCATGCTTAACAGTCACTTAGAATTAGCCTGCAACGAAACGCAAACCCTGATTTACAAGCCGAGCGAATACTAACAACTCTTATGCATTTTGCAACCAGCCACAGTCGGCTTCACGCATTTCAATGTCCGGCTGGGAAGCTCGGATACTGGACAGACTGCCTTCGCCCATCATGGCGGCATGTTCCGGCTGGATGGTCAGCCAGTAGGTTGCGCGGTACCGCTGAATCTCCCTCAGTTGCGCCTCCACGTCTGACGACTGCAACTGATCGCGCAGGGTGAGCGCATTGTCCCGACTGCGGAAATAGCCCAACGAGATAGCGTTCCTGAACTCCCCCTCGGAGACCAGGAAGCTGTCAATCTGGCGCTCATTGAGCTGGCGCAACCGGCGCTCCGCATCCGCTGTGGTACTCGCGGGTTCCAGGTGCACCCACCACAATGGCTCGTCTGGGACTTCGACAACAGATACTTCGGACTGGATCTCCAGAGCAGCCAGCCGACGTTGCGCTGTCTGCGCATTGCTTTCATCTGCAAAGACACCAATGAAGGCGCATTGCGGATCGTCGGGCGAACCGTTGTCCAGGGTCGTCAGGGTAGGAATATCCAGGGCATCCGAGCCGCGCTCAGTGCGCAGATTGCCAAAGGTCAGTTCGGGCAAGCCGCCCTTTGTCTGCAGGGCTGCAGCTTCTGGCGCCGCTGAAGGCTGCCAAAGATACCATCCGGCAACGGCCAGGTTGATTACGACCAGTGAAATGGCGATCCAGCGCATAGCGTCCTCTCAATCATCATCGGCCCAGATAGCCAGACCATCCAACACCAGTTCAGGCCACAGCCTGGATTGCGGGAATGAACCCTGCAGACGCCAGGCATCCCCGCCGGTCAGCACCAGTGCAGCGTCCGGTCTGTTCTGCACCTGCTCCCGAATCACCGCCGTCATGGCTGCCTGCCAGCCATTGGCAATCGCAGCGGCAGTACGCAGACCCGGCTCATGGGTCGACTTGGACTCCGCTGCCGGTGAAATAGCCGTACCAGCATACAATGCATCATGCCATCGATGGTAGCCGGGCATGATCCAGCCACCAACATGCGCCCACTCTGCAATCATATCCAGCGTCAGTGCCGTGCCAGCGTCGACAATAATGCAGGTGTGCCCGTCTTCCTCCAGCCGACGCTGGGCACCCAGCATAGCCAGCCAGCGATCAATGCCCAACTGCCCTGAATCATAGTGTGTAGCGAGCAGTGGCAGCTCCGGCCTGGCGCACTGCTGCCAGGTCACAGACTCAAGCGCACTGCGCAAGCCTGCCAGACGGTCGCTGGGACCGACCGCCGCCCAGACCACACGTCGTATGCCCTGCAAAGGAAACGGCCAGCCTTCCCCTTTGGCTGTCAGATCGAGCACGCCATCAACCAGGCCGCGGCGCCAGTGCAGGTGGGTATTCCCCAGATCAAGCAACAAAGTATCAGAGCGCACGGACACTGACCTGCCCCCCGGTAATTCTTTTCTGGCCCACTTCAGTATCCACCAACAACGCACCATCAGGCGCGACGCCCGCAGCAGTGCCTAACTGACATCGATCTCCCGATTCTATCTGTACTGGCTTGCCCGCCAGTGCATCCAGAGCAGGCCACTGCTTGTGCCAGTCGGTATCGAAGTCGTTGCCCAGCGCCGCCGCCAGCGCCTTTGCCAGCCTGGCCAGCAACGCACTGCGATCCAAAGGAGAAGCCAGCAGGTCCCGCAGAGACACTGCCGCCTGATCCAGTTTGCCCAACTCCTGACTGTTCACATTCATGCCAATGCCCAGCACTATCCAGGTTCGTTCATCCATCGTATGCAGCTCGGTAAGAATTCCAGCCAGCTTGGCACCGTTCACCTGCAGGTCATTGGGCCATTTTACCGATACGGGAACCCCACAGAAGTCACGCAACGCTTCCGCCAGCAGCACACCGGCGGCCAGACTGTACGGGCGCAGCGTCTCAGGCGCGGAAAGCGGGAGGCACAGACTGAACGCCAGATCCTTGCCAAACTCGCTTTGCCAGGCACGACCGCGACGCCCGCGGCCCTGCGTCTGATACTCGGTCGCCACCAGCACCGGACGTGACTGCAACCGAGACAGGGCAAGCGCGTCCTCATTGGTCGAGGTGGTCAGCAGATGGCGATACCAGAGAATCTGTGCAGGAAAGTCGGCCGGTGGATCATCCAGCAGCGTGAAGGGGTCGGCGAGATGATAGCCCTTGCCGGTGACCGCATGCACCCGCAGACCCATGTCCGCCAGCTCTTTCAGGCGTCGGTTGACCACCGTTCGCGAGATCTGCAGCGTTTCCGCCAGGGCGCTGCCAGACACAAACCGCTCGGATTTCAGGGCGCGCAGCAGAATCTCGTATTGGGAAATCTTGTCCATGGGTCTGAGTAAGCGTAAGTGGGCATGCAGTGTATCATTTTTGGGTGGCGGGAGAAGGTTGGCGTCGCTCCGAGCGCGGCCAAGGCCGGCGCCTACAGGGTGGCTCAATTGTAGGCCGTGGGCT
>NZ_JAIUMC010000172.1 GCF_022565775.1 Natronospirillum sp.
ATCGCGAGCCCTGTGACATGCGCAAGAGCATTGATGGCCTGTCGGCCATCGTGGAACTGGAAATGGCGCTTTCGCCGTTCCAACCGGCCCTGTTCGTGTTCTGCAACCGCCAGCGCGACAAGGTGAAACTGCTGTACTGGGAGCGCAACGGCTTTGTGCTCTGGTACAAGCGTCTGGAGAAGCAGCGCTTCAAGTGGCCAAAACAGCTCGGTGAGTTGAACGCGGAACAACTCAGTTGGTTGCTCGATGGCATCGATGTGGAGCGGCTCAAACCGCACTCTCCACTGTACTTTGAAACAGTCTTGAACCCCATTTGACGGGCTTTCTGGTAGGCTTCCTACCATGAAGTTGTACGACGCCCAAGCCCTGGAATCGATGCCGAAAGGCCAACTGATCGAGCAGATGCTGGCCATGCAGGAGCAACTGCGCCTGATGGCCACCCAACGCTATGGGCGTCGTTCGGAAAAGCAGACCGATGACCCGACAGCGGACCTGTTCAACGAAGCCGAAGAGATCGAGACGCTTGAACAGGAAGCTGAGGCATCGGAGCCGGACACCGAAGAAATCACCTACACCCGCAACAAGCAGAGCAAGGCCGGTCGCAAGCCGCTGCCGGATCATCTGCCGCGGGAAGTCATTGAACATGACCTCCCGGAAGCGGACAAAGTCTGTGACTGCGGTGAAGCCAAACAGCGCATCGGTGGCGAGACCAGTGAGCGGCTGGAGTTCATTCCGGCCAAGCTGTACGTTGAGCAGCATATCCGCCACCAGTACGCCTGCCCCTGCTGTGAAGAACACGGGGTACAGACCGCTGAGAAGCCACCGGTCATCTTGCCCAAGAGCAATGCGGGCCCTGGGCTGCTGGCCTATACACTGACCAGCAAGTTCCAGGACAGTGTACCGCTGGCCCGGCAATCGAACATCCTGGCCCGCCACGACATCGACATTCCCAGAAACACTCTAGCGCGCTGGCATATACTGGCCGGGGAACAAATGCAGCCGCTGATCGAGCGGTTCGAAGCGGCCATCCAGTCCGCTTCCACGGTGTTGATCGACGAGACCCGATTACAGGTCAACAAGGAGCCGGACAAATCAGCCAGCAGTCAATCCTACATGTGGGTACGGCGGGGCTTATCACCACCCGATGACACCGGGCGACGACGAGATGTTACGCTCTACCATTACAGTGCCAGCCGCAGTGGCCAGGTCGCCCATGATCTTCTGGCGGGCTGCCGTGGTGCGGTGATGACCGATGGTTACCCCGGCTATGACAAGGTGGTCGCGTCACTGGGTCTGCAACATGCCCAGTGCCTGGCCCATGCCCGGCGTAAGTTCGTGGAGGCTGAGAAAGCCTTGCCCAAAGGCAAGAAAAGCCCGGCGATCACCGCCATACTCAACGAGTTGCGCAAGCTGTACGCCATCGAAAAACGGATCAAGAACAGCACGGCAGCTGAGAAGGAAACCGAGCGTCAGAAGCAAGCCGTTCCGGTCCTCGATAAACTGAAGGTCACCCTGGAGAAAAAGCAGTTGCAGGTGCCGCCGAAGACCAAACTCGGCATAGCGATCAACTACGCGCTGTCACGCTGGGGCGGGCTGATGGAATACACCCGAAATGGCCACCTGCCCATCGACAACAACGGGGCAGAAAACGCGATCCGACCCTTCGTCGTGGGCCGAAAAAACTGGCTGTTCTCGGACACTGTCAACGGAGCCAAGGCCAGTGCCACCTGGTATTCGATCATGGAGACCGCCAAAGCCAATGGGCTGGAACCGTATCACTACCTGAAGCAGGTCTTCGAGCAACTGCCGCTGGCCAAAACCGACGAAGATATCGACGCCTTGCTGCCTTGGAGCATCACCGTCACGCGCTGACCCACTGACTGAATACTCCCAGCGACAACTATCCTGGCCGGTTATCGGCACATGGGGTTAATGGATCGCTTACTACCAATCTACCGCGAACGAGCGGCGCTGGCGACTACCCCTAGGGGTAGTATCCCGCGTTATGTGAGTGGGTTCACACACTGGTAGCCAACGCTATCACCCGGTCCGCAGACTCAATGGTCTCCTGGCGATGCGCCACGATGATGCGGGTCATGTTCAGGTGACGGATATTGTCATTAACCCGCTGTTCATTGTCCGCATCCAGGTGACTGGTGGCCTCGTCCATAAACAGGATGCGGGGCTGACGGTACAGAGCCCGGGCCAACACCACGCGCTGCTTCTGCCCACCGCTGAGGCTGGTGCCCATGTCACCTACCAGGGTGTTGTATTGCATGGCCATGCTCATGATGTCTTCATGAATCGCGGCCAGTTGCGCCGCTTCCTGCACTCGGCTCATGTCTGGCTGTGGGTCAAAGCAGGCAATGTTGTCCGCGATGGAGCCACTCAGCAGTTGTTCATCCTGCATCACGGCCGCAATGGAGGCCCGATAGTCCGGCATCTGGTGCACGGGCTGGCCGTCTACTTTGATCTCACCAGCCGTTGGGGTCAGTAACCCCATCAGACATTTGAGCAGCGTGGTTTTGCCA
>NZ_JAIUMC010000173.1 GCF_022565775.1 Natronospirillum sp.
CAGTAGACAGTAGACAGTAGACAGTAGACAGTAGACAGTAGACAGTAGACAGTAGGATCCTTGCCAAACCACCGAATACTGTCAAGCTTTCACTGTCGACCGTGCACTGTCGTCTAAATCCCACTGTCGACCGTCGACTGTCATCTGTCGACTCACAGCTTCTACAGAAACATCCGATACGCCGGATTGTCGCTTTCCGCCCACCAGGTGTAGCCAACTTCTTCCAGCTTCTGTTCAAACTGGCTGCGGTCGTCGAGCGGTACCTGAAAAGCGCACAACACGCGCCCGTAGGCATCGCCATGGTTGCGGTAGTGGAACAATGAAATGTTCCAGCGCCCGCCCAGAGTCTTGAGGAAGTTCATCAGTGCGCCCGGGCGTTCCGGGAACTCGAAGCGATACAGCACTTCGTCCGCGGCATGATGCGACTTGCCACCCACCATGTGGCGAATGTGGGTCTTGGCAATTTCGTTTTCCGACAGGTCGAGTACCTTGTAATCGACCCCCTCCAGCGCCTCGATCAGGGCGACCTTCTCTTCCCGGTCCTGCACCTTGATGCCGACAAAGATGTTGGCGGCATGGTCATCGTCGTACCGATAGTTGAATTCGGTCACCGGGCGCTTGCCCACCGTCGAACAGAACTCCCGGAAGGCCCCCGGGCGCTCGGGGATGGTGACCGCAAGGATGGCTTCCCGCTGCTCACCGACCTCGGCCTGCTCGGAGACAAACGCCAGCCGGTCGAAATTCATGTTGGCGCCGCTGCAGATGGCCACATAGGTTTCACCCTGGGTGCTTTCACGATCGACATACTTTTTCATCCCGGCAATGGCCAGGGCACCCGCTGGCTCGGCAATCGAGCGGGTATCGTCGAACATGTCCTTGACTGCGGCACAGATCTCGTCAGCCGTAACCGTGATCACCTCATCGACATGATGCTGGCAGATCTTCCAGGCCTCTTTGCCGACTTGAGCCACCGCCGCGCCGTCGGCAAATATCCCGACCTGTTCCAGCTTCACCGGCTTGCCGGCGGCCATGGCTGCTGCAAGACAGGCCGACTCCTCGAATTCGACGCCGATTACCTTGATCTCCGGGCGCAGGTACTTGATATAGGCGGCGATACCCGCCGCCAGACCGCCGCCGCCAACACAGATGAAGATGGCGTCCAGCGGCTGATTATGCTGATGCAGGATCTCGCGCGCGATGGTGCCCTGACCGGCAATGGTGTCCGGGTCGTCATAGGGGTGAATATAAGTCAGCCCCTGCTCATCCATCAGCTTGCGTGAATGGTCCGAGGCATCGTCAAAGGCATCCCCGTGCAGCACCACCTTGACGTACTTGCCGCCATGCGAGCGCACCGCCTGCACCTTGATTTCGGGGGTGGTTTTGGGCATCACGATCACGGCGCGCGTTTTCAACTGGCGGGCCGCATAGGCAACGCCCTGCGCATGATTCCCGGCCGAGGCACAGATGACACCGCGCTCGCGCTGCTCATCGGTAAGGTGCGCCATGCGGTTGTAGGCGCCACGAATCTTGAACGAAAACACCGGCTGCAGGTCTTCGCGCTTGATCCAGATCTCGTTGTCGAGACGGCTGGACAGATTCTTGGCGAATTCCAGGGGTGTTTCGCGGGCAGCTTCGTACACCCGGCTGTTCAGGATTTTCTTGACGTAGTCCTCAAGGGTCATGGCGCTCTCTTCCGATCCGATTCCGAGTCACTGCTGTTGTCAGTGAGCGCCGCAGTGTAGCAGAACAGGCCACATCCGAAGAAGCCACACACGCAGAGAAGTGGCCGCCAATGGGTTATACTGCACAAAACACGATTCGGGAGATTCAAGATGAATCAGGATGCCATGAAAAAAGCGGTTGCCGAGGCAGCGCTGGAAGAGATTCGCGGGCAGATCAACAAGGACACGGTGCTGGGCATTGGCACCGGTTCCACGGCCAACTATTTCATCGAAGCACTGGGCGACCTGAAGGGGTCCTTTCGCGGCGCGGTGGCCAGCTCCGAGGAAACCGCAAAACGCCTGAAAGCGCGAGATATCGAAATCTTCGAGCTGAATGATGTCGACTCACTGCCGTTCTATATCGATGGGGCGGATGAGGCAGATGAACATCTGCATCTGATCAAGGGCGGCGGCGCGGCCCTGACCCGCGAGAAGATCGTGGCGGCGGTGGCGCGCGAGTTCATCTGTATCTGCGACGAGAGCAAGAAAGTCGACGTCTTGGGCAAGTTCCCGTTGCCGGTCGAAGTGATTCCGATGGCACGCTCCTATGTGGCACGCAAGCTGGCGGGCCTGGGTGGTCAGCCGGTCTATCGTCAGGGCGTGGTGACGGACAATGGCAATGTGATTCTGGATGTACACAACCTGAAAATCACCGACCCCAAGAAGCTGGAAAACGACATCAATGCGATAGTGGGCGTGGTGACCAACGGCCTCTTCGCCAATCGCGGCGCCGACCTGCTGATGCTGGGCACACCCAATGGCGTCAAGACCAGCTCGGTGATCAACACCCC